>JASFKQ010000001.1:0-75788 GCA_050118555.1 Lysobacterales bacterium
GTCTCCCCCGGACAGCGTTTTCGGGGAATGGCCGGACCGGTGCGCAAGACCGACGATGTCCAGCGCAATCGCCGCGCGCTTCTTGCGCTCGGCGCGCGACAGGTGCGTCAGCAACAGGGGCAACTCCACGTTGCGTTGTGCGGTGAGCATAGGCATCAGGTTGTAGAATTGAAACACCAGCCCAATGTGGCGCGCCCGCCAGGAGGCCAGACGCCGGCCGGAAAGCCTGTCGATACGCTCGCCCGCGACGACCACCTCCCCCTGGCTCGGGCGGTCCAGGCCGCCGATAAGGTTGAGCAGGGTGGATTTCCCGGAGCCCGACGGCCCCATCAGCGCCAGGAATTCACCCTCCGGAACCTGCAGGTCGAGCCCGCCCAGCACGTGGATTTCCTCGGAACCGCGCCTGAACACCTTGTCAACGTTGTGCAGACTGACGAGCATACCGCCTTCCGGATCATTCATTCTTCGCTCTCTCGTACGCTGACGCCATCGGCCAGGTTAACCGGCGGATCAACCACCACCGACTCCCCGGACGCCAGGCCGGCGACAATGTGCACGGAACCGTTATCCGCGCTGCCCAGTGAAACGGCCCTGCGCTCCGCCCGGCCGGCAGCCACGACGAACACGTAGTCGCGCCCCCCTTCACGGACTACCGCTTTGGAAGGAACTCGCAGGCCGGCCGCGGTGGTCTCGCCTCCGCCTGCATCACTCGAATCCCGGAATGCCACCTTGACTCCCATGTCGGGGAGGATGCGCGAATCGAGCGCATCAAACCCCACCCGCACCTCGACCGTGGCGCGCTGGCGGTCGGCAGTCGGTATGATCGCGATCACGTGGCACGGAATCTTCCAATCCGGGTAGGCGTCGAGCGTAGCGACGACCGCCTGGCCCGGACTCACCCGTTTGATATAGGCCTCGTTCACATCGACTTCGACCTCGAGCGAATCCATGTCCACGACGGTGCCGATCCCGGTGCGCGTGAAGCCGCCGCCTGCCGACACCGGCGAGATCATTTCGCCGGGCTGGGCGTTCTTGGCGACCACCACGCCGGCAAAGGGGGCCCGGATGATGCTGTCCTCGATCTGCTGGCGATAAATGTCCGCTTGCCGTTCGGCAACCTGCACGTCCGCCTGCTTGCGCTCCAGCTGGGCCTCGAGGGACCGGACCAGGGCGCGCGCGCGGTCGTGCTCCGCCTCGCTGGCGAGTTGGCGTTCGACGAGTTGCTCGGTGCGCTCGAAATTGAGGCGTGCTTCGGTGAGATGAGCCTCGGTTTCCGCCGCATTGCGTTGCGCCGACAGCCCCTGGGCTTCAGCAAGCGCCAGTGCGGGCTGGAGATTCGAATCGTCCAGCCGGGCCATGATCTGCCCTTCCTCCACCTGCATGCCTTCCTCGATCAGGACCTCGGTTACGCGGCCGGTAAACTTCGAGGAGACAGTGGCCTGGCGACGCGCGGTCACGTAACCCGATGCGTTCAGGACAGTGCCCCCGGAAGCGCCGCCGAACTCGCGCACGACGGCGGTCCTGACCTGCAGCGGACGGTCGAGGCTCGACAGGTACCACCAGCCCAGCACCGCTGCAACGACCGACGCGATCAGCAGCGGGACGAGCCAACGGCGGCGGCCGTGGGGCGGTTCCGCTTTCCGCTCGATCTTCAGTTGATCCAGTGAGGAAGAGCCCACGGCAGCGGCTTTCAGGGGCGCTGTTTCAGGAGCATTTCGAGCTTTCCGTCCGGTAACAGCAGGCCCCGCTCGAACCTGAAACAGGTCAACATTTCCTGCATCTCGATCTGGGAATGCGGGTGATGCTGCAACTGGGGCGCCAAACGCTGCCGGACGCTGAGGGTTTCCCGGTCGATCACACCATACTGGATGTTATCGAGCCGGATCGCGAGGTGGTGGATGCCGAAGCCGTGGGCGCGCGTGCCGGAATGAATCCAGGGGCTGAGCGCCGAGCTGAACGCCCGCAGCGCCGAGTCGTCCAGGTAGCCGAGAAAATCCCAGAGCAGGCACAGGTCGAAGCGCGTTCCCTCCGGGAAGCGCAGCTGCCGGGCAAAGGCGTCGCGAAGCTCCTGCTCCGAGAGCTGCGACTGCTGATCGCGCACGAATGCCTCGCCGAAGAGATCGACGAAATGCAGCCGGCACTTGAACTCCGAGAAGAAATTCACGGTCTCGGGCAGTGCCGAGCCGATCTCCAGCACCATCAGCCGGTGATCGACGTCGCGCAGCTGGAACAGGGCCGGCAATAGGCGCGTTGCCTGGCGAGAAAGGAGCGGGCCGGCGCGAGCGGCGCCGGCCGCTTCCTCCACCTGTAAGGCTGCGGATGTCAACCGCTCTTGAGCGTCAGTTCCGCGTCCTTGCGCGAGGAGCCAGCGGCTGCCTTGCCCTGGTCCGTGACGACAGTCGGACGCGTGCCGGTCTCACCGGCAGGCCGGTTCTGCTTTTCCGACTTGGCCGAAGAGGCCGAATCCGTCGGTGTCATGTCGATACTGCCCCGGAAAAGCGCACCATCCTCGAGTTGCACGCGGGGTGCGACGATGTTGCCCTGCACGCGACCCGAGCGCGAGATCAGCACTTTTTCGCTTCCGGCGATGTCGCCGTTGACCGTGCCGGCAATCTTCACCACCTTCGCGGTAACGCTCGCGGTCACCTTGCCGGACTCGCTGATTTCCACGTCGTGCGGACTTTCGATGCTGCGACCCTCGATGTGACCGTCGATGCGCAGATTCGAATCGGCGGACACGTCGCCATTGATGCTAATGCCCGGGCCGATCATGGCGACATTTGCCGTTCCGGCCGAGGCGGGCGCGGGGGCGGCCTTCGGCGATTGGGGTGTAGCGGCAGGCTCCGGTGATTCCGGCTCTCCCTGCCGGGTCGGTTTGTGTTTGTCGAACATAGCCATAGTCCTCATCCAATTCCGTTGGGGGGCAGTCATCCTATCAAGTTGTCCGTCCCCGCTCCAGCAGCACAGCGCATCGCGCGCCGGCTCAACCGTCGACTCCGGGAGAGGCACCCAGCGCCTTTTCCAGGTGCTCCAGCGCTTCGGCGGCGTGCTCGAAGTGGTGGCTGCCGCCCTCGAAAGCGGTAAAGCTGCTCATGCCGGCATGGCGTGCAGCGCTTGCGCGCCAGTCGATGACTTCGTCTTCCTTGTCGACGTAGACATGGAACGGCAGCGGTGCGTCGTAATCCACCGATTGCTCGAGCGCGGCCACGCGCTCGCAATCGTCCTCGCCCCACTCGTACGATTCGCCGGTGACGAAATTCACCTGCGGGCCCAGCAGGATCTGTCCGTGCCGGGCCAGGTCGAACGCCGGGTTGAAGGCGAATGCGGCGACGCCGAGGCCGGGACGTTCCGCGGCCAGCTTGAGTTGCATGATGCGGGCAAACCAGCCGCCCATCGAGGACCCGCTGAAAATCACCGGTTCGGCTTGCCTGCTCAGAAGGATGAGCAGGTCCTCGACATGCTCCGCGGCCCTTCGGTAGTCCACCGAAAACGGACGGAAGCGGCGCCCCGTGCGCGCCGCATAACACTCGACGGCCACAACCTTCTCGTTATCGGAGTAATCCTCCGGTATCGCGGAATTGAAGCCGTTGAAATAAAACAGCAGCGACATCAGGCCACTGTCAGCGCCTGATCCAGATCCGCGAGAATATCATCGATGTCCTCGATGCCGATGCACAGCCGGATCATGTCGGGTGTAACGCCGGCAGTCTCCAGTTCCTGTTGCGAAAGTTGCCGGTGCGTTGTGGACGCCGGGTGTGCGGCCAGCGACTTCACGTCACCGATGTTCACCAGGCGCAGGAACATCTGCAGCGCGTCATAGAAACGAACGCCAGCGTCATATCCGCCCTCGATGCCGAAAGTCAGCAGCGCCGAAGGGCGGCCATTCGTGTACTTTTGGGCCAGGTCGTAATACGGCGACTCGGGCAGGCCGGCAAACTTCACCCAGGCCACCTTCGGGTGTTCCTTGAGGAACGCGGCGACGGCGAGTGCATTCTCGCAGTGGCGCTGCATCCTCAGCGGAAGCGTTTCCATACCCTGCAGAATCAGGAATGCATTCATCGGACTGAGCGCGGAACCCGTGTTGCGCAGGGCTACCGTTCGAGCCCGGCCGACGTAGGCGGCGGCGCCCAGGGCCTCGGTGTAAACCACTCCGTGGTAGGACTCCTCGGGCTCGTTCAGCATGTGGAACTTTTCCGGGTGGTCCGCCCAGGGAAATTCGCCCCCATCGACGATGACGCCACCCAGCGAATTGCCGTGCCCGCCCATATATTTGGTCAGGGAATTCACCACGATGTCCGCACCCCAGTCGATCGGCTTGATCAGCGCGGGAGTGGCCACGGTATTGTCGACGATCAGCGGGACGCCGTGGGCGCGGGCCATTTCCGCCAGCGCTTCGATGTCGACGATGTTGCCAGCCGGGTTGCCGATCGACTCACAGAACACGGCGGTGGTCTTGTCATCGATGAGGCCCTCCATCGCTTCGACACTGTCGTCGGCCGCAAAGCGCACGTCGATGCCCTGCCGCGGAAGCATGTGTTTGAAAAGCGTGTAGGTTCCACCGTAAAGCATTGGCACGGTGACAATGTTGTTGCCCTGCTCCGCGATATTGAGCACGGAGTAATTGATGGCCGCGCTGCCGGCACTTACGCCCAGCGCCGCCACGCCGCCCTCGAGCGCCGCGCAGCGTTGCTCGAGAACGTCGGTCGTCGGGTTCATGATGCGCGTGTAGATGTTGCCAGGCACGGCCAGATTGAACAGATCCGCGCCGTGTTGCGCGTCATCGAATTCGTAGGCCACGGTCTGGTAGATCGGAACCGATACCGCATTGGTCGCGCTGTCCGACTTGAAGCCTGCGTGAATGGCAAGGGTCTGGTCTTTCATGTTCTGTCCTCGTCTGATGGGCGGGCAACGATGTCCGCCCGGCCCCTGATGTTGAGTGGATCGGCTGGATCGACGCCTTCCATGTACTGCTCTTGGCGGTCCAGATTGGTCACCTGGTACACCAGCCCGAGCCAGTTGTTGATAATGGCCTTGGCCGTGTCGCCCCAGGTGTTGTCGAGCTCGGGCTCGACCTCCCGCTCCAGGTAATCCGGCAAGGGCTCGTCACGGCGCAGGGCTTCCTCGGACTCGCGCACGAAACGGTCCGCCGTCCGTGCCGCAACGCGGGAAAAGTAGTGATCCGGGTATGGCGGCGGGTCGTGGAGTTCGCCATTCAGGAAACGATACACCTCGCGCTTGTATTCCTTCAGCAGGCTGTTGGTGTCGTACTCGGGGTGGCCCTGGAAAAAGATCAGGCGGAACTGATCCGCGCTCACGGCCATGTGCACGCCGCCTTCCTGGCTCTCCGCCAACACGGTGAGGCCGGCATTCTCGAGTTGCGAGCGCGCAATGTCGTTGTAGCGTGAGTGGGGCACGTCGAAACGCGTATTGATATCGCGCAACAACGGATGATGCGGGACCGCGACACGGTGGCTGAACACGCCCCAGCGCTTCTCCGGCAACGGCTGCCGGTCGATATGATAAAACCGCTTGAGCATCGCGTGTGTCGCAAGGCAGGAGCACAGGGTCGACGCGACGTTGTGCCGGGCCCAGTCAACCACTTCCATCAGCGGCTGCCAGAAGGGCTCCTCCTCGAGATGGGGGTTGCCTACATTGGCGCCCGTGATGATGAGCGCATCGAGCCCCTGCTCCCGAAGGTCGGCAAACCGACTGTAGAAACGTTGGATATAGCCCAGGGTTTCACCGGATCGCGGAAGCCCGTCCAGAGAGAACGGATAGACGAAAAACTGGGCAATGCGGTTGCAGCCGCCCACCAGGCGAATGAACTGCCGCTCCGTCGCCTCCAGCGCCGCGTCCGGCATCATGTTCAGAAAGCCGATGTGGAGTTCGCGGATGTCCTGGTGGGTCGCGCGGTCGAGGCTCAGTACTTCGTGTCCCTGCTCGCGCAGGCGCTCGAATGTGGGAAGACTGGAATGCTGTACCAGCGGCATCGGTTCATTCTGCCAGCGTGCGGCGGGGCGGAACGGTCCACCCCCGCCCGGCGCCTGCTTGCGCTTCGCTTCAGGCGCGCGCTATGGAGCGGCCCTTGGAACCGAGGTCCTCACAGGCTTCCTGGAGGCGAGCCACCACACCCTGTTCCCCGAGCCTGAGGTACTTGCGCGGGTCATACTGCTTCTTGTACGGCGTGCCGTCCTCGGGATCGACCTGGAACCGGAAGGCGCGCGCGTGCTCACCGACATAGGCGCCGACCGGCGACGAAAACGCAAACTGGGTGTCGGTGTCGATGTTCATCTTGAACACGCCGTAGCTCACGGCCGCGGCGATCTTCTCCTTCTCGGAGCCGGAACCGCCGTGGAACACGAGGTTCAGCGGGTTGTGGCCGGTGTCGTGAGTCTGTTGCACCAGGTCCTGTGAGTTCTTCAGGATTTCCGGCCGCAGCTTCACATTGCCGGGTTTATACACGCCATGGACGTTGCCAAACGACGCGGCCACCGAGAAATGTCCGACAGGATCGAGGAGTTCGTATGCCCGCAGAACGTCCTCGGGCTGCGTGTAGAGGCGTGAATTATCGGCCCCTTCATCGAATTCGCTGCCCATTCCGTCTTCCTCGCCGCCGGTCACTCCCAGCTCGATTTCCAGCGACATGTCCAGCTTCGCCATGCGCTCCAGGATTCGGGCGCATTCGCCGAGGTTGAAATCGATCGGGTCGGCCGAAAGATCCAGCATGTGCGAGCTGTACAGGGGCTTGCCGTGCTGTTCGTAGTACTTTTCCCCCTCGTCCAGCATGGCTTCAACCCACGGGATCAGTGCGCGGTTGGCGTGATCCGTGTGCATGGCGACACAGACCCCGTAGTGTTCGGCCAGCAGGTGCGCGTGCTGAGCGGCCGCCACTGCGCCAAGCACTTTGGCCCTGAACCCGTCCGGCATGCCTGCGCCCGCAAAGAACGCGGCGCCGCTGTTGGACAGCTGGATGATGATATCCGATCCGGCCTTCGCCGCCGCTTCCATCACGGCGTTCAGGCTGTTGGTTCCCACCACGTTGACAGCGGGCAGCGCGTAACCACCGGCTTTGGCTGCGTTCACGAGAGTCTCGTAGCCTTCGCCGGTGACGACGCCCGGCTTCAATGAGTATTCGGACATGGAGTATTCCTCTTCAGGGTTTCTGTGACTTGAGGTGCATCGGGGATGCGCGTTCGATGAATTCAGTTTGGTGTATCGATGGGACCTTTTCAAGGTGCCGGCGCGACGTTCCCACGTCCACCGGCCCCTGCGCGCCGCGACCGGCCCCGGGTGTTCAGTCCGTCTCGAAAGGAATACGGATGTGCGCCGTCAGACCGTGCGGCTCGGTCGGGCTCAGGTGGAAAGAATGGCGGCTGCCATACAGCGCCTCCAGGCGCTCACGCGTGTTGCGAAGCCCCACCCCGGACGCGTCCGGAATGGCACCGTCGACCAACTCCACTCCGGGGCCGTCGTCGCTCAGTTCGATCAGCAGGTCCCCGGCAAAAACCCGGGCCGCGATTCGCAGCCGGCCACCATCCTCGGAACGCGCGATGCCATACTTGATGGCATTCTCCACCAGCGGCTGCAGCAACAGCCCGGGTATCAGGGCGCGCGCGGCATTTTCCTCGACGTCGATATCCAGCGTCAACCGTTCCTCGAAGCGGACCTTCTCGATATCGAGGTACAGCTTGAGCGCGGCCAGTTCCTGCTCCAGCGTGACTTTTTGCATGGGGTCGTTGTCCAGCGAATGCCGCAGGAAACTGGACAGGCGCGTCACCATGCGGTTGGCTGCTTCCGTCTGCTCCTCGAGGATCAGGGTGGAAATCGCGTTCAGCGTGTTGAACAGGAAGTGGGGATTCAGCTGGTACCGGAGCATCTTCAACTGGGCCTCGTGCGCCATCGCCGCGGAACGCAACGCGGTTTTCTGCACTTCCTGGAACACCTGGTAGTACTTGATGACGAAGTAGAACACGCTCCAGGCCGTCATGACCGTGAAAGCGGAAAGGAACGACTCCATGTACGAGACCTTTTCGTACAAATCGGCGGCGGCGCCCTTTTCCGCCGCCCAGGCCGCCATCTCCTGGGTCTCGAACCAGTGGTAATAGATGTACCCCCGGGCCTGCAACCAGATCCAACCAACCGCTGCGCTGCACGCCAGCAATGCCGCAAGCTGCAGCCATAACGCCTGCTCCCAGAGCCGCCGGTACACCAGGCGCATACCTGCCGACAGGATGATCGCGATGACCGTGATCATCATGACGTAGAGGAGGTAACGCGGTGGTGTATCTTCGATCACCGCGCGCGTGTAGGCGTATTTGGCCAACAGGCCCCACGCGAGCCAGCCGCCGAGGTGAATCGTCCAGAACAGGCGAGCCTGGTTCCTGATGAGTGCGGTCAACATGATCCGGTCATTCTAGCCCGTGCCGGGTGTCGGCCGGAGCCATTTCATCGGCGGCAACCGCCGCTTTGTCGCAGACAGCTCCACTTGGGTGCCCGTCCGGAAACCGATACTCGAGCCCTATTCGCAGTCGAGCGTAAACCGGACCCGCAGGGTAAACACGGAGTTCTTGTTGAAGATACCTGGGGATTCGCGAACGCCGGCGGCGATATCGACGTCACGGGTAACCTTGCCCTTCCCCGGCACCGGGGAGTCGATGTTAAGGTCCTTGCTCGCCTTGCCCACGTCGTCAACGAACATGTCAACTTCGGTCGCCGTGAGCTCCATTCTCACAAACAGCTGTGAAACTTCGTCATCGGTAAACAGAACCAGCGGTTCCGGCGAGCCGTGCGGTGCGCGAACCTCACCGGACCGTAGGTTGTGCTTCGGCACGCTGATCGAGCCCTCACCCTTGAGGCCGTCACTGAACACTTTCACATTGAGGTCGTACTTCCAGTCGTCGCCGCAGTTCCCTTCCTGACTCTCGGAAACCAGGGTCATCGTAAGCTTGCAGGTCATTTATACACTCCTACCGTCAGCCCTCTATCTTCCGGTAATCGTTACCGGGGGTCAATCAAGCGGTCACTCGACGCGGCGTTCGCGTTACTATTGGTCCCCGGCGAGGGACTGGCATGCAAAATCTGAATCACATATTCGCGGTAATCGACGCCCACATCGGGGGCTCCAACTGGTTCGTCTACCTGCTGGTGGGGACGGGACTGTTTTTCACTATCTACCTGAAATTTCCTCAAATACGCTATTTCCGCCACGCCTTCCTGATGGTCAGCGGCAAGTATGACGAGGAGGGCGCGAAGGGAGATACCACGCATTTTCGCGCCCTGACCACGGCGCTGTCCGGCACCGTAGGAACCGGGAATATCGCCGGCGTGGCGTTGGCAATCCACCTCGGCGGCCCTGCCGCCCTGTTCTGGATGCTGGTGACCGCAATGCTCGGTATGACGACCAAGTTCGTCGAGGTCACCCTGTCCCACAAATACCGGGAGTTCGCCAGCGACGGCAGCGCCGCCGGGGGACCGATGTATTACATGAAGAACCGGCTCAACATGAAATGGATGGCGGCGCTATTCGCCGTGGCCACCATCATTTCATCATTCGGCACCGGTAACATGCCGCAGATCAACAGCATCTCGAACGCGATGCATACCGCCTTCAGCGTCCCTCCCTTCGTTACCGGACTGGTACTGGCCGTCCTGTTGGCGTTGATCATCCTCGGCGGCATCAAGCGCATCGCGGCCACCACGTCCAGGCTCGTGCCACTGATGGCGCTGGTTTACTTCCTGGGCGCGCTTTCGGTGATCCTGGCGAACACCGACAATATCGCCCCGTCGCTGGCTGCCATCGCCGGTGACATCTTCACGGGTTCATCGGCCACGGGCGGTTTTCTCGGGGCGAGCATCGCGTTCGCGTTCAACCGGGGGGTCAACCGCGGCCTGTTTTCGAACGAGGCCGGGCAGGGCAGCGCGCCCATCGCCCATTCCGCAGCCAAAGCCGACCACCCGGTTTCCGAAGGCATGGTGGCGATCCTCGAGCCGTTCATCGACACGATCATCATCTGCATGCTGACGGGCATGGTGCTACTGTCCTCCGGGGTCTGGAAGGAGAAACACGAGAATATCTTCCAACGCGCGGACCTGATCGTGCTTGACGGCGAGTACAGCGAATCCGATCCCGGGCAACGCGAACAGCTGTTCCGGCTCCTCAATCCGGACTCGGACAGCGCCATACGGCGCTTCTCAGGTCGGCTGCATGTGGATGACGGCCACATACGCGAACCGGTCACGCTGATCCACGCCCGCTCGGTAGCGGAGGACGTGGTGGTGTCGGATACGTCGACCGGAGGGCGGTTCAGCGGCATTCTGCCGGTGGACAACGGCCGCATCTTCGACGCCGACAGCTCCATTGAGCTCAGTGGCCGCTCCCTGTTACACAGCGCGCCCCTGACCACCCTGGCTTTCAGCCGTGGCCTGCTGGGCGATCTCGGGCAATTCATCATCCCTATCAGCCTGCTTCTGTTCGCCTTTTCCACCGCGATATCGTGGTCCTACTACGGAGATCGCGCCGTCACGTTCCTCTGGGGCGTCGAATACGTACGGTATTACCGGGTGCTTTACGTGTTGGGCTTTTTCGCGGCCTCGATGATCGATACGACCATCATCTGGACGTTTTCCGGGATCGCCATCGCTCTGATGACCATCCCCAACATCATCGGCATCCTGCTGCTGCATCGCGAAATGAAAGAAACCGTTGACGACTACTGGGCCACGATGGACTTCTCGGACAAGGGGTCATCCACCTGACGGATCCAGGGACGCCCCCGGTCCGCCACGGCGGCGGCTTTGTCAGAACAGGCCCCGGATTCGCTCCATCTGCTCCTGCAGCCGCACGGTGGCGGTCCAGGGCATGATCGCGCTTTGTTGGCGGCCCTCGAGAATATCGGCCCCCGCAGCCTCAATTTCGAAGTTGAAGCCCGGGCTCTCGCGCCCGTCGGAATAACGATCCACGCACTCATCCAGGTGATAGAGCCGGCACTCGCTGGCGCGCCAGAAGTCCGGGATTTCTATGTAACTCTCCTCGCCCACCAACCAGGCTTGGTTGGGTAGCTTGCTGCGGAAGGAACTGCCCAGTACGGCGCCCAGGCCATCATCGTTGTCGCCGTAACTGAACAGCAGCTGCAGGTCGTCGTCCACGCCGTTCGGCGCTTTACGCACGAACAGGCGGATATCGTCCGGGTCCCGGCCGGTGAAGAGAAGCGCCAGGGCCAGCGGATAGATGCCCATGTCGAACAGGCAGCCCCCCGCTAGTTCGACCTTGTACTCGCGACGTTCCGGATCATAGGGCTTCATCGGGTAGCCGAAGTGGGCCTGGATCTGCCGCAGCGGGCCGATTCGGCCGTCGCTCACCCATTCCAGCGCCTTGCGGATCGCCGGCAGGAACCATGTCCACATCCCCTCCATCACGAACACACCGGACTGCTCCGCCATGCGAAAGAGGTTCCGGGCCTCGAGCGGGCTCACGGTAAAGGGCTTTTCGCAAAGTACATGCTTTCGCGCCTGGATCGCCGCCGCCGTATTCTGGAAATGCAGCGTGTGCGGGGTGGCGACGTAAACCGCATCCACGTCCGGGTTATCGAACAGTTCCTGGTAGCTGCCATGGGCCGCTTGAATTCCGTGGCGCTCGGCGAACGCCCGTGCGGTCGCGTGCGTGCGCGAGGCGACCGCGACAAGCTCGCCGTTCGGCACAAACGCCATGTCGCGCACGAACTGCTGCGCGATGCGCGCCGTACTGACGATGCCCCATCGTATCTTGCTCATCGCTTGCTCCTTTACACCCGGAAACACGCTGCCGGACCTTCCCGCACGCGGAGGTCAGGAAAACATGAAGTCGTTGACGAGATTCTCCACCCACTCCTGCCTGCCGCTTTGGCGCTCGGGCTCGCCCGCACCGGCTGCCATGTCGCGCAGGTCGGCCAACGTCAGCTCACCGCGCTCGAAACGTCGCCCTTCCCCGTCACGGAAACTCGAATAGCGCTCCGAGCGGAACGCGTCGAGCCGGCCGTCCGCCAGGATACGGTCGGCGATCACCAGTGCGCGGGCGTACGCATCCATTCCACCGATATGGGCGATGAACAGGTCTTCGAGATCCGTCGATTCGCGCCGTGCCTTGGCGTCGAAGTTGAGCCCGCCGCTGCCCAGCCCGCCGTTGGCCAGCACAATCAGCATGTTGTGCACGCAATCGTAGAGGTTGGTCGGGAACTGATCCGTGTCCCATCCGTTCTGCGGATTGCCCCGGTTGGCGTCGATCGACCCCAGCAGGCCCGCGTCCACGGCCATTTGCAGATCGTGCTCGGAGCTGTGGCCCGCCAGGGTTGCGTGGTTGGCTTCGATGTTGAGCTTGAAATCACGGTCGAGCCCGAAGTGGCGCAGAAAGCCGATGACCGTCTGAGCGTCCGCGTCGTACTGGTGGTACATCGGTTCCATGGGCTTGGGTTCGATCAGGTAAGTACCTTCGAAGCCGATGGAGCGGCCGTAATCTCTCGCCATTTCCAGGAAGCGTGCCAGGTGCTCCAACTCCTTTCTCGTGTCGGTGTTGAACAGGCAGGCGTAACCCTCCCTGCCGCCCCAGAACACGTAGTTCTGTCCATCAAGCTCCACGGTAGCGTCGAGCGCGACCTTGACCTGTGCCCCGGCGTGGGCGACCACGGCAAAGTCCGGGTTGGTCGCACCGCCGTTCATGTAGCGTGGATGCGAAAACAGATTGGCGGTGCCCCACAGAAGCCTTACGCCTGTCTCCTGCTGGCGCTCGCGCGCCAGGCCCACGAGGCGTGCGAGGTTGGCTTCGGACGCGGCGACACTGTCCCCTTCAGGCGCCATGTCGCGGTCGTGGAAACAATAAAAGGGCACGTTGAGCTTGGTGAAAAACTCGAAGGCCGCATCCAGACGCCTCTCCGCATCCGCCATGGGGTTCGCTCCTACGAACCAGGGAAAAACGCGGGTACCCGGCCCGAACGGGTCGCCCCCGGCGCCGCAGAACGTATGCCAGTAGGCCACTGAAAAGCGAAGATGCTCCTCCATGGTCTTGCCGCCCACCACCCGCTCCGGGTCATAGGCCTTGAAACTCAGTGGATTGTCCGACCCCGGTCCTTCGTACTGGATCGGACTGACCGTCGGGAAATACTCTCTATCTCCAATGAAAACGCTTCGGCTCATGATGCGTTCCTCGATATCTTTTCGTTCAGGAAGAATTCTGTCCATAAACCGGCGCGACGGCAGCGACACAGCCAAGGTATCGCCCATACGCTTCGTCGTAGTCCCGCACGGCAGGCGCGCTCGGCTCGCAGCACAGCGGCTCGTCGCGTTGGAGATGCCGCGCCACCAGTGTTGAGAGGTCGCCGGGATCACCGCCCTCCAGCGTCCACAACGCCTGGAGTGCGGCCCCGAAGGAAGCGCCCTCGTCCTGCTGCAGTATCGTCACCGGCGCGCCACAGATATCGGCGACGATCTGGCGCCAGGTCGCGCTGCCGCCGCCGCCCCCGGTCAGTGTGATTCCGGAGGCCTCCACGCCCAGCTCGCGCAACCGCCCGAGTCCGTAACGCAAGGCGAACGTGGCGCCCTCCACGGCTGAACGCAGCAGGTTCTCCGGGCGCGTGTTGCGGCTGTCCAGGCCCATCACGCACGCCTTGGCGCGTGGCAGGTTGGGCGTGCGCTCGCCGTTGAAAAACGGCAGCGTGACAACGCCTTCCGAACCCCGGGGAGCGGCGCCGATATGCGATTCGAACGCGTCGAGGTCCGAATCCAGGAGGCGACGCACCAACTCCGTAGTGACCGTGCAGTTCATCGTGCACATCAGCGGTAGCCAGCCTCCGGTGGAGGAGCAGAAGGCGGCGATTTCGCCCGCCGGGTCGATCACCGGTTGCTCCGCGGACGCGTAGACCGTGCCGGACGTGCCCAGGCTCATGGTGACGTGGCCCGGCGCCACGTTGCCGGTGCCGATGGCGCCCATCATGTTGTCGCCACCACCGGTAGCCACCGGCAGACCCTCTGGAAGGCCGGTTTGCCGAGCGGCTTCGGGCCGGAGACGGCCGATCATGCGGGCACCGGTATGCAGCGGAGGGAGGCATCCAAGGAGGTCCCGTTCCGGATCGATCGCATCGAGCATGCCGCGGGACCATTCGCGGCGTCGAATGTCCAGAAATCCCGTGCCGGATGCGTCGCCCGCCTCCATGCAGCGTTCGCCCGTGAGGTGGAAATTGAGAAAGTCGTGGGGCAGCAGGATACAGTCGAGCTGCTCGTAGATGTCCGGGTGGGCCTTGCGCAACCAGAGCACCTTGGACGCGGTGTAGCCGGGCAGGATCAGGTTGCCCACTTCGCTCAGGCATCGCTCCGGGCCGCCGAAGGCCCGCATGATTTCCCGGCATTCGACATCCGTGGAGGTATCGCACCAGAGCTTGACGGGGGCCAGCACCTTACCTTCCTTCGACAGGGGCACGAAGCCATGCTGCTGCCCGGAAACCGCCAGCGCGACCGCGCTGGCCCGGACGTCGGGAGCGATACGCCCCAACGCCCCGTGCAAAGCATCGAGCCACCACCGGGCCTGCTGCTCGGCGACGCCGTGATCATCCTGATACAGGTCCAGCGGCGCGCTGGCCGATGCGACCACCCGCTTCGCCTTGTAATCGTAAAATACGACCTTGAGCGACTGGGTTCCCAAGTCGATTCCGACGACGGTCTTCATTGCAACTCTGTTGTTGTCTTATAATTTTGTAAACGTTTACATTCTACCCGGTTCGCCGAAAATGTCGAACCTGCCGCGGATACGGCCGCCCCTCGCATGGCTTTAACCGCACTTTGAGCGGACAAGTGGAAACGCCCATGTTCACCGGAAAGCCCGCCATGGAACGCGCATCGTCGTGAGCCAGGTTTCCATCAAGGATGTCGCCCGCCTCGCGGGCGTCTCGATCGCCACCGTTTCCCGGTGCCTCAACGATCCTGAGCGGGTGCGCGAGCAGACACGGGCCAGGGTGGCGGACGCCATTCGCAGAACCGGATATTCGCCGAATACGCTGGCCCAGAGCTTCCGGCGCGGCAAGACGCAAGTCATCATGGTCGTACTGCCTTCGGTCGGCGATCCCTTTTTCACCGAGGTGATGCAAGGCATCCGGTCCGTCGCCGCCTCCCGGGGATATTCGCTGCTGATCAGCGAGACGCAGTTCAATACCATGACGGCGGACGAAGTGGGCACGATGGTCGTTTCGCGACAGGCGGACGGCATCGTTCTGCTGGCCAGCCTTTCCCCGTTTGGAACGGAGGTTCTATCGGCGCGCAGCCACCGCGCCCTGCCCATCGTAATCGGTTTCGAAAAGGTCTCCACCGAACTGACCGGTTTCCCCAGCGTACACATTGACAACGTCGAGGCAGCGCGCGAAGCGACCAATTACCTGATTTCGCTGGGACACCGGCGAATCGCTTTCATCCGCGGGCCGCACCAGACCCTGCTGACCCGTGACCGGGAACTCGGGTTCAAAGCCGCGATGTCGGACAGCGGCCTGATCGTCCGGGACGATTGGCTGGTCGACGGCGAGCTCACGCTGCCCGGCGCCGCGGCGGCCACGCGCAGTCTTCTAGCCTACCCACAACGGCCGACCGCGATATTCTGCGCCACCGACGAAATGGCCATGGGCTGTTATCAGGCCCTGAATTCTGCGGAGCTGGCCATTCCGGGGGACGTCTCGGTCGTCGGATTCGACGACATCCGTTACGCACAGGCGCTCGACCCTCCGCTGACCACCATCAGACAACCCGCGAGGGAAATCGGCGAGCGCGTGGTGCTCCGGCTACTCGCGGAGATCGAACAGGGCCGGGGCAGCAGCCAGGGCACCGAGGTCGTACCCCATCGCCTGGTCGTGCGGGACTCCACCGCGGCACCTTGCGGCTGACCCCCTGGCCAATCCGGAATCGGCCTCGCGCGCCGCCCGAACCGGGGCGATCAACCGTACCGTTGCTCGAGGTAGCGGAACACGGCTCTGAGTCCCAGGGCTTCGCCTCCCATCGGGCGACCGGGCCGGTTTGCCTCGTTCCAGGCGAAGGTGTCGATGTGCACCCACGGCGTTCCGGCCCCGACGAATGACTCCAGGAATAACGCGGCCGTGATGCAGCCGCCATAGGAACTCTTGGCGTTGTTGTTCAGGTCCGCCAGAGCGCTCTCGATCAGCTTGCGGTACGGCTGGTACAGCGGCATGGTCCAGAGGGGATCCTCAATCTCGTCACCCGCGGCCTGGATGGCCCGGGCGATGGCCTCCTGGTTGCTGAAGACGGGCGGCAGGTCAGCGCCCAACGCCACCCGGGCAGCGCCCGTGAGCGTCGCGAAATCGATGACTAAATCAGGGTCGTGCTCGCAGGCATAGGCCAGAGCGTCGGAGAGGATCACCCGCCCCTCGGCGTCGGTATTGCCGATCTCGACGGTGAGGCCCTTGCGCGTTGAGATCACGTCACCGGGCCGGTACGCGTTGCCTGAAACCGCGTTCTCGACGGCCGGAATCAGCAGCAGAAGTCGCACCGGAAGGCGATGCCGCGCCACAAGCCGGGCCAATGCCAATGCGTGCGCGGCGCCCCCCATGTCTTTCTTCATCAACGCCATGCCCGAAGAGGTCTTGAGGTCGAGCCCCCCGGTATCAAAGCAGACCCCCTTGCCGACGAGAGCCAGCAGCGGCACGTCCTCGTCGCCCCAGGACAGTTCGATCAGCCGCGGCGGGCGGGCCGATGCCCGTCCGACGGCATGGATGGCAGGAAAATTCCGCGTCAGGAGATCGTCGCCCCGAATCACACTGGCTTCGGCCCCCAGCGCATCGGCCTCACGCATCACCGCGTTCGCCAGGTCACCCGGGCCCATGTGTTCGGTGGGTGTATTCACCAGATCCCGGACGAGGCACTGGGCGTCGCACAATTCCCGGGTCTCGTGGTCCACATCTTCGTCCAGCAGCAAATCCGGCCGCTGGTCCTTGCCCGACTTGTAGCGCTCGAACCGGTACGACGCCAGTCCCCAGCCAAGCGCGGCCTGTAGCCTCTGCTCGCGGCTCCAGTCGCAATCCAGGCGGTAGAGACCTTCCGGCAAGGCGGATACCAGCGGGGCAAGCTGGTAGAGCCATCCCTTCGGGTCCCGGCCGAACAGATAACACTCGACATCCCCTTCGGCATCGGGCACGGCGCAGTACTGGCCGGGTTTCGCCCTGAAACCGGCGGCATCGACCCATTTGCGGGCCTTTTCCGACACGGCCCTCTTCCAGTCTTCCAACGCCCCTTCATCAAGGGGCCTCAACGGGATCGCCCTCAATCCGGGCGCTTTATCCGCGGTAGAGACATACCTCATGATCTGTCACCCGATCAACGTTGCACACGGGTGTCATTCTAGATCAATCGATCCTCGCCACGTAGTCCCTGCCGTCGCGCCGGATCTGCAGGATCAGCGGTCCGCCAACCGAACCGATCACTTCGCGGAATTCCTGGAGCCCGCGAACCCGCATCCGGTTGGAACCGGTGATCACATCGCCCTGGCGCAACCCGGCGCGTGCGAGTGGACTGTCGGGCTCGAGCTTGGACACCACCACGCCATTGTTACCTTCCGACTGCCGGGCGGGTGGCAACTCCTCGAAACGGGCGCCGGTGAGCCGCGGGTCGAGCCGTCCGCCTTGCAACACCCGAAGCTCCTGAACCGCGACCTTGGCGTGCCTGATCGACTTGTTGCGGACGAAATCGAGTTCGACTTCATCGCCGATCGGGAACTGGCCCTCGTAATTATGGAACTCCTGTGCACTGGCAACGGGATGACCATCTATGGCCGTTATCACGTCGCCCGCGACCAGCCCCGCTGATTCCGCGGCAGAGCCGTGGTCGATTTCGGACACCAGGGCGCCGTGGCCCTTCTCGATGCCGAAGGCCCCGGCGAGATCGCTGGTGAGGTCCTGTACGAAAATGCCCAACGTACCCCGGCGAACCTCTCCGAATCGGGCCAGTTGGTCCATCACGTAGCGGGCCATCGTCGAGGGAATGGCAAAGCCGATGCCAACATTGCCGCCGCTTGGAGTGAAGATTGCGCTGTTGATGCCGACCAGTTCGCCTCTCAGGTTGATCAGGGCGCCGCCCGAGTTGCCCGGGTTGATGGATGCATCGGTCTGAATGAAGTTCTGGAATTCGAGCCCCCGGAAACCGGTGCGCCCCAGGGCGCTGACAATGCCCGAAGTCACGGTCTGGCCGAGCCCGAAGGGGTTACCCACCGCGACCACGAAATCGCCCACCCTCAACTCGTTGGAATCAGCCAGCGGCAGCGCTTCCAGATCCTTGGCCGGAATGCGGATCATCGCCAGATCGGTGTCGGGATCCGTGCCGATGACCTCGGCTTCGAAGTTGCGTCCGTCAGACAGGGTGACCGAAATGTCGTCCGCTCCGTCGATCACGTGGTTATTGGTCAGCACGTAACCCTTGGATGCGTCCACAATGACGCCCGATCCGAGGCTCTGCGAAATCCGCTCCCTGGGCACGTCCGGGATGTTGAAGAAGCGCCTGAAGAACGGATCGTCCATCAGGGGGCTGCGCACGCGCACCCGGGTCTGCGTGTAGACGTTGACCACGGACGGTGTTACACGTTCGAGGATGGGTGCCAGCGAGGGCAATTCCTGTCCACCGACGGCCACTGGCAGGCTGGCGTTTGCCGGCGGGGCCACCAAAGTCAGGCACAGCACGGCAAGCAGGCCCGGGATGAACTTCGCGGGGTAAGACACGGCAACTCCTTTTCTGATTGGGTTCATGCGACGCCCTTTCGACCGGCGCGCGCGGCGAAGGTTCTCCGGCACGAACAAACCTTAACCCACGCGGCGGGCCTATGCCCCCGCCGTCCCACTTTCGCCACACCGGCTTGCCATTTACACGAAAACCGGATATATAGCCATGAAACAGTAACAGCGACACAATATATTGTGCCTGGCAGGGCACGCACGCTTGACCCGGACCGGGATGGAAACAGGGCTCGAACAGCAGGTACTGAGAACAGACGTCAGCGGCATGCCGCTGGAATGGGTCGGCTATCAGGAAGCGGTGCGCCTGATTGCGCTGGGCCAGGTCAGCTATTCGCTGGGGAGCACCATCTACCGCATTCATGGCGGCGTGAATGCAATGACCGGAATCCGCAGTTTCGTGGACGTCGACGCAATCATCGCCAGCCACGGCCAGCATCCGCACACGCACCTGTTCTCCGATGCCTATACGCCGCCACTCAGCAACAAGGCCCTGTTCCGCCGTGACCAGTCGCTATGCCTGTACTGCGGCGAGCGGTTTCCCAATGCGCTGCTGTCCCGCGACCATGTCAAGCCGCTGAGCCAGGGCGGCGCGGATTCCTGGACCAACGTGGTGACGGCCTGCAAGCGCTGCAACAACCATAAGGCCGGGCGCACACCGGAACAGGCGGGGCTGCAGCTGCTGGCAATTCCCTTCAAGCCGACGCATGCGGAATACGTCTACCTGCAGGGCCGTCGGATCCTGGCGGACCAGATGGAATTTCTGCTTTCGCACTTTCCGCGCAACAGCCCGCTTCGCCAACGAGTCACGAAAGGCCGGCCCCTGCTGACCTGAATTGGGACGCCCGGAAAGTGTGCCGGCTCAGGCGCGGATACACCGCTGCCGTAACATGCCGCCGAAGGAAAGTTCGTCGAAAAGGCGATTGATGCCCGCCGCGTCCGCGACGCCACGAGCCAGTTCCGGGGCGTTGAGGGCGGACTCCACCGAGGTTTCGATGAGCGTCAGGCGCTTCGCCAAATCCACGGTTTCGCGATGATCGGACAGTTTTGGCCCGATCGTGCGCGCGCCACGGAACTTCAGGTGCGGCACCTCGTGAAGGCGTTCGAAAAGAGCATCCAGGCTGCCGAAATGCGCGAGCAGCGCCGCCGCGGTCTTGGGCCCCACCCCGGGTACGCCGGGAATGTTGTCTACCGGATCGCCGGTCAGCGCCAGGTAGTCCGCCATCTGCTCCGGCGCCACGCCGAACTTTGCCGTCAGTTGCGCCGAGTTCAGTTTCTGGTTGCGTGAGAAGTCCCACCAGTGGTCGCCTTCCCGGATCACCTGGGCAAGATCCTTGTCGGCCGTCACGACGCAGATCGGGTGACCGCGGGCGCGCCAGTAGCCGGCCAGCGTGCCGATGAGATCGTCCGCCTCGAACCTGGGATCCGCGAAGCACTTCAGGCCCATGAGTTCTGCGACCGCCCGCGCCCAGCCGAACTGGCGCTTGAGTTCCTCGGGCGCAGGGTCCCTGTTGGCCTTGTACTCCGGGTAAATCTCGTTGCGGTAGCTCGTGGTGAGCGATTCGTCGAACGCGACGGCCACGTGCTGCGCCGAGGTCTGCTCCAACAAGCTGCACAGAAAACCGGAAAAGCCGTACACGGCATTGGTCGGTTCGCCCGCTGCGTTAACGAATTCGTCCGGCATGGAATACCACGCGCGGAACAAATAGACGCTGGCGTCGACGAGGTAGACGGGCGGCAGGCTCATGCCGCCGCATTATGCCACATCAATGAGCCTGCTTTTCCTTGGCTTGCTTGAGGATCTCCCGGACTTCCGGCGCTTCGATCCGGCTCCCCGCGTCAAGCGCAGTGCGCATGACCTGGCCCGGCCCTTCCGGGCGGCCGCTTTCCGCGTTGGCGAGGTAGTAGAGCACCCCGTCCGCCAGGGTTGAAGGCCCGGGTCCGTCGAACGGCGGCAGCGCGATGGCCATGGGGCTCACGCTCTTGGCGACGTAGCCTCCGTCATCGAGTTCCAGACGCATCAGGCGCTGGGGCGAGAACTCTCCCTGCACGAGGTACAGATTACCGTCCTGGTACTCGATCCCGGTGATGCCGCCCAGGTTCAGGTTTTCGGGCCCGCTCAGCATCGCGGACTGTTCCTCGATGGGATCGACGACGAACACGCCTTTCACGCGGTCCGCAACGTACAGGCGACTATCGTCCGGAGTCACGGCAATGTCACTCAGGGACACCAGCGCCGGGTTGGTAACGAACGGTTCGAGCGAGTCGCCGCTGCCGGTCTTGACATAGACGATGGGGGCCTTTTCGTCGATCACGAATACGGTGCCGTTCCCGGTGACAGCCACGCTGCCCAGGTCATGGTCGGCGCCGTCGTCGGGCAGGTTGAACCGGGCGACCTGCCGCATCGTGTCGAGGTCGAATTCGTACAGGGCATTCCGGTTCCGGTACGCGGGACTGTAGTCAGTGAATTCCGGAGTGGCGGAGCTGGAGATCCACAGGCGGTTGCGCGGCGCATCGACCGCCAGGCCCTTGATCGACCACAGCCCGTTGTTCTCGTCCGCCTGCAGCAGCACCGTCGTTTCCCCGTCCTGTCCCACCGCGATCAGCTTTCCCGCCGCCTCGGTGCCGGCCAGCAGCCGCCCGTGGTTCGAGTCCCAGGCTATGGCGCTGTAGTCGGACGGTTTCCCTTCGAGGGTGAATTCGACCTCGCCGTCACCGGCAGGTTCGCCGGCCTCGACCATCAGCTTGTTGATGTAATCGTAAGCCTCGGTACCACGGATGTTCGCGGTGTCCTCGAACTGGTTGAAGTCATAGGACAGACCCTGCTGCTGCATCTGCAGCATGTAATGGTACGCCGTGCTCAACTTGTCGAGCCTGGCGCAGGCTCGCACCAGGTTGATCATGTACTCGGCCACGAACGGGCGCTGGTTGTGCAGTTTCTTGTTGGCGATGTAATACCGGAGGAAATTCCCTTCCTCGTACGCCTGGTTCGACTGCGCCTCCAGTTCAGCAGCATCTTCCGGCTTCCTTGGCGGCGGCACTTGGCGTCCCTGCTGATCCGTAGCGGGGGACGCAACGGACGCCGCCTCCGGCTTGTTGGCGGGCCCGTTGGGTTCAGCCTGCGCTGAAATGGCGATCATCGTAAAGGTCAGCGCCAGCACAGCACCGGTCCGTGAAAGTGAAAACATAGTGAGTATCCCTGAATCCTGCGAAATATCGGTCGCGATCCGGTTTGAACGGCAAACGTCCGTTTGGTTCCGGAGAGACATGTTATGGTCATCGCTCGTCCGGTCCGGATACAATCGATCCATGTTAACAGACTCAGAGACTTGACGGTCCCGTGAGCTCAGACCTTACCCATTACCGGGGACGCTACCTCAGCCTGCTCGAGCGGGATGGGTGGGAATACGCGCACCGCAGCAATGCCAGCGCAGTAGTGGTTCTGGTTGCGGTGACGAAAGAACGTGAGCTGCTGCTTGTCGAGCAATTCCGCAAGCCGGTAGGCACCCGGGTGCTCGAACTGCCCGCGGGCCTGGT
This sequence comes from Lysobacterales bacterium, assembly GCA_050118555.1. GTDB lineage: Bacteria > Pseudomonadota > Gammaproteobacteria > Xanthomonadales > SZUA-36 > CALKKN01. The sequence continues at coordinate 22,278 of JASFKQ010000001.1, forward strand.
GGGGGACCTAAACGATCCCGATGAACCGCTGCTCGAAGCAGCACGGCGCGAACTGGAAGAGGAGACAGGTTACCGGCCAGGCGGCATGAAGCTGTTGATGGAATGCCCCAGCAGCGCGGGAATGAGCGACGAGAACCTGGCTTTCATTCTGGCCCACGACTGCGAACGCGTGGGGCCGGGAGGCGGCGACGACAGCGAGGAAATCGAAGTCGTGATCGTGTCCCTCGAAGATGCCGACGGGTTGCTGGACCGGCACCTGGCGGCGGGCAAGTCGCTGGACCCCAAGATCTATAGCGGGCTCTACTGGCTGGGGAAGCTCGGATACACGGCCAACAGCGAGGAGTGATCAATATGAGAGGAATTGCAAGGGGGCTGTTGCTGGCCCTCGCGTTCACGGGAATCACCGGAATGACCCAGGCAGCGGAAGACCAGGAAGCGCAAGACAAGGCGCCCGTCGCGATCGCGATCCATGCCGGCTCGGGCACGATTACACGCGAAGAGCTCACGGAATCCAGGGAACGGGAGATTCGCCAAACGCTGGAGGCCGCCGTTCGCGCCGGACACGAAGTGCTGGCGGCGGGCGGCACGAGCCTGGACGCAATCACCCAGGCCATAACCCTGCTGGAGGACTCGCCATACTTCAACGCGGGGCGCGGGGCCGTCTTCAACGCCGAGGGCAAGAACGAGCTGGACGCCTCCATCATGAGTGGGGCCGATCTTTCGGCCGGCGCGGTTGCGGCGGTGCACAACGTGCGGCACCCGGTCCTGCTGGCGCGAAAGGTCATGACCGATTCCGTTCACGTGATGCTGATGGGTGCCGGGGCAGAGCAGTTCGGACGCGAACACGGCATCGAGTTCAAGGACGACGACTGGTTTTTCACCGAGTACCGCTGGCAGCAACTGCAGAAGGCCCGGGCGGCTTCCGGTGCGCAGGGCGCCTACCTTTCGGAAACGCCGGACGAACTGTTTTCCACCGTGGGCGCCGTCGCGCTGGACGCGTCCGGAAACCTCGCAGCCGCCACCTCAACGGGCGGCATGACCAACAAGCGCTGGGGCCGCGTGGGCGACTCGCCGATCATTGGCGCCGGGACCTACGCCGACAATCGTTCCTGCGCCGTTAGCGCCACGGGACACGGAGAGTATTTCATCCGCGCCACGGTGGCCCGGGATATCTGTGCCCGCGTGCAGTACACCGGCGCCAGCCTGCAGGAAGCGGCCGACCAGGTCATCAAGGACGAACTGGTCCGCATGGGCGGCGATGGAGGAATCATTGCCCTGGATCCCCAAGGTCACGTCAGCCTGACGTTCAACACGACGGGCATGTACCGGGCCAGCATCGGTACCGATGGCAAGCTTTACGTGGCGATTTTCGGCGATGAGTAAACCGTTCCGGCTGCCCTGGTGGCTGGTCGCGCTGGACGGGCTGGGCATCGCTATCCTGGTGCTCGGCCTGTTGGGAATGCTGGAGGTCGACATCGGGCTGCCGGTCCTCGACCGAATCTGGCAGTTCCTGGTGGTGCTCGGCCTGGCGCTGATGGCCCCGCTGATCGTCAGCGTCGTGCAGGCAACTCGAAAATAGCCGGCAGGTTCGGCGGTGGGGTCAGTGGATTGGCAAGCCAGGCACATTCAAGCCCGCTGAAATTGCCTATTATAATTGGCAGAATCACACAGTTTCAGTCTGGTCACGTACCCGAGAGTCTTTTTCGCTACATCCTCAGGAGACGCCCATGGCTACCACCGTCGAAATCTGCATAGACGTCCCGGACTTGGGGAAAGCGCGGGCATTCTATGTGGCGGCGTTCGGTCTGTCAGATGAGGCGTCCCCGGTGCCTGATGTCGTTGTCCTCGCCACCGACAACCTGCGTATCTGCCTCCTGGAAAAAGAGGAGGGATCCCGACCGTCTCCTTCCAGCGGGGACATCCGTCGGTATCGACGTCACTGGACGCCCGTCCATCTCGATTTTCGGACTTCGGACATCCACGCCTCGCTCGAGCGGGTACTTGCCGCCGGCGCAGTTGCCGAGTCCGACGTACTGGAGAACAAGCATGGTTCATGGGTTACGTGTGCGGATCCTTTCGGAAACGGCTTTTGTCTGATCCAGCCAAATGGGTAATCCAGCCGGTGCCTCGCAGGACGTTGCAGGCCCCTAACCAAAGCGGACGGATTTTGACGAAAGGGCGCCTTCACGCCTCTCCGAAGAGGTGGAAGTCATGGAGCAGGACGTGATCTATCTCATCGGCGCCGATCTCATCCTGGTCGCGCATGCGCTGTTTGTGGCATTCGTCGTCCTGGGCCTCGTCTTCATCCTGGCGGGCAAGACCCGATCCTGGTCCTGGGTGCGCAATCCATGGTTTCGCTCCGCGCATCTCGCCTGTATCGCCGTGGTCGTGATTCAATCGTGGCTGGGCACGGTGTGCCCTCTGACGACCTGGGAGATGGCACTGCGTGAGAAGTCGGGCGATGCGGTCTACCCCGGTACGTTCATCGGGCACTGGCTGCAGGCGATCCTGTATTACCGGGCGCCGCAGTGGGTATTCGTTCTCTGCTATACGGTGTTCGGGGCCCTCGTCGTGGCGAGTTGGTACTGGGTCCGTCCGCGCCCGTTCGTCGAAGAAAAGACCTCCTAGCTGTGAATTCCGTGAAGGCGGTTCAAACGCTGCCAGAGCTGGAAACTGGCATTGGCCCGGTTCAGTGTGTAGATGTGCAAGCCGGGAGCGCCACCTTCAAGGAGGCGCTCACACAGCGCGGAGACGACGTCCAGTCCGAAGGCGCGGATTGACGCCCCGTCGTCGCCGAAGCCTTCCAAACGGCGCCGGATCCACTGGGGTATCTCGGCCCCGCACATGTCGGAGAAGCGTGAAAGCTGGCGGTAATTGGTGATCGGCATGATGCCGGGCGTGATCGGGATTTCGATGCCGAGCGCCCGGGCTTCGTCGACGAAGCGGAAGTAAGCGTCGGCGTTGTAGAAGTACTGCGTCACTGCCCCGTCCGCGCCGGCCTCCACTTTCTGCCGGAAGTGGAATAACTCGGACTCCGGTGAAGCGGACTCGGGATGGAATTCCGGGTAGCAGGCGACTTCGATACGGAACGCGGCGCCGAATTCACCGCGAATCCAGGCGACCAGTTCATTCGCGAACTGGAACGGCCCGGGCCCGGAGAGGCCCTCGGGGCGGTCGCCCCGCAACACGACCAGGCGATCGACGCCGATCCCCCTGTAAGCGTCGAGGATGCCGCGCAGCATGGGCTCGCTTTGCGCCATGCAGGAGATGTGCGGCGCCACCGGCACGTGCGTCGAGGCCGCCAGTTCCTCGACCGTCTCGCGCGTGGCCTCCAGGGTGGAGCCGCCGGCGCCGAAAGTCACGGACAAATACTCCGGCCTGAGCGGCGCGAGTTTCTGCCACGTGGATTCGAGCACGAGTTTCTGCTCGGCCGTGCGCGGTGGAAAGAACTCGAAAGATATGGATGGTCTGGCCAAGGGGCTTCCCGCCGGGCCGCGCTCGACGGGCACGGGAGGCGGCGATTCGCCGTCTCCCGCACCTGCCGCCGCGGCGCTCAGTACCGGTAGTGGTCCGGTTTGTACGGACCCTGCCTTTCGACGCCAATGTAGCCTGCCTGCTCCTCTGTCAACTCGGTCAGATGGGCCCCGATTCGGTCGAGATGCAAACGGGCGACCTTTTCGTCGAGGTGCTTGGGAAGCACATACACCTGGTTCTCGTAGCGGTCGCCGTGGTTCCACAGTTCGATCTGGGCCAGCACCTGGTTGGTAAAGGAATTCGACATCACGAAGCTGGGATGGCCGGTGGCGCAACCCAGGTTCACGAGGCGACCCTCCGCCAGCAGGATGATCCGCTTGTCGTCGGGAAAGATCACGTGGTCGACCTGCGGCTTGATGCTTTCCCACTGGTACTTCTTGAGACTGGCCACGTCGATCTCGTTATCGAAGTGACCGATGTTGCAGACGATGGCCTGGTGCTTCATCGCCGCCATGTGATCATGCGTGATCACGTGGTAGTTGCCGGTTGCCGTGACGAAAATGTCCGCCTTGTCCACCGCCTGCTCCATGGTGACCACCCGAAAGCCCTCCATCGCCGCCTGCAGGGCGCAGATCGGGTCGATTTCGGTGATCCAGACCGTGGCGCCCAGGCCCTTCAGAGACTGCGCGCAGCCTTTACCCACGTCGCCGTAACCGGCCACCACCGCGATCTTGCCGGCAATCATTACGTCGGTCGCGCGCTTGATGCCGTCCACCAGAGATTCGCGACAACCGTAGAGATTGTCGAATTTCGACTTGGTCACCGAGTCGTTCACGTTGATGGCGGGGAACGGCAGTTCGCCGTCACGCGCCATCCGGTACAGGCGCTTCACACCCGTCGTCGTCTCTTCCGTCACACCACGAATCTTCGACAACGCCTTGCCATACCAGCCCGGACGCGTGTCCAGCCGCTTGCGAATGGCATTGAACAGCGCGATCTCCTCCTCGCTCTTCGGGTGTTCCAGCAGCGACGGGTCCTTCTCGGCGCGTGCGCCAAGGTAGAGCAGCAGGGTTGCGTCACCGCCGTCGTCGAGGATCATGTTGGCGAAACTCTCGTCCTGGTCATCGCTGCCCCAGTCGAAGATCCGGTGCGTGAATTCCCAGTATTCGTCGAGCGTCTCGCCCTTGTAGGCGAACACCGGCGTACCACCCGCCGCGATGGCGGCCGCTGCATGGTCCTGCGTCGAGTAGATGTTGCAGGAAGCCCATCGCACCTCGGCGCCCAGCGCGGTGAGCGTCTCGATCAACATCGCGGTCTGGATGGTCATGTGCAGGCTGCCGGCGATACGAGTACCCTTCAGCGGCTGTTCGTCGCGGTAGGTCTCCCGCAAGGCCATCAGCCCGGGCATCTCGGTCTCGGCGATCGCAATCTCCCTGCGCCCGAATTCGGCGAGGGAAATGTCCTTGACGTAGTAATCGTGCTTTTCCAATTGTTCAATCACAGCATTCACTGCCTATCCTCCGAGTATCAAGGCGAGCGCAGTTGTCTGTCTTACGCGATTGCCGAGCCTGGCCCCGCGTGCGGGCGGGGTCGCAGCGCTCCTCGGAATCGCGGTTGATGATCCCGGTGCGATATCCGGGTCAGAGTCCGGCGGCCGAGCGGATGTGCTCCACTCGGTCCAGGGCCTCCCAGCTCACGTCCAGGTCTTCGCGGCCCATGTGTCCGTATGCGGCCAACGGCCGGTAGATCGGCCGGATCAGGTCCAGCATGCGAATGATCGCGTACGGCCTCAGGTCGAATTCCTGCCGGACGATCTGCTCGATTTTCTTGATCGGGATGCGCTCGGTTCCAAACGTGTCGACGCTGACGGACGTCGGCTCCGCGACGCCGATCGCGTAGGAGACCTGGATCTCGATGCGATCGGCGAGCCCCGCCGCGACGAGGTTCTTCGCCACGTAGCGGCACGCGTAGGCGGCCGAACGGTCCACCTTGGAGGGGTCCTTACCGGAGAACGCGCCACCACCATGGCGCGCCATGCCGCCGTAAGTGTCGACGATGATCTTGCGGCCCGTGAGCCCGGCGTCGCCAACCGGACCGCCGATTTCGAAACGGCCGGTCGGGTTGATGTGGTACTTGGTGCTGCCGTTGAGCCATTCCCCCGGCAACACCGGCTTGATGATCTCTTCCATCACCAGTTCACGCAGGTCTTCCTGGCTTGACTCCTTGCTGTGCTGCGTGGACAGCACGACCGCGTCGATACCCACCGGGCGCCCGTCCTCGTAACGGAACGTGACCTGGCTCTTGCCGTCCGGACGCAGGTGGCGCATGCCGTCATCCGTAGTGCGGCGCACCAGGCTCTGGCGCTTGATCAGTTCGTGAGCATAGTGAATCGGCGCCGGCATGAGAACGTCCGTCTCATTGGTGGCGTAACCGAACATCAGGCCCTGGTCACCGGCGCCCTGGTCCTCGGGCCGTTCCCGCGATACACCTTGGTTGATGTCGGGGGACTGCTTGCCGATGATATTCATCACCGCGCAGGTATGGCCGTCGTAGCCCACCTCGGAAGAATCGTAGCCAATCTCCACGATGACACCGCGGATCAGCTCTTCCAGGTCCACCCAGGCGCTCGTGGTGATCTCGCCGCCGACGATGGCGACACCGGTCTTGACAAAGGTCTCACAGGCGACGTGCGCTGCCGGATCCTCGCTCAGTATCGCGTCGAGCACCGCATCCGAAATCTGGTCCGCGACCTTGTCCGGATGTCCTTCGGAGACCGACTCCGACGTAAACAGATAACTACCCATTATTCAGTTCCTCCGGCACCGGGCAAGGCCCGACAGGGATCAATACATCTTTCAATCATGATAAAGAGATATATGGTATCGGAATCAATTTGCAAACGCAAAGCGCACAGCCCCCACCCGGCCGGTGTGCGACCGCCTGCATCGAAGCCCGGCGCGGCGCGCCGCCGGCCGCTGGTGCAATGTGTGGGGGATGCCTATAGAATTGCCTGCTATCCCGAACGACTGCCCGAGACCATGCCAATGCAAAGAACCATCGCACAGTCGATCCTCGACAACTTCCTGGGCAACGCGGCCGGTTGGTACAAGCTGACCATCGTCGCTTTCCTTCTGGTCAACCCGCTGGTACTCGCCGTCTTCGGACCATTTCTGGCCGGTTGGTTGCTGGTCGCCGAATTCATTTTCTGCCTCGCCATGGCGCTGAAGTGCTACCCGCTGCAACCCGGTGGAATGCTGGCCCTGGAAGCGGTCCTGCTCGGCATGACGAGCCCAGCGACCGTCTACCACGAATCCGAAAACAACTTCGCGGTGATCCTGCTGCTGATCTTCATGGTTGCGGGCATCTTTTTCCTGAAGGACCTCCTACTGTACATCTTCACGAAGATCCTGATCCGGGTGCGTTCGAAGGTACTGCTCTCACTGATGTTTTCGCTGGTCGCGGCCGTGCTCTCGGCGTTCCTCGACGCACTCACCGTGACGGCGGTTATCATCACCGTCGCGGCGGGACTTTACGCGGTATACCACAAGGTGACATCCGGCAAGGGATTCGATGACGACCACGACCATGCCGACGACACGGGCATCGGCACCGAAACCAAAGACGACCTGGAACTGTTCAGGGCGTTCCTGCGCAACCTGATGATGCACGGCGCCGTCGGCACCGCGCTGGGCGGCGTTTGCACCCTCGTTGGCGAACCCCAGAACCTCCTGATCGGCGAAATTGCAGGTTGGCACTTCGGCGAATTCTTCGTGCGCATGGCGCCGGTGAGCATACCGGTGCTCGTCGTGGGACTGCTGACCTGCATCGCCGTGGAGAAGTTCCGCATCCTCGGCTACGGGGCGGAGATGCCCCTGGCGGCCCGGCATATCCTTGAGCGCTACGACCAGATAGAAGACGAGAAGCGCACGCAAAGCCAGCGCGCGGCGCTGATCATGCAGGCCCTGGTGGCGGTGTTCCTGATCGTGGCGCTCGCCTTCCACCTGGCGGAAGTGGGCCTGATCGGCCTGACGGTGATCGTGCTGGCCACCGCAATGACAGGGATCGTGGAGGAACACCAGCTGGGCCACGCCTTCTCCGAGGCACTGCCGTTCACCGCCCTGCTGGTGGTGTTCTTCGCCATTGTCGGCGTCATCCACGACCAGCACCTGTTCCAACCGGTCATCGATTTCGTGTTCACGCTGGACCAGCATGCGCAGGTGCCCGTGTTCTTCGTCGCCAACGGCCTGTTGTCGGCCATTTCCGACAACGTTTTCGTTGCGACGGTATACATCAACGAGGTGTACGCGGCACTCGATGCGGGCGGCATCACGCGCGAGCATTTCAATCACCTGACCGTGGCCATCAACACTGGTACGAACATTCCCTCGGTGGCGACGCCGAACGGCCAGGCGGCCTTCCTGTTCCTGTTGACGTCGGCGCTGGCGCCGTTAATCCGTCTCAGCTACGGCCGGATGGTGTTGTTGGCCTTGCCGTACACGATCACCATGACCGCGACCGGCCTGCTCGCCACCATCTTCCTCCTTTAGGAGCTCCCAAAGGGCGTAAACCCGCTCTGCGGGCGATTGCCTACGAGGCGACCGGACCGGGTAGTGCCTTTCGGGACACGCTCGAGACATCCATGTGCGCTATTAAATCGTTCCCGACGATTTAATGTCCCGAAAGGCACTACCCGGTCCGGTCTCTACACTTCCAGCAAATGAAGAAAAAACCTTGCGGGGAGTACTCACAACCGGGCTCGCGCCACAGGTAGTCAGCAGGGGGCCAGGGTACCCCCTTGACGGACATTAGCCTGTCGGGAACAGGCTCATAGCGCACATGGATGTCTCGAGCGTGTCCGGCGAGGAGGTACCCTGCCCCCCTGCGATCGAAGCCCCCTGATGGCAGTCGCGAGCAGAGAGATTTTGTACCGGATGGGTGCTTCCGAGTGTTCCCGGTTTGCAGGTGTCTCAGCGGAAAATAAGCCAGGTAAGGTAGACCAGCAGGAAGAAAATTACCGGCAGGATGACCACCATCGACTTGCGCGCACCCGCCATCAGGTTCGCGCTGGTCTCCTGGATCTTCTCGGCGCGGTCGTTGATTTTTTCCGCCCGCTCGAACTGCGTGCGTGCCAGATCCAGTTGTTCGCGCTGGAGCTTCAGCGCCTGCTGCTGGCCTTCCAGCAGCTTTTCCTGCGCTTCACCGATCCTGCGCAGCGAGTCGAGAACCTCCTCGTCGTGAGTCATGGCATTGCGCCCCCGTCACCAGCTCCCGGTATTGTCCATTGACGCCCAGGGTTCCTTCGGTGGCAGCGCCTCACCGCGCTGGAGCAGTTCAATGGATATCCCGTCGGGCGACCGGACGAAAGCCATGTGGCCATCCCGCGGCGGCCGGTTGATGGTGACGCCACCATCCATCAGTCGCTGACAGGCTTCGTAGATATCATCCACCGCGTATGCCAGGTGGCCGAAATTGCGACCGCCGTCATAATCCTCAGGGTCCCAGTTGTAGGTCAGTTCAACCTGGGCATCCTCGTCGCCGGGGGCCGCCAGGAACACCAGCGTGAATCGCCCCTGCGGCACGTCCTTCCGATGAAGCTCCGCGAGCCCCAGCTTGTTGCAGTAGAAATCCAGGGACTTGTCCAGGTCCGAAACGCGGACCATCGTGTGCAGATATTTCATGATTCACCTCCGGGGTTTACGATAGGAGGCCGTGGCCCGCAACGCAATGCATTTCTTACCGTGACCGACCCCGTCGACAAGGAATCCCGCAGCCCCCGCACCATCCTCCTTCGGGATGCCGCCGTGTTCCAGTTGAAGCTGGTGGCCGACGGGCTCCGGGACGCCATCCTGATACCCCTGTCCCTGGTCGCCGCACTGATCGGAGTACTGCGGGGCGGCGAAGACTGCGCCCGCGAATACCATCGCGTTATCAAGATGGGCCGACGGAGCGAACGCTGGATCAATCTTTTCGGGCAAGAACGCCCACTCGGCCGCAAACATCCCGCGGGCTCCATGGACACGATCCTGGAGACGGTCGAGTCCGCCGTCACCGAACAGTACCGGAAGGGCAAGTCCAGGGGCGCCTCCCCCGAACCCGGATCTGGGATGGACAGGGACGACAGCGGTTCAGCGTAACGCAGGGACCCGGCTTCAGGTCAATAGGAGCCGGAAATGTAGCTCGACAATTGTTCGACCTCGGCCTCTTTTGCCATCAACATATGCTTGACGAGATCGCCGAGCGACACGATTCCCACCATGGTGTTGCCCTCCATCACCACGAGGTGGCGGCAGCGGCGTTCGGTCATCGTTTCCATCGCCGCACGGCTCGAATCCCCGGGGCTTACGGTGATGAGGGGCGAAGACATCACCTGCTCAACGCTGGTTTCCTTCGACGAATGGCCCTGCAGCGCAATTTTCTTCAGATAGTCGCGCTCGGTGAAGATTCCGGCAGGCTGGCCGTCGCGTTCGATCACGATCGCGCCGATGTTGGCGCCCGACATCACCCCGATCGCGTCGATGACGGGGGTGCCGACGTCGACCGTCACCACCGAGCCGCCTTTTTTCGAAAGAATATCCTGGATCGTGGGCATGTACGGTCTCCTGGCTGCGTAATCAGCCTTATTCTAGACCGCCACGGAAAAAAAGTGGAAACCAATCCTATTTTTCTTCCCGCCGGGATACCACCGTGTACTCGGCGTCGATGACATCATCCTCGCCCTGGCGACCGGAGCCCGCCGACCTTCCGCCACGCCGCATCTTTCGGCGCAGCCAGGCCATGCGCAGCCACAAAACCAGCCAGGCGATGATCCCGACGCCAACCAGGACGGCCAGCACGAACAGACCAAAGAAAAAAGCGCCGACCAAAGCCAGCACGGCCAGGACGCCGGCCAGTAACCGGACCAAGGGGTTCATCGGTGGTGGTTCCAGAAGAAAAGGCATCTCCGGGCAGCTCCGTTCAGGCCTCGAATACCAGGTTGACCATGACCAGCATAACGATAATGAAGATCAGGCTCATCGGGGTTCCCGCCCGGATGAAGTCCGCCACCCGGTAACCGCCGGGTCCCATGATCAGGGCGTTGACCTGGTGCGTGGGCAGGATGAAGGCGTTGGACGTTGAAAGCGCCACGATCAGGGCGTACATGGCGGGGTTCGCACCCGTCGCGAACGCGATGCTGACCGCGATCGGAACGAGGATGGTCGTGGCCCCCACGTTGGACATGACCAGCGTAAACACCGTGGACAGCAGCGCCAGCGCCACCTGGATGGCGATTTCCGGCACGTCCCCAAGGATCATCATCAGTTCCTGCGCGATCCATGCGGCCGTGCCGGTCCGCTCCATCGCCTGTCCCAGTGGGATCAGGCTCGCCAGCAGGAACACGGTTTTCCAACTCACCGCGCCATAGGCTTCGTCGATGCTCAGCACACCGGTCAGCACCATGCCCACGGCGCCCACCAACAGGGCGATGGACAGGCGGAAGTCGGTAAACACGATCATGCTGATGGAAATTGCAAAGAAGATCAGCGCATGCCCCACTTTCTGCGGTCTTTGCTCTTCCTTGGGAACGTCGGTCGCTACGATGAAATCGCGCTCCCGAGCCACGGCCGACAGGTCGCGCCACGTACTGTGGGAAACCAGGCAGTCCCCGGTCTCCAGCACGATGTCACGAATACCTTCCTTCAGCGCCTCGCCTTGCCTGTTGATGGCCAGCACGCTGATACCGTAGCGGGTCCGCAACCGGACCTCGCCCACGGTCTGCCCAACCAGCCGGGACCCCGGGGGAATAACCACTTCCGAGATTCCCGCGCGGCTGGGATTGAACAGCGGGCCGAAAGTGCGCAGGCGCGGCTGCACGCGACACTGGTTGGCCAGCGCGAAACGTCCGACCCGATTGCGCGTGCCCATCACACCGAGGATGGTGCCCACCCAGATCATTTCGTCGGAGGGAGGCGCCAGCCGTGGCTCATCGGTGTTGCGGATCGCCAGAAGCAATGGCGCGCCGGGCAGCTGTTCCGCCTCACTGATGTTCATGCCGACCAGCGGGCTGTCCACGGTGACCAGCAGTTCGTAGACATCACCCTTGATGCCATACACGTCCGCGAAGTAACTCTTGGTGCGCGCCGGCGCCCCGGTGGATTTTTCCTTCGGCGCGGGCAACACGAAGCGCGAAGCGACCAGGAAGTAGATGATGCCGGATGCAAGCAGGGCCAGGCCGACCAACGTGACGTCGAACAGGTGAAAGGTCTCCAGCACTGGCACACCCGGAGGCAGCGATTGGTTTGCGCTATCGATCAGATCGTTGAGGAGGATCAGGGGAGAGGAGCCGACCAAGGTGATGGTGCCGCCCAGAATTGCGCAGAACCCCATCGGCATGAGCAGCCGGGACAGGGGAATCTGCGTGCGTACCGAGACCCGGGACATCACCGGCATGAACAGCGCCGTGGCTCCGACGTTCTGCATCATGCTCGAGATGACCCCGACGGTGACTGAGACCAGTGGCATGATCCGGGCCACGCTGTTGCCGCCGATCTTCAGAATCCACGCAGACACGACGGTCATCACACCCGTTCGGTCCAGGCCGGCGCCGAGGATCATGACCGCGATGATCGAGATCACTGCGTTGGACGCGAAGCCATTGAAGAGTTCACTGGCGGGAACCAGGCCGAGCACACCGATCACCACCATCACGAGCAGGGCGGCGACGTCGACCCGGACCAGTTCGGAGACGAACAGGCCGATGGTGGCGCTGAGCACGACCAGCACCAGCATCATGTCACCTGTCAGAGTCAGTCCGGCTTCCATCGTCCGTCCGGCGCTCAGAGCGGCCTGCGCCGAAACAGCAGGTCGCTGACTTCGTGGCCCAGGCGCTCACCGCGGCGTTCGTACTTGGTCCGGGGGCGCCACTCGGGGCGTTCGCAATACGTTCCGTCCGGCGACAGGTTCTCGAATTCCGCGGAGCCGTTCATCACCTCCAGGGCGTACTCGGCATACGGGTGCCAGTCGGTCGCCATGTGCACTATGGCCCCGGCCCGCAGTTTGCGCGCCAACAGCCGCATGAACGCCGGCTGGATGATCCTGCGCTTGTGATGCCGCTTCTTGGGCCAGGGATCGGGGAAGAACAGCCGGACGCCGGCCAGCGAATGGTCCGGGATGCGCTGCTCGAGAAACTCCACCGCGTCATGGCATACGACGCGCACATTGCGGATCGATTCCCGCGCCAGCGCGAGCAGCAGGTGGCCGACGCCTGGCGGGTGTACTTCCACGCCCAGGAAATTCTGTTCCGGGTGTTCCCGGGCCGTGCGCCAGGTCGCTTCGCCATTGCCAAAGCCGATTTCCAGGATCACCGGGTGTGCGTCGCCGAACAGCGCCGTCAGGTCCAGGACCCCACCGGCGCCTTCGACGCCCCACACCGGCCAGAGTTCTTCCAGCGCCCGCTTTTGGCCATCGGTCAGCCTTCCGGCCCGCAACACGTAGCTCCGAACCGGGCGCCGGGCGCCCCGCTGGGGGGAGTCGTTGGACGGATGCTGGGCGGGTTCCTTCATTCTGCGAACATTGTACCAATGTGGCACTTGAAAAATGTGCCGAGAGCGCCCAATCTGAACGCCATGACGGACGCAAGCGATCGGACAAACCCCGGTTTCCTCGACCGGCAGATGCTCATTGCGATGCCGGGCATGGTGGACGAAAACTTCGCGGGCAGCGTGACCCTCCTCTGCCAGCACAACGATGCCGGTGCCATAGGAATCACCATTAACCGCCTCTCCGACTATACGCTCGGGGAGATTTTCTCCCAGCTCAACCTGGAGTGTGGCGACGAGCAGATTCGCCAACGCCCGGTGCTGGAAGGCGGCCCGGTGGCTCCGGACCGTGGCTTTGTGCTGCACAGTCCGCACGAGGGCTACGAATCGAGCCTCGAAATCGGAGACGACATCATGGTTACCACCTCGCGCGACGTGCTCGCAGACATCGCCGCGGGTAGCGGGCCGAACAAGTTTCTGGTTGCCCTGGGCTACGCGGGTTGGGGCGGCGGCCAATTGGAAGGCGAGATGCTCGCGAACGCCTGGCTTTCCGTGGCTGCAGATACCGACATCGTCTTCGACCTGCCGGTGCCCAACCGCTTTGATGAAGCGCTTGGCCGGCTTGGCATCAAAGTGGACCGGCTGCATTCGGAAGCCGGGCACGCCTGAGGCCGGTTGGCGGCCATGGCCGGCACCCGGGCCGCCGATGGCTGCATTCTCGGTTTTGACTTCGGTGTACGCCGTATCGGCGTGGCCGTGGGCCAGCGAACGACCCGCACCGCAAGCAGCCTCGAAACCGTTTCCAACGGCCGCGACCCGGATTGGGACGCGCTGGACCGGCTCGTGCGGGACTGGAGACCGCGGCAGCTGCTGGTCGGCCTGCCCGTGAACGCAGAAGGAGAGGAAACCGACATGTCCCGGGCCGCCCGCCGTTTTGGCGAATCGCTCCGTGAGCGATACGGGCTGGACGTGTCCTATGCCGATGAACGGTTGAGTTCCCGCGCCGCGGAAGGGCGCTTTGCCGAACTGCGGGCATCCGGCACCCTGCGAAGGAAGCACGCGCGTCGACTGGACGCCATGGCTGCACAGATCATCCTGGAGAGCTGGTTGGAATCCCACAGTGTCTGACCCCTTATTCACTGCACGGACGTCAGCGACTGCAATCGCCCGCAACTGGCCCAACTGCTCCAACTGGCGCACAGCATTTCACAGGACATCCGGGCGTTCGAGAACACGCGCACCGGGCGCATGCTGGTCAACCTGGTCTACGAGGCGAGCACCCGCACCCGCGCCTCCTTCGAAGCGGCTGCCAGGCGGTTGGGCATGCTGGGTATCGGGGAAATTTGCCTGGCCGGCCCGGCGGAGTTCATGCCCGGCGATGGCGCGACAGGCGGAACGCGGGTGTACGACAACCTGGACGAGGCGGTCCGTGGCGCCAATGCGATCATGATGCTGCGTATCCAGAAAGAGCGGATTTCCGGCCTTCACATTCCGAGTGCCGACGAGTATCACCGGGACCGGGGTCTTAACGCCGAGCGGCTGGCGCTGGCGGCGCCGGGCTGCTACGTGCTGCGCGCCCGCATGGCGCTGATGCTGACCCTGACGCGGGCCCAAGTCTGATATCACGGCCCGTAACCCATGACGAGAATCCAAGGGTTTCCCCCGATCGAAGATGCTGGGGCGCGAACACTGATCCTGGGCAGCATGCCCAGCAGGGAGTCGCTGGCCAGGCACCGTTATTACGCGCATCCGCGCAACGCTTTCTGGCCCATACTGAGCTCACTGCTGCAGCTGCCGGAGGCAGGTTACGAGCAACAGGCCGAGCAGGTGGCACGCCGGGGAATCGCGATCTGGGACGTACTGAAAACCTGCGTTCGGAGCACCAGCCTCGACAGCGACATCGAGGAAGGCTCCGTGGAAGTCAACGACTTTCCGGGCTTCTACGCGTCGCACCCGGGCATCGAACGCATTTTCTTCAACGGCGCGAAAGCGGAATCACTCTACCTCCGACACGTGCTGCCGGCGCTGGAATCGCACCAGGCGCGCCTGCCCCACTGCAGGCTGCCGTCAACCAGCCCGGCGAACGCGGCCATGTCCATGCAGCAGAAACGGGAAGCGTGGCGGGTTATTCTTGGAGAAGAACGGCAATGATTCACTGGTGTACTGATCGGGAGGCCAAATGATCCGACCCCGGATGATCGACCATATCGTGCTGCGGACGGAAAACATCGCGGCAATGATCCGCTTTTACACGAAGGTGCTCGGCTGTACGGTCGAGCGCGAGACGCGGCCGGAAACCGGCCTCACCCAGTTGCGCGCCGGCGATTCGCTCATCGACCTCGTCACTACGGACAGCGAGCTCGGCCGCGCCGGCGGGGGTCCGCCTTCGGCAACCGGGAACAACCTGGACCACTTCTGCCTGCAGATCGAGAAAGTCGATGAAAACGAACTCCGCCGCTGGCTGAACCGGCACGGGATCGACGCGGACGGTTTCGAAACCCGTTACGGGGCGCAGGGCTTCGGCCACTCGCTCTACATCCAGGACCCCGACGGCAACACCGTCGAACTGCGCCCCGAAACTGTGCTTCCCGACCCCTGAACAATCTGCCCCAACACAATTTACCGCCTGAACTTTCCGCGGAACACGCAGAAGGCGCTGAATAGTATTGATGGATCGGGCTCCGGTTCAACTCATTGGACGACCTGCCGATGCGAGGACTCTTCCGGGCCCGCCGCAATGAAGTGCGAATCGCCAAGAATATTGAATCGAACGGTCCAGGTTACGGATTCCACGGAACCGTTCATGTGACTTTCCGCGTACTCAGCGTGCTCGGCGGAAATCTTTTCGGACCACTATATGCGAACGGAGCGCCCCCTACTCGACGCCGAAGGCGGACTCGAAGCGCCAGGTCCGGGTGATGTGGAGCACGTCCACACGGTCGGCGATGTTCTCGGGCAGCGGCGCGTAGGGCGCGGCCAGCCGCACGATCTCGATCGCGGCCCGATCGATCTCGGGCACACCGGAACTGCGCATCAGGTCGATGCTTTCCACCGAACCGTTCCGCGCAATGCCCACCGTGAGCACCAGGTCGCCATGAAGCTTCTTGCTCCGCAGGTCAGTCGGATAATTCATGTTGCCAACGCGCTCCACCTTGGAGACCCATGCGCTCATGTAACTGGCGAATTCGTACTTACGGGTATTGGCTGAGATGAACTCCCGCCGCGGGATTTTCGATTTCCAGCGTCTTGACGGACTGACTTCCGGTTGCAGAGCAGCCATGTTCATGCTCTGCTGCATCAGGCTGGTCGCGTCCGGGCGCGGCGCCTCCGGTTCCTCGACTGCCGTCTTCGAAGGCGCGAAATCGTCCTCGACATCCACAGTGACCACCTTGCGCTGCTCGGCCGTTTGCGGCGGGGTCTGTGCCTGGCTTTCAACCGGGTCCTGCCCCCTGGCCGGCGTGGGCAGCGTGCCGCTCACGGGTTCCGCGGGCCGCGACTTCTCGACTGTGTCGCCGCCCCCTTTCTGGTCGGCCTGCGCCAGGTAGTCCGGGTGCTCCGGCTCTTCGTCGGAACGCCACTGCACCAGCACGACGTCCAGCGTGTCCGCCAGGCGGGGAATAGGTTTGAGCTTGACGCCGAAGGTGATGCCGAACAGGACGGCGGCGTGTATGGAGAGCGCCAGCGCCAGGCAGACCATGAACGGGTCCCTGGCCCAGCGCCGCTCGGTGTCGTTCGCTCGCGAAACCACGAACCTACTCCGCCCCGCCGGCCCTGGTGGCCTCCAGCGCGTCGAACAGCGAACCTGCGATGTTCAGGCCGAACTGTGCATCGAGTTCGCGAATGCAGGTCGGGCTGGTGACATTGACCTCGGTGAGCCAGTCGCCGATCACATCGAGCCCGGCGAAGACGATACCGCGGCGCTTCAGTTCCGGAGCGACCTGGCTGACGATCCACCGGTCCCGGTCGCTGAGCGGGACACCCTTGCCGGTTCCACCCTTGGCGAGGTTGCCGCGGAAATCCCCCGCACCCGGGATGCGCGCCAGAGCATAGGGTACGGCCTCTCCGTTGACGACCAGCACCCGCTTGTCCCCCTCACTGATTTCGGGAATGTAGCGCTGCACCATGATCAGGTCCCGGTCCTTGCGTGTAATCGTCTCGAGGATCACGTTCAGGTTCGGGTCATCTGGCCGAACCTGGAAGATCGACTCGCCACCCATGCCGTCGAGCCGTTTAACCACGGACAGGCCGTGCTCTCCGACGAAAGCCTTGATCCCTTCCGAACTCCGGGTGATCAGCGCCGGCACACAGCATTGGGGAAAATGGGTAATGAAACATTTCTCATTGGCGTCGCGCAGGGCCTGTGGGCGGTTGACCACCGTCACCCCGGATTGTTCCGCCAGATCGAGGATGTACGTGGTGTAGACATAATCCATGTCAAACGGCGGGTCCTTGCGCATCAACAGGAAGTCCAGCCCGGACAGTTCGCTCTGTTCAGCCTGGCCCAGGGTGAACCAGTCGTCATCCTGGTCGCGCACGACCAGCGACGCCATGCGGCCCCGGGCGATACCGTCCCGGACCGAGAGGTCACGAGGTTCCATGTACCGGATTTCGTGGCCGCGACGCTGCGCCTCCAACAACATGGCGAAGGTCGAGTCCTTGTACCGCTTGATCCCGCAGATCGGGTCCATGACGACACCGGTCACGAACGGACCGGCGGTTGTGTCGCGTGCCTCGGTCATTGCGCCTTCTTTCCCTGAATTCCTTGCCGACCTCACAATTATCGGCTTCTGCGCCACACGGTGCCAACATCAATACCATGAATCATCGCACCGGTCGTTTGCAAACACCAGTCTTAGCTTTTTTTCATAAGCTGTTGTTACTGCTGGATTCTGCAATCAAAAGTGGTAGACTAACAAGTCCGAGCCTCCTAGAATGGGCTGGAAAGTGTTCGGCCGGGCGCCAGGGGGGCGCCCGCATCAGGAAGTTTAACCAGGGACGGATTTATGACTGAAGAACACACTCAAGGCACGGTCAACGGCAACGCCGAACCTGCCCATTTGCGCATCCTCGTCGTCGACGACAGTTCGACCATTAGGCGCTCCGCCGAATCCATGCTGACGACCGAAGGCTACGACGTCGTCACCGCCGAGAATGGCTTCGAAGCGCTTTCCATGGTGGCCCGCCACAACCCGGACCTGATCTTTGTCGACATCATGATGCCGCGCCTGGACGGTTACCAGACATGCGCGATCATCAAGAACAATGCACAGTACCGGGCCACGCCGGTCGTCATGCTGACGAGCAAGGACGGCCTTTTCGACCAGGCGCGTGGGCGCGTCGTCGGTTCCGACCTGTACCTCACCAAGCCGTTTACGAAAGAGGAGCTGCTCGCCGCGGTCGCGCAACATGCCGCCGCCTGACGATAGCTGAACATCCCAACCGGGGTCCACGAACAGGGAAAGTGAAGGGACGCATGAAACTCAACGGCAAGAACGCTGCATTCGCCAAGCTGCTCGAATATGAGAAGCGCAGTGCGACTTTTGCGCCGGGCGGCGCGGGCGGCAGCGGCCCGACCCAGGAATGGAGCGGCGTCACCTTCAGCCTCGGCCAATCACGGCTGACGTGCAACATCGACCGTATCGGCGAAATCTTTCCCTGTCCCCAGGCTACACCCGTGCCGGGTGCCAAGCCCTGGATCATCGGCCTGGCGAATGTCCGGGGCGAGTTGCTCACGATCGTCGACCTTTCCTGGTACCTCAACGGAGTTCGGTCACCGGTGACGGCGCGCAGCCGCTTACTCGGCACCACGCTCAACAAGGCGCCCATCGGCCTGTTGATCGACGAAGTGCACGGCCAGCGCCACTTCATGGACGGCGATGCCGAACCTTCGGATCTGCCCGACGACTCACCGCTGAGCGGCGTCGTCAGCAAGCAGTACACGTTTGGCGCCGAAACGTGGCACGAACTGGACCTCGACCAGTTGTTCAACACACCGGAGTTCCTCAATGGCGCGGCGTGAGAAATCGAGGATCGACAAGGGCCGCAAACGCCAGCGGGGATTCTTCCAGCGCGGCGAGAAGAGGCAGGAGACCATGACCACGACCCACACCAAGCCCTGGACGCAAAAATCCGGCCGCATTTACGCCATGGTGGGGTTCCTGGTCATTCTCCTCGCCTTCGTCGCCGTCACCTTCTTCCTGATCACCAAGGAGAGCCGCAACGAGCAGGAATGGATTCGCCTGGCCACCGATCTGCAGGTGCACTCGCAGCAACTGGCCAAATCATCCGCGGAGGCCGTCGAAGGCAACCGCGGTGCGTTCATGCAACTTGGCGACTCCACCGGAATCATCTCCGACGCAATGGACGACCTCAACGACGGCGACCCCGTCCGGTCGCTGCCGCCGCTTCCCGGCGTGATGGAACCGACGCTGGTCGAACTGGACAAGACGTGGAAGCGCATGAATACGAACGCGAGCAGCATCCTGGACCGGGAGTCGCTGGTGCTGGATCTGGCCGCGGCCAGCACGGCGTTCATCAAGGTGGTTCCGGAAATCCAGGAACTGACCGACAAGGCAATCCGCCAACTGACGCAGGACGGCGCGCCCACCCAACAGGTGTTCGTCGCCGGTCGTCAGTTGGTGTTGACCGATCGCATCCTCCGGCACCTCAAGGAGATGCTGAGGGGAGGTGCTGGCTCCGTGGCCGCCGCCGACAACTTCACCCGCGAGATCGATTATTTCGAACAGACCATGAACGCGCTGCTGCAGGGCAGCCAAAGCGTGGGGGTCACCCAGGTGAAATCCGGCGCCGCTCGAAGCGCGCTTTCCAGGGCTTCACAGGTTTACGAGGATGCCAGTCCGCAACTCGAAACCATTCTGAAATCCACCTCGGACATTCTGGCCGTGCGCGGCGCCGCGGACGAAATCTTCGTCGACAGCCTGAAGATGTTCACCCTGTCGCGCCAGATTTCCGACACCGTCCTGCATCGCTCCGACAATAGGCTGTGGCCTTCGCTCTGGTCCGGTTCGCTGGCCCTCATCGTCATTCTGGTCTCCATCGCGCTGATGGTTCGTTCGTTCCTGGCGGCCGAGCGACGCCGGGCGATCGAGGCGGGCATGCAGAACCAGAAGAACCAGCAGGCCATCATGCGACTGCTGGACGAAATGAGTTCGCTGGCAGACGGCGACCTGCGGGTACGGGCGACGGTGACCGACGACATGACGGGCGCCATCGCCGATGCCGTCAATTTCGCGGTCGAACAGCTGCGAGAACTGGTGACGGGCATCAATATCACCGCGCAAACCGTGTCTGAATCGGCGCAGGAGACGATGGACACCACCGGCAAGCTGGCCCTGGCCTCGGGGCAGCAGGCCGAGCAGGTGCGTGAAGTCACCGATACCATCAACGAGATGTCCCGCTCATTCGACGCCATGGCCACGCGCTCCCGCGAATCCAGCGAGGTCGCACAGCGGTCCGTGGCGATTGCCCACAATGGGTCGCAGATGGTGCAGCAGACCATCCGGGGTATGGATACGATCCGCGACCAGATCCAGGAAACGTCCAAGCGCATCAAGCGGCTGGGCGAATCCTCTCAGGAAATCGGCGACATCGTCGAACTGATCAACGGCATCGCGGAACAAACCAACATCCTCGCCCTCAACGCGGCGATCCAGTCTGCTTCCGCGGGCGGCGCCGGCCGCGGCTTCGCGGTGGTAGCCGACGAAGTGCAGCGCCTGGCCGAGCGCGCGACGAACGCGACCCGGCGCATCGAGTTGCTGGTGAAGAACATCCAGGCCGACACCTCGGAGGCGGTGATCTCGATGGAGTCCACCACTTCGGAAGTCGTCGCGGGCGCCGAGAAGGCCGAGGACGCCGGCGAGGCGCTCAAGCGGATCGAATCCGTGTCCATGGACCTGTCCAAGCTGATCGAGGAGATTTCCCAGGAGGCGCAGGAGCAGTCCGGAACGGCCACGCATGTGGCGGAGCACATGCAGAGCATCCGTGACGTATCCATCCGCACGTCCGAGGGCAGCAAGCAGACCGCGCAATCCATGGGCCGGCTGGCCGACCTCGTGCAGAAACTCCGGGAATCGGTAGCGGACTTCAAGCTGCCGCAACCTGGCGACTGAGCGACCGGGCGGATCACGGAGGGATCTTGAATGATGCTTGAAGGATCGAACACGAGTGCCGCGATCGGCTGGGTGCGGGAGGACCTGGACGAATGCCTCGAGACCATTCGCGAGAACCTGGAAGCCTTCGCGGAAGATCCGGCACAGCGCGATCCGCTGGCCGCCGTACAGGAAGAGCTCGAGCGGCTGAACCTCATCTTCCTGACCATGGAGCAACGCGGCGCCAGCATCCTGACGGATGAAATGATCGCGGTCGGCGGCCACATGTTGCACAACGGCAAGGCCAACGTCGAAGAATCGCTCAACGCGCTCACCGACGCGATTATCGTTTTGCCCTCGTACCTCGACCGCCTGCAGGCCGGGCACGAAGACCTGCCCATACTGTTGTTGCCGACCCTGAATGAACTCCGGGCCACCTACGACGAATCCCTGCTCTCCGAAGGCACGCTGTTCGCCCCGGACCTGGACGTCATCATTCCCGAGCTGAGCGGCAGTGAGGCCGACGCGATCGCCGCCAGCGATTTCCCCGCTTTCGCCCGCCGCGTGCGCAGCCTGTACCAGGGCGCCTTGCTCGGTTGGCTCAAGGAACAATCCAAGGACTCGCTGCTCAACCCGATGCAGCAGGTGTGCCGCAAACTCTACATACGACTGGGCCGTAACGAACTCCGGCGCCTCTGGTGGATCGCAGAGCAGGTCATGCAGGGATTAATCGATGACTCGATCGACAACGACCTGGCGCTTCGCCGCCTGTTCGCCCGGCTGGACCTGACGCTCAAGGCCATGACCGAAGGCGGAGAGAAGGGACCGGCCAGCGACACGATCACGGCGCTGTCCCGCGCGCTGCTGTTTTACGCCGCCCAGGCACGGCCCGGCAGCAAGGCCACCGACACCCTGAGGAAGCACTTCAAGCTCGAGGAGCTGATCCCCGACCGCGACGCACTGATGCGCGCCAGGGGAGCGGTGACGGGCCGCGACGCCGGCCTGTTCCAGTCAATCGGGGATGCCGTGCGCGAAGAGCTCAGCCAGGTCAAGGACACCCTCGACATGGAGCTGCGCACCGGCCGGATCGATGCCGAACAGCGAGCGGAGAGCAGAAAATCGCTCCAGCAGCTCGCCGACACGCTGCGCATGCTGGAGCTGCCCGTCCCGGCGCACGCCGTGGAGGAGTTGCTGCCGGCGCTGGAAGAGACCAAGGGCGCCACCAATATGGACCTGGACTCGCCGCTGCTGGCGCTGGCCCAGAAACTGATCGAAGTCGAGTCGATCCTGAACACCCACATCCAGCTGTTGGGCGAACCGGTCGAGGAGCAGGCCGCCACCGACGGGCTCTCGCTGCCGCCGCACGAACAGCGGCAAATCCTCGGCCGTCTGCTGGACGAATGCGTTTCGACGCTGCGGGAAGTCCAGGACGCGATCCGCGAGCGGCTCGACGGCAATGCCGAAGCGGACTTCAACACGGGCCTGGCCCAGATCGCGGGCGCACTGGGCGTGGCTTCGCAGGGTGAAGTCGCGGCGCTGACCGGAAAGCTCGGCCGGGCGCTCAACGCGGCCCTGGCTCAGCCCGGGGACGTCCCCAACCTGGAAGCCCTGACCGACGCAGTCGCCGCGCTGGAGCTCTACCTCGCCGGATGCCGCGACGAACAGGCCAACAGCGTGCGTTTCCTCGAAGTCATGCACGGCCGGCTCGAAGGCTTGCCGGAAGCAGACGCCGATGGTGGGGAAGTGCCCGAGACCAGCATCACGCTGCCAAGCCGGAGCCGCGAAGCGCCCGCACCTGCAGAGGCGCGCGAGCCAGCGCCTTCGGCAACAGGTATCGACCCGGCCATGCTGGGGATCTTCCTCGAAGAGTTCGACTCGGTCCGCAGCAGCCTCGAGAGCCAGCTCAAGCAATGGCTGGAGGAACCGGCCAACCAGAAGGCGCTTGGCGAGGTGCGGCGCGCGTTCCACACGCTCAAGGGCAGCGGCCGCATGGTCGGCGCCGCGGAAATCGGCGAATTCGCCTGGCGCGTCGAGGACCTGCTCAACGCACTCATCGAGAAGCGCATCGAATTCTCCCCGGCCCTGGGCGACACAATCGTTCTGGCAACCGCTGCGCTCGATCCTCTTCGTGCGTGCCTGGTGAATGAACCAGCCACGCTAGAACCCGACGCCATACAGTCGCTGGCGGCGCACATACAGAAGATCGGCGCCGGCAAGCGCGCCGATGTCGAGGAGCTGAGGAACAGCCTGCCTGACGCCTTCCTCGCGGCACTTGCGGCGGAACCGGAAAAGGCAGCCGACGCCAGAGCCGAAGCCGAGCCCGTGGCGGCCGCCGCCGAGGACGAGGATACGGACCTCGAACCCGAGCGGCTGGAAAGACTGCTGAGCGGCGAGGAAGTGGACCCGACGCTGCGCCAGCTGATGATCGGCGAAATCCAGAGCTATCTCGGCGAGTTCGAATCCTTCGCCGATGGTCTCGCCTCGGGCCAAGACCAGGCAGTGAGCCCGAACCTGGTGCGCGCTGCGCACACTCTGGCCGGAACGCTGTCGATGGCGCCCCTGGGCCAGGAGGGAGACGTTGCACGCGCCCTGGAAGACTACCTGGACAACCGGCTGAAGACCGACCGCCCGGTCGCGGCTGCATCCTCTCTTCCCGTGCAGACCGCCCTGCACCGTTTCCACCAGCGCCTGTTCGTGCTGGAGGAAGGGGCTGCGGAGACCTATCCGCTGGAAGACGAGCGTCTGCTGGCCAACCTCGCCGGCCTGGCCGAACTCGAGGATTCGGCCACGGATTCCCGGACGGAACCCACCGCTCAGGAAGAGCGCGCGGAGACGGAAGAGCGTCCCGCCACGGAGGCGAAGGCTCCGGCTTCGGAACCGGCGGCGCCGGAAGAAACGTCCGCGGCCCCGGAAGAACAGCCGGAGACGGAAGAACCCGCCGTCGCGGAGTCGGAAGCGGCGGCCCCGGAACCCGATGGGCGGCATATCTCGATCGAAGAGGGAAGCATCATCGCCATCTTCCTGGAAGAGGCGAACGAGGTGCTGGAGCGCTGCGACACACTGTTGAATACCTGGCGCGACAAGCTCTCCGACCGCAAGCTGGTGCAAAACCTGCAACGCGAAATCCATACGTTCAAGGGCGGCGCGCGGATGGCCGGGCTAGAGGGGCTCGGCGACCTCAGTCACGCGATGGAGACGCTGCTCGAACATATCGCCGCCGGCCGTCTGGAGGCGACCGTCCTGGCGGTGCAGGCACTGGAAGAAGGCTGCGACCGCCTGACCGTCTGGGTCGAGCAAATCCAGTCGGGCACGTTGCCGGAAACGGGCGACGCGCGCGCCCGGTTCGAACAGCGGGTGAAGGCGCTGCGGATGCCGGCGGCGGAGCCGGAAGAAGAACCGGCGGCGGAGCCGGTCGACATGCGTCCGGCGACACCGAAACCCGATTCTTCCCGCGAAGCGGAAGCCGGGGAGACGGCGGAAGTCCGGACCGAGGACACACCGGAAGCCGCACCGGAAGAACCGCCGGCGCCCGAACCGACCCGGCACAAGGCGCCCCGCCCGGCGGCGGCGCGAAAGCCCGGTCTCGGCGAAGAACCGGCACGGGAATTCCGGGAGATTACCGAGAGGACCTCGGCGGCTTCCGACGACGCCGGGGCCGGCGCGCAGATCCGGGTTGCCGCGGAACTCATGGACAAGCTGGTCAACTACTCCGGCGAAATCAGCATCTACCGTTCGCGCCTCGAACAGCAACTCGGCACCGTCCGCTTCAACCTGAAGGAGGTGGACGCGACCGTCCAGCGCCTGCGCGACCAGTTGCGCAAGATGGACATGGAAAGCGAGGCGCAGATGATGTCGCGCTACCAGAGCGCTTCTACGCAGGGCACATCGGAATTCGATCCGCTCGAGCTCGATCGCTTCTCCAACATGCAACAGCTCTCGCGGGCGCTCTCGGAAACCGTCAGCGACCTCGTGAACCTGCACGATATGCTCGACGATTCGGTGCGCCAGGCCGAAAGCCTGCTGACGCAGCAGTCCCGGGTCAGCAGCGAACTGCAGGAAGGTCTGATGCAGACGCGGATGACGCCGTTCGGCAGCGCCGCGCCGCGTCTGCGCCGCGTGGTTCGCGCCGCCGCCACCGAAACCGGCAAAAAGGCGCGCCTGCAACTGCGCATGGCCGGTTCCAGCGATCAGCTCGATCGCAACGTGCTGGAGCGCATCACCGCGCCGCTCGAGCACATGCTGCGCAATGCCGTGGCCCATGGGATCGAGGACCCGAAGGTCCGCCGCAAGCTGAAGAAACCCGAAGAGGGCAGCATCACAGTCACCGTGCAAGCCGAAGCGACAGAGTTCGTGATCCGTGTCCAGGACGACGGCAGCGGCATCAACCTGGACGCCGTCCGCAAGCGCGCAATCGAGCGCGGTATGATCAAGGCCGACGAGCGGGTCGATCCGCATCGACTGGTTCAGTTCATTCGCGAAAGCGGGTTCTCGACCGCGCAGACCGTGACCGGGCTGGCAGGCCGCGGCGTGGGCATGGACGTCGTGAACAGCGAGATCAAGCAGATCGGCGGTTCGATGGAAATCGACACCGAGGCGGGCAAAGGCACCCGCTTCACGATCCGGATTCCGTTCAGCCTGGCGGTCATGCAGGCCATCGGCGTGACCGTCGGCGATCGTCCCTTCCAGATTCCGCTGAACAGCGTGGCGGGTGTTACCCGCATGAGCCCCTCGGAGTACGGCGCCCTGGTCAAAAGCGAGGCGCCGAGCTGCCATTTTGCGGGCGAAGACTACCCGTTGCTCGAGCTCGAACCGTTGCTGGACGCTCCCACGCTACCGCTCGACAACGATAACGTGTCGCTGCTCCTGATCCGTACGGGCGATTACAAGGCGGCATTCCGCGTGTCGGCCCTGCAGGGCCACCAGGAAGTCGTCATCAAGCCGGTCGGACCGCAGATCAGCAGCATCCCCGGGATCCTGGGCGGCACCATTGCCGCGGACGGACAGGTGATGATCATCCTGGACATGGGCCCGCTGATCCGCCGCGGCCTGGAGCGCCCCATCCAGCCACCGGAACCCGCCCCGGCGCCGCGCGAGGAATCGCGCAAGCCGGTCGTCATGGTCGTCGACGATTCGATCACGATGCGCAAGGTGACTTCCCGCGTGCTGGAAAACCATTCGCTGGAGGTCATGACGGCCCAGGACGGTCTGGACGCCGTCGAGAAGCTGCATGAACGCGTACCGGACCTGATGCTGCTGGACATCGAGATGCCACGGATGGACGGATACGAGTTGCTCGAGCACGTCCGGGCCGACGCGCGGCTCCGGCACGTACCGGTGGTCATGATCACGTCGCGCGCCGGGCAGAAGCACCGCAAGAAGGCAAAAGCGGCCGGCGCAAACGCCTACCTGACCAAACCGTACCAGGAACCCGAACTGGTCGAGCAAGTCAGTGAGATGCTGGGCATCGAACTCGTGCCGAGGAGGTCGGACTGACATGTCGAGACAGGTCTACAGCCGTAACCGGAACAGCACGGGGCGCAAACGGGTGTTGCGCGCCTCGGGCAAGAGCCCCGAACTGCACTGCATGGTGGTCCCCACGGATCCGGAGATCCTGCTGCTCCCGACCAGCGTGATGTGCGAGGTCGTCGACTACAAGGATATTGCACCGATCGAAGACGCACCCCCCTGGCTGATGGGACAGGTCCAGTGGGAAAACCGGCAGGTGCCCGTATTCAGCTTCAGCGGGCTCATCAACGGCAAGGATGTGCAGGCGCCCGGACCCCGGGCCAAGGTAATGATCATCAAGTCGCTCGCCGAATCCGGGCGGGTCCCCTACCTCGGGCTGCTGCTGGGCGACCTGCCGCGCCCGGTCAAGGTGAACGACGGGGATCTCCAGG
Organism: Lysobacterales bacterium; assembly: GCA_050118555.1. Classification (GTDB taxonomy): domain Bacteria; phylum Pseudomonadota; class Gammaproteobacteria; order Xanthomonadales; family SZUA-36; genus CALKKN01. Next base: position 49,272 of record JASFKQ010000001.1, read on the forward strand.
AAACCGGCGACGAGAAGAAGGCGATGGGCGTCTTCAGCCGCGTACGCATCGGCGACGAGGAGGACGCGATCATCCCGGACATCGACCGGCTGACCCATTTGGTCACGCACGCGACCTACGGCGCGCTGCCGATTACCCAGTTGGACTAGCCTGCATATCGCACCAGCCGGGTTTGGCTGGCTTCCCGGAACATTGAGTCCTGGATAATTCTCGGAATGTTGGAAGCAGATTCCAACGCTACCGCGCTCCTCCGCCCAACCCTATCCCGGCCCTGGCTGGTCCATGCACGCCTGCGCTTGGTTTTCCCTCAACCCGTAGCCCCGGCTACAGGTCTCGCTCCAAACCGGCGCCCAGACGCACCTGTCCTGCGCCATCATCCGGGATACTGATGCAATATGCAGGCTGCCTGCCTATCCCGCCAGCCGGGTTTGGCTGGCTTCCCGCGTAGGAGCCCGCTCTGCGGGCGATTGAAAGATCGCAACCCACACCTGAGCGCGCGATGCACGTGATGCCGGATACTGTTTCGCCCGCAGAGCGGGCTCCTACGCCTTCTGCCAGTCCGGGCGGGAAGGGGTAACGAAGAGCCAGGTCACAGGACCGGTGCAGATGACCGGCGCCCGCCGGCCTATGCTCCCAGATCGCCGAACAACGCCTGCAGGATCGCTACCGCGGCCGGCGCTGCGGTCTCGGTACGCAGGATGCGCCGTCCCAGCCGCACACCCCGAACACCACCGGCCAGGATGCGCTCATATTCACGATCGCTGAACCCGCCCTCCGGACCTATGGCCAGTTCGACCCGCTGCCCCGGGTCGAGCCGGGCCAACGATGCATCCGCCCCGGGATGCATGACGATACGCTGTCCCGCCCGATCGTTCGCCAGCCAGTCGTCCAGATCCAGCGCCGGCAACACCTGCGGAACCACGGCGCGCCCGCTCTGCTCGCAAGCGGCCACCACCACGCCCCGCCAGTGGGCCATTCGCCGCTCCAGCTTGTCGCCCGACAGGCGGACCTCGACCCGCTCACTGAACAATGGCCGGAACGCGCTCGCCCCCAGCTCCGTGCATTTCTGCAAGGTCTGGTCCATGCGTTCGCCGCGGCTGATTGCCTGGGCAACCGTGATCATGAAATCGGGTTCGCGGACAGCGGGCAGGCGACTGCGCACCTCCAGGACCATCGAGTTCTTGCCCGGCCGCAACACGTCGGCTGCGTAGTCGTGGCCGTCACCGTTGAACAGGACCATGCTCTGCCCGGGCACCACCCGTAACACCCGGCCGAGGTAGTGTGCAGCCGGCCCCTCCAGGACCACTTCCGCGCCCGGTTCGAGATGCATTGCCGTATGTATTCGGATTATCCGCACTGAACATTCCCCCGGCCGCGCCGCCCGCGGCGCGCACCCGGATCGTAACCAGGCCAAGAGTATATGAATGATCCGCAGAGGATGACACTCCCGGTCGGAAGGTGGGCCGCTCGGGCCTCGCCGGTTGTGGCCGCCGACGCCTGACCGGCGCCGCTGTCCGCATGCGGACAGCCAACTTTGCTATCATTCCCCGAATCACCGAGCCCTGCAGAACACCGTCATGGAAGCTTTCGTCCAGTCCGCGCTGGCGGCCGCCAAAGCCGCCGCCGAGGAAATTCTGCGCTGTTACCGCGGCGACTTCGAGGTCGAAGTCAAACCGGACCAGACCCCGGTTACGGTGGCCGACCGCCGGGCCGAGGAAATCATCAAGGGCATGCTGCTTTCCACCTATCCCGATCACGGTTTCTACGGGGAGGAGAGCGGCAAGGAACAGGCCGGCGCGGATTACCTGTGGCTGGTAGACCCGATCGACGGCACCAAGAGCTTCGTGGGAGGCTTCGGCATGTTCTCGACCCAGATCGCCCTGATGCGGCGGGGACAACTGGTGCTCGGGGTATCTTCGGCTCCGGCGGCGAACGAAATCGCCTGGGCTGCGCAGGGCATGGGCGCCTGGCTGGACGGCAAACCGCTGCACGTGAGCGGCAAGGACCGGCTGGAAGAGGCGTCGATTTCAACAGGCAACCTGCGCAGCCTGGCGCGCTCCCCACGGTGGTCGGCCCTCGGCGAGATACTCTCGGTGGCCGACCGCACCCGTGGCTACGGGGACTACTATCATTATCACCGGCTGGCGGCCGGTCAGCTGGATGCGGTGATCGAATCCGACGTCAACATCCTCGACATCGCCGCGCTCAGCGTGATCGTGTGCGAAGCCGGTGGTGTCTTCACGGACCTGGAAGGCCGGCCTCCCGGACTCGGCACGACTTCCGTACTCGCGGCCACTCCGGGCCTGCATGGCCAGCTTCTGCAAATACTTCGGAAAGAGGCCTGACGGACGCGCGATATGAGTAAAGGTTCTACGAAAATCCCCGGCCCGCGTCCACTGCCCGTGGTGCATGAGCGACTCGACCGGGACGCCGGCGGCATGTTCGAGGCCGAGCGCCTCGACCTGGAATTTTCCAACGGGGAGCGGCGAATCTACTACCGGCTCAAGACTCGGGGCCTGGGCGCGGTCATCATCGTACCCATGCTGGACGATCAAACGGTCCTGCTGGCCCGGGAATACGCAGCAGGACTCCACCATTACGAGATCGGGCTGCCCAAGGGCCGCCTGGAGGCAGGTGAAACCGTCATGGAAGCCGCCCAGCGTGAGATGAAAGAAGAGATCGGCTACGGCGCCCATCGGCTGGTGCAGCTGACTTCGCTCAGCCTGGCCCCCGGATACATGACGCATGTCACGCATATCGTGCTGGCGCGCGATCTGTACCCCGAGAAACTCGAAGGAGATGAACCCGAGGAACTCGAAGTCATCCCCTGGCCGATCGGCGACCTGCGCAGCCTCACCGCGCGCGAGGACTGCACCGAGGGTCGCACCATCGCCGCGCTCTACATGGCGCGGGATTACCTGAACGCGGAGAGCGGGCGTGGCCGGACCTGACCTGGAACGCCTGGCCAGGAATGCCACGGCGATCGCGATCGAGGCCGGGCAGGCCATTCTCGAAGTCTACGCCCGGGACTTCGAAGTCGTCGCAAAGGCAGACCAGACGCCGCTGACCCAGGCCGATCTGGCGAGCCACCACATCATCTGCGACGCGCTGGGCCGGTTGACGCCGGACATCCCGCTGCTGTCCGAGGAATCCGCCGACATCGACTTCGCGACCCGGTCGACCTGGCAGCGCTACTGGCTGATCGACCCGCTCGACGGCACCAGGGAATTCGTCAGCCGCAACGGGGAGTTTACGGTCAACATCGCCCTCATCGACGACCATGAGCCCGTGCTGGGCATCGTCCATGTGCCCGTGACGGGCGTGACCTACACGGGCGTCCGCGGCGTGGGCGCCACGCGGAGTTCCCCGGCCGAGGGAATTCGCAACATCCACGTGCGACAGCCGTGCGGCGATCCGGCGGTCATCGTCGGCAGCCGGTCGCACGCCAATCCCGAGCTGGAAAGGTATCTGCGCCCCCTCCGCCATGAACTCGTGAGCATGGGCAGCTCCCTGAAATTCTGCCTGCTGGCGGAAGGAAAAGCGGACTTCTACCCGCGCCTGGGACCGACTTCCGAGTGGGACACCGCGGCCGCCCATGCCGTGGTGTCGGCGGCGGGAGGGCGTATCGTCAGGCTCGACGGGAGTCCGCTCCGGTACAATACGAAGGAGTCGCTGCTGAACCCGGAATTCCTGGTCATTGCGGACCCCGCGCGCGACTGGCTCTCGCTGTTTCAGGGCTATGAATCAACCTGAGAACGCTTCGGCCCTTGACGGCGCGGCGCGGCGCAATGTATAACCTGCTGCAGTTCTGGGGTCTTGCCGAATAACGACAACCAAAAACCAGACAAAAACAAGCAGAACGTGCAGGAAATAAGCGGCTTCGGCCGCTTTTTTGTCATTCAGGGCAGGAGGCTGCAGCCATCAAGCCGGGCGCACCGCGAAGACTTTTCTCCAGGATCGGTTTCGCCGAAGCCCTGCTGCTGACCCTGGCCATCGGCTCCGCACTGCTCTTCGTCGTCTGGCAACTGGCATCGGCGCCGGTTGTGCCGAAGGTCGGGGAATTACAAAGCCAGGTCGATTTCCTGTCCGGGGAACTTGGCTCGGTCACGGACAGGCTGAACCGCTCCCAGGCGCGGCTGGCGGTGCTGGAACGTGAGTCCGAGGTCATGCGCCGCGCCAATGATCTTCTGCGTGAACAGGAGAGCGAACGGCAGGCGGAACTCAACCGCCTGAACGCCGAGCTGGATTTTTATCGTCGGCTGGCGGGTACGGGCGGCGCGCAGACGGGCCTCGACGTGTACCGGGTCGAACTGACCCCCACGGATTCGGGCCGCGTGTACCAGTTCGTGCTGACGCTCACCCAGAACATTCGTCGAGCCTCCATCGTCACCGGCAGGGTGCGCATCGACATCGAGGGTGTGCTGGGCGACCGCCCGGTGAAGCTCTACTGGTCGGAGGTCAGTGACGGCGACACACCCGAGCCATCGTTCCGGTTCAAGTATTTTCAGCAGCTCGAAGGCTATCTCACGCTGCCGGAAGACTTCAGCCCGACACGCCTGGTTGTCACCCTGGAACGCAAAGGTCACAAGGAGCCGGTTGTACGGGATTTCGACTGGTCCGGCTTGCTCGCCGCCGACACCGATTGAAATTGGGTACCGGCGGCTCCATCATAGAGCCCATGGAACATACCGAAGACATCGTTGAAGCCGGCCCCGGGCCCATGCCCGGACTGGTGTTTACCGACGCAGCCGCACGCAAGGTCCAGCAGCTGGTCCTGGAGGAGGGAAATCCCTCATTGATGCTACGCGTCTATATCAGCGGCGGCGGGTGTTCCGGCTTCCAGTACGGTTTTTCCTTTGACGAGGAACGCGCGGAGGATGACGTTGCGATCGACAACGACGGGGTCATCCTGCTGGTCGACCCGCTGAGCTTTCAGTACCTGATGGGTGCCGAAGTGGACTACACCGAGAGCCTCCAGGGCGCCCAGTTCGTGATCCGCAATCCGAACGCAACCACGACCTGCGGCTGCGGCTCGTCCTTCTCGATCTGATCGCGGTGACTGCGCTCGACCTGAGCATCGACCGCATCACGCCCTCGCACGACAATCTTTTTACCTCGGTTCGGCTGGACCGGCTTGTCGAGTACCGTGACCGGCCCGATTGGGTGGCCGCAGCGGCTGAGTCCGCCGAAGCACGCTTCGTGCCCTTGTGGCGGAACCGATGCCTGCTTGCAGGCGACCCGGGTGAACAGGTCGCCGTGTACCTGGAACCGGGCGATCTCGACCGTCTCGACAGTATCCAGCCACCCACCTTGCTGGGCACCGACGGCAAGCGATTCTTTTTCGCCGTCTCGATCAATGACGCCCAGCGCGACGAAGTCCTGGCGCAGCACCCCGAGGCGCGGTTTCTGGACCTGAGGCTGGCGTCCATCGACATGGACGCCAAGCACGCGGGCGTCCTCGCTTACGCCAAAGCCCTGCACTACTGGCAACATCGCCACAGCTTCTGCGGCGTCTGTGGCGATGCCAACCGCCTGGAATCAGCGGGGCACAAGATGGTGTGCAGCAACGAGGAATGCGGCAGGCAGTCATTCCCCCGCATCGATCCCGCCATCATCGTGCTGGTCACCGAGGGCGATGCGGCCCTGCTGGGTCGCAACACGACCTGGCCGCCCAGGCGGTTTTCGACCCTGGCGGGTTTCGTCGAGCCCGGCGAAAGCCTGGAGGACGCCGTGGTCCGGGAAGTCTACGAGGAAGCCAGGGTTCGGCTGCGTGGGATTCGCTACCTGTCCTCCCAGCCCTGGCCTTTTCCCGCATCCGCGATGTGCGGCTTTCATGCCGAGGCGCAGTCACGGGAATGCGCCGTCAGCGATGAAATGGAAGAGTTGCGCTGGCTCACCGCCGGGGAAATCACGAAGGGGCTGGAGACTGACGAGATCCGGCTGCCGCCGCCCGTCTCCATCGCCTTCCGCCTCATCGCCGGCTGGTATCAGGAGCAGTGCGCCGGAGACCTGGAGCCGCTGTTGCGGCGATCCGGACAGTGGGCGGGCCGGCCGACGTGACTACGCCGTCCCTGTTTTTACGGGTTTGCGTGGTCTGATAGAATCGACGTTTGAACCGCCGCCGCCGCGGCCTTCACGAGGGACCGACCGCGAATGACCATCATCGCCATCCTGCTCGCCTTCGCGCTGTGCCACTTCGTCCGTGAACTGGGCCGGGTGCGGAGCAACCGCTGGCTACGTGGCTGGATCGACTTCAGCCAGGACGCGTTCGGCCGGCTCCCCGGCTGGCAGGACCTGCTCGGCTTCCTGGTGATGCTGGCGGTACCACTGGTGGTGCTGCTCCTTATCGACCGGGTGCTGGTATCGGCCATGGGTGCGACCGGCTCGTTTCTGCTGGCGCTCGTGGTGTTGATTTACAGCTTCGGGCCACGCGATCTCGATACGGATGTCGCGGAAATCATCGAGTCCGATGAGGACGAATCCGAGGACGGCAATGCTTCTCTCGAGGCCCTGCTCGGCCAGCCGGTTCCCGATGATCCCGACGCGACTCGGCAGAAAGCGATTGAGGCGGTGTTCAGGGAAGCTCTGCACCGCTGGTTCGGGGTCATCTTCTGGTTCGCGGTACTCGGTATCGCGGGCGCATTCCTGTACCGCATGGTCGGCTGGCTGGTCAGCGAAGACTTCGAACTCGCAGAGGAGCAGAAACAATTGTTCATCCGCCTGCAGCAGATCATGGATTGGCCGGCGGCGCAGCTGATGACGCTGGCCCTGGCGATCGCCACCGACTTCGATTCGGTGTTTCGCGCCTGGAAGCAGTACCACGACGAACAGGGCCACGGGCTGCTGGAGGGCGATAATGGCTTCCTTCTCGCCAGCGCACGAACCATCATTCTGACCGGCCACGCCGCCCGGGACGGCTACGCCGACCAGTTGCACGGCCACATGGTATGCCTGCAACAGGCCATGGATCTGACCTGGCGGGTGCTGGGTGTCTGGCTAACGGTGCTGGCGCTCCTGCTACTGATTGGCGTCATCGTCTGAACCGTGCGCCGTACAGTCGACGGCGGATGCGCGTCGTGACCATCCACCGAATCCGCTTGTGCCTGTGCCTGGCGTTTCTCCTGCTGGCGCTTGACCCGGCCGCTGTCTTTGCCGAAATCGAGCTGACCCAGGCCGATGGCGGCGTCCTGGAACTGCCGGGTCCGGCGAACCGGATCGTCACCTTGTCGCCCCATCTAACCGAGCTGGTCTTCGCCGCCGGCGCCGGCGCCCGGATCGTCGCCACAGTGGCCTTCAGCGAATACCCGGCCGCCGCCGCCGACATTCCGCGCGTGGGCGACGCGTTCCGGCTCGACATCGAGCGCATCGTGTCTCTGAAACCGGACCTGGTCATCGCCTGGCAGTCCGGGAACCCGCAGGCGGCCGTGGCCCAGCTGGGCGCGTTGGACATCGCGGTCTGGTCGGTCGAGATCCGCGAGCCCGCGGAGATCCCCGGCGCAGTCGAGGCGATCGGTCGCGCGGCGGATACCGCTCCGGCCGCGCAACGGGAGGCGGACATGCTGCGCCGCCGGCTGGCCAGTCTCTCCACGCGGTACCGTGGAGCGGAACGCGTGGATTATTTTTACCAGGTGGACGCCAAGCCCCTGTTCACCATCAGCGGAAAACACCTGATCAGCAAGGGCCTGGACCTGTGCGGGGGGCGCAATGTCTTCGCGGATGAATCCGGACTCGCTTTCCAGGTCTCGCACGAGTCGGTGATCGTGGCGGACCCGGCCGCGATCCTGGCGCCGTCGGGACAGGGGCTGCCGGATCCGCTCGCCGCGTGGCGTGCCTGGCCGGCCCTTCGCGCGGTACGACAGAACGCCCTGTTCCTGCTGCCCGCAGACGAAATCAGCCGCGCGACGCCGCGTTTCCTGGATGCGCTGGAAATCGCCTGCGTCCGGCTTGACGGTGTCAGGAAGGGGGAGAGCCATGGCTGAGCCGCTGATCACCTCGCCGGCTGGCGTGATGTCCGTTTTGATCGCCGTCGTCAGCTTCTGGTTCTGGCTCGAAAAGAAGAGCGGCTGGAAACTGTTCAACTTCCTGCCGCCGCTGATATTCATCTACGCCAGTCCGGTCCTGCTCTCCAATGCCGGCCTCATTCCTCACGAAAACGCGGCCTACGACTTCCTGCGCCATTACGGTCTGCCCGTGTTCATCTGCCTGATGCTCATCAAGGTGGATATCACCGGGGCCGTGAAGATCATGGGCAAGGGGGTGTTCGTGATGCTGATCGGCAGCGTCGGCGTGGTATTGGGCGGATTCCTCGCCTTTTCGCTCGGGCAGCAGCTCAGCACGCCGGAAAGCTGGCCGGTGCATTTTCCCCTGCCCGAAGACAGCTGGAAGGCCTTTGGCACGTTGGCCGGCAGCTGGATCGGCGGCACCGGCAACATGACCGCCGCCCACGCCGCACTCGACGGTGGCGCGAGCCACCTCACGATGGCCGCCGCGGCGGACCAGATGGTTTACCTCGTCTGGCTGCCCTTGCTGCTCGGGTCGCGGGCCTTCGCGGCCCAGTTCAACCGCTGGATGAAGGTGCCGGAGAACCGCCTGCGACGGATGGAACAGGCCGCCGCCGCCAGCGCGGTCAAGGAACCCGTGCCCTCGATGACACACCTGCTCGCCCTGGCGCTGATCGCGCTTTCCTTCACATGGGTATCGCTGGAGCTGTCGGAAGTCCTCCCCCCGGTCGCCATCGGCGGAGCGACCGTGATCAGCGCGGGCACCTGGCTGATCCTGCTGGTGACCACGCTGGCGCTGGCGGCATCGGCCACCCCGGCCCGAAAGATCCCCGGCGCGCACCCGATCGCGATGGCCATTATCTATGTCTACGTGGCGCGCATCGGGGCCACGATGGATTTGAGCAACGCCAGCCTGGAGGCCATGGGCGCATTCGTCCTGATGGCATATGCCTGGATCGCGATCCACGGCCTGTTCATACTCGCCGGCGCCTGGCTGTTCCGGGTGGATGTGCATACCCTGGCGATCGCGTCGGCTGCAAACATCGGTGGCGCGGCCTCAGCCCCCATCGTGGCCGCGCATCACCGGGAATCCCTGGTGCCGGCCTCCATCCTCATGGCGATGATCGGTTACGCGCTCGGCAACTACCTCGCCATCCTGACCGGTCGCCTCGGACAGCTGCTGGTCGCCTGAAGCCGGGTTGACGCTGTAAACGCCGGTTCATTGACCCGGGACAGGGCGCCCGCGCGCCGTGACGCGTATGCTGCAAGGTATGGACACCGGCAGCCATTACATTGCGTTCGGGCCAGTTCCCTCGCGCCGCCTCGGCCGCAGCCTGGGCATCAACAACGTCCCGACCAAGACCTGTAGCTACGCCTGCATCTACTGCCAGGTGGGCGAGACCACCGACAAGTGCATCGAACCGCGCCACTTCTTCGCCCCGGACGAGATTCACGATGCGGTCGCCGGGCGGCTGGCTACTCTGCCCGGCGGGGTGGACGACGTCGACTATCTGAGCTTCGTTCCTGACGGCGAACCAACCCTCGACATCGAACTGGGTAACAGCATCGACGCCCTGCACGACCTGGGCGTACCGGTGGCGGTGTTTTCCAATGCCTCACTCCTTCCCGATCACCGGGTGCGGCAGCGCCTCGCCCGAGCCGACCTGGTTTCGCTGAAGATCGACAGCCTCGAAGAGGATGTCTGGCTCGGCATCAACCGACCTCATGCCAACCTCGCCCTGAAGACTATCCTTTCGGGCATCGAGCGTTTCGCGGCGGAATTCAACGGCACCCTCATCACCGAAACCATGTTGCTCGCCGGGCTCAACGACAGCGATGAATCCCTGGACGCCATTTCCCGCTTCATCACCCTGGTCAAGCCCCGCACCGCCTACCTGGCGGTGCCGACGCGCCCGACAACGGTCCGAAGCGCGAAAGCACCCGACCCGCAGCACCTGGTTCGGGCGTACCAATGCTTCGCCGCGCAACTGCCCGGCGTTGAGTTGCTGACCGGACAGGAAACGGGCGCGTTCCATGCAAGCGGCAATCCGCGCACGGACCTTCTGGCCATCACCGCCGTGCATCCCATGAGAGAAGCCGCCGTGCACCAGCTGCTGGCGCAGAGCGACGCTGACTGGTCCCTTGTGGAGAATCTGCTGTCCGAAAGAGCGCTGCTGGTCGTCGAGCACGAGGGTGACCGCTTCTACCTGCGGCCAGTCACAACCCGCTGACCGCACCTCCCACCTTCGATCGGGAAGACGTTCTATACTTGCCGGACTAAACTGGACATTGATGCATTCGAAGCGGGGAGTCCTTTATGACGAAGCTCGTTGCCGGCATTCTGCTGTGGAGTCTGACACACCTCCTTCCGTCTGCTGCCCCCGGCCTGCGAGGGCGGCTGGTCTCCCGGCTGGGTGAAAACCCGTACAAGGGTATCTTCGCCCTGCTGACGGTCCTGGCCATCTACCTCATCATCAGCGGCTGGAAGTCGACGGTGCCCGAGCTCGTCTACGTGCCTCCTGTGTGGGGACGGCACGTAACGGCACTGTTGGTGCTGTTTGCTTTCATCCTGTTCTTCGCGCCCTACCCACCCAACAACATCAAGCGCCTCCTGCGTCATCCGCAACTGACCGGCGTGGCGCTGTGGGGCGTGGGACACCTGCTCGCCAACGGCGAGGGCCGTTCCATCGTTCTGTTCGCCGGCATGGCGGTCTGGGCCATCGTGGAAATGTTCCTGATCAACCGGCGCGAAGGCGCCTGGTCCCGTCCGTCGCCCGCACCGGTCCGTAACGACGTGTTCCTGGTGGTGGGCGCCATCGTCGCCTACGTCGCGGTGGCTTCAGCCCACCAATGGCTTTTTGGCTTTTCACCCTTTGCATGACCTGAGGAGAAACACATGATCGGATACGTGACACTGGGTACCAATGACCTGGAACGGGCCGTGGCCTTTTACGACGAACTGCTGACGCTGGTGGGCGCCAAACGGTTCATGGAGGATCCGGGCCATTTCGTCGCCTGGGCAACCGGGCCGAACTCTCCCGGCCTGTCGGTAACGATTCCCTTCGACGGGAATCCCGCAACCGTCGGCAACGGGACCATGGTCGCGCTGATGGTCCAAAGCAAGGAAAAGGTGCACGAAGTGTACGATCGGGCCATCGCTCTCGGGGGCAAGGACGAGGGCCCCGCCGGGCCCCGTTCCGACGGGTTCTACGCCGGCTACTTCCGCGACCTGGACGGCAACAAGCTGAACGTGTTTTGTACATAGGGCCTGTCAACACGGCACGAGCCCACGCTGTTGCGACTGAAACAGCGCCAAACAGGGTGCAAAGAGTCATTTTTGGAGGCTCCACGGGAACAACGCGCTGCTCGGAGTGGCGCTGTTTCAGCCTCAACCCTTCGGGACGCGGCCATATTTCCCGCTGGCGGCGTTATCACTCGCTCATGTAGCGGTGCTACACCGCGCTCGTTCTGCCTTGTCAGTTGAAAATATGGCCCGCGGCAGCGCGGGCTCGCACCGTGTTAACAGGCCCTTGCCGGATTGACACTGCGACACCTGGCCCGGTACGGGCTAGGCCAGCAAACGGCCGAGTATCCCGCCGCTCAGGCTCCACGAGGCCAGGTTGAAGCACCAGAGATACACGGCCCACGCCAACCAGGGCCCCAGCAGCCACGCGGCCTGTTCCGAAATTCCTCGGAACACCACAAACGTCCAGCCGGCCGCGCCCAGTGATACGCTCCACAGCGCCCAGGCCCAGCCGATCCTGTTGAGGCCGAAAAAGAGTGCCGACCAGGAAACGGCGAGAACCAGCAACAGCAGCCACCAGGCGAGGGCGGTCCGGCGGCTGGCGTGACCCGTCAGCCAGACGGCCCACGCAGACACGGCGAGCGAGGCGAACGCAATTGCGCCCAGCAGCCCGAACAGCCAGGCGGGCGCCGTCCAGGACGGCTTGACCAGCTTGACGTAGTACCACTCGCCACCCGTGAAACTTCCTGCAATGACGGAGGCTGCGATCACGATCAGCAACATGACGGCCAGGGATCCATACCGGCTAGACACTGCACATCTCCTTTGAAAATAGCTTGCCCACTTGACTCTCAGACCTTGTCGCCTGCGGGCGGTTACAAACCGGCCGCTGCGTTCACCACCTTAATCAACCCGGGAGCCGTGTTCCAGCCGCCCGGCGCCACTATCCCAGGGTATGCAGCGCTTCGTCCAGGGCTTCCAGCAGCATGTCGACGTTCTGCCGCGAAAAGACCAGCGGCGGGCGGATCTTGATGACGTTGCCGAGCGGGCCGGTCGTGCCGAGCAACACCCCCTTGTCCTTCAGCCGTTCCCTGACCAGGCGCGCCCCGTCGCCGGCCGGCTCGCGGGTGGCGCGATCTTCGACCAGTTCCACGCCATAGAATAGCCCCTTGCCCCGAACATCCCCGACGCGGTCGTGCGTCGCGGCCAGGCTGTTCAGGCCCTGCCCGAGGTAGGCGCCGGTGTCCCGGGCATTCTGCAGGATGCCTTCCTCCTCGATTGCATCCAGCACCGCCAGCCCCACCGCGGCGGACACGGGGTTGCCGCCAAAGGTGTTGAAGTAATCGAACCGGCGGGCGAAGTCGGCGGCGATTTCGGGAGTGGTCACCACAGCAGCCAGCGGATGACCGTCCCCCAGCGGCTTGCCCATGGTCACGATATCCGGCACAACCCCGGAATCCTGGAATCCCCAGTAATGGTCACCCAGCCGGCAGAGCCCTGATTGTACCTCGTCGGCCACCGCGAGGCCGCCGGCCGAGTGTACGCTGCGATAGGCGGTCTCCAGGTAGCCTTCCGGCGCCGTCAGAACGCCATTGGAGCTGAAGATGTTATCGACCATGAACATTGCCGGCGCCACTCCGCGGTCCGCCAGGGCCTCGACCGCAGCTCCGGCCAGGGCCCCGAATTTCGGACCGGCGTCCCCGTCCTCGCGCCCGAAGCTGCCCCGGTAGCCATTGGGCGGCTCGATGGCCTCGAGCCAGCCGGGCCGGTCACTGGCCGGATACTCCGCGGTGGAAAGCGCCGACACAACCATCGAATTTCCATGGTAGGCGTGTTCGGTCACGATCGCGCCCTCGTGGCCGGTGACGGTCCGGGCGATGCGAAAAGCGAGGTCATTGGCCTCGGTTCCGGTACACACGAACATGCACACACTCAGGTCGCCCGGCAACGTCCCCCCCAGGCGCTCGGCATAGCGAACGACGTTTTCGTGCAGGTAACGCGTGTGCGTGTTGAGCGTCGATGCCTGCCGGCAAAGCGCCTCGACCACGCGGGGGTGACAGTGTCCGACAGAGGCGACGTTGTTGTAACAGTCCAGATAATGACGCCCGTCCGCATCCCAGAGCCAGACACCCTGACCACGGACGAGGTGGACCGGCTGGTCGTAAAACAGGCGGTAAGCGGGGCCCATCGAACGGTCGCGGCGCGTCATCAGATTGCGCTGTTCCGGGCTGGTCATGACTTCGGTCCTCATTGCCTGACGGAACTGTCGGGATCTGAATGTTAACCCTGTGCGGGGTTCATATGACAGCGAGGGCTTGCGTGCGGCCCGCGCAGGCACCAACTAGTACAAAGGGCGTCCGTCATCACCGTGATGCCTGCAGCCGCCCGCGGGAATTGTCGCGGCTGGAAAGGTGATCCTTGTCATTGAAATCACCTATCAAGCTTATCGGAAAAATCAATTTCAACTATAAAGGGGCTGTGTCTATGCTTGTATGGCTGAACCCCCTTTATCCATCAACAGGAGGCTGGAACCACCATGTCACTGAAAGGAACCAAGACCGAACAGAATCTCAAAGATGCATTTGCAGGTGAATCGCAGGCCAACCGCCGTTACCTGTATTTCGCCCAGCGCGCCGACGTGGAAGGTTACAACGACGTTTCCACTGTGTTCCGTTCCACCGCCGAAGGCGAGACAGGCCACGCGCACGGCCACCTGGAATACCTCGAGGAAGCCGGCGACCCCGCCACCGGTCTGCCGATTGGCCCGACCGCCGATAACCTGAAAGCCGCGATCGCCGGCGAGACGCATGAGTACACCGACATGTACCCCGGCATGGCCCGCACGGCCCGCGACGAAGGTTTCGACGAAATCGCCGACTGGTTCGAGACCCTGGCCAAGGCGGAGCGTTCGCACGCCAACCGCTTCCAGAAGGCTCTGGACGAACTCTGACCGAGCGGTCCTGAAAGGCTGAAGCCCTTCACTCGAAGGGCTCCGGTTTCCCAGATTCCGATCGGGAAAAAGCAGGAAAAGGGCTCTGACCCCTTTTCAGCAGACGATTCGGGAGAAGCATGATGCGAGAAGGCAGTCTCGAGGCTCCGACACGCCATCCACTTGGTTGGCGGGAAAGCGACTTTTACGACGAAGAGAAGCTCTTCGGGGAACTGGAGCGCGTGTTCGATATCTGTCACGGCTGCCGGCGTTGCGTCTCGCTGTGCGACGCCTACCCGACGCTGTTCGACCTCGTCGACGAGTCGAGCACGATGGAAGTGGACGGCGTCGAGAAGCAGGACTTCTGGAAGGTGGTCGACCAGTGCTACATGTGCGATCTCTGTTACCAGACGAAATGCCCGTATGTGCCCCCGCACGAGTGGGCGGTCGACTTCCCGCACCTGATGCTGCGCGCCAAGGCGGTACAGTTCAAGAAGGGTGAGCGCAAGATCAGCCACAGGCTGATCAGCAACACCCGGGTGCAAAGCGCCGTTGGCAGCCTTCCCGTGGTGTCCGGCGCCATCAACGCGGCCAACCGTGTCGGGGGCGTTCGCAAGATCCTCGAAAAAACACTCGACATCGACCATCGCGCGCACCTGCCGGAGTTTCATTCGAAGACGCTGCGTAAGCGCAACAAGGGCCGCGAACCCGCGCAGGCGGTCGTCAAACCGGCCGGGCCGACGCGGGGCAAAGTCGCACTGTTTACGACCTGTTACTGCAACGTCAACACGCCTGACATCGGCGACGACCTGATCCGGGTCTTCGAGCACAACGGCATCCCGGTGCGCCTGACCGCGAAGGAAGAGTGCTGCGGCATGCCCAAGCTCGAACAGGGTGACCTGGAGACCGTGGACAAGTACCGCCGCACCAACATCCCCGAACTCGTCAGGCTCATCGACGAGGGCTGGGACATCGTGGCCGCGATCCCCTCGTGCGTGCTGATGTTCAAACAGGAGCTGCCGCTGATGTACCCGGACGACCCGGACGTGCAGAAGGTCAAGCAGTACATGTTCGACCCGTTCGAGTATCTCTCGCACCGCCACAAGGAAGGCCTGCTGAAGACCGAATTCAAGGCCGAACTCGGCAAGGTCGTCTGGCAGGCGCCCTGTCACCAGCGGGTGCAGAACATCGGCCCCAAGACACGCGACATCCTGGCGCTGGTCCCGGGCACGCAGGTGGAGATGATCGAGCGCTGCTCCGGCCACGATGGCACGTATGGCGTGCGCGCCGGAACCTATGAGAAGTCGCAGAAAATCGCGCGCCCCGTGATCAACCGGGCGAAGAAGGCCGAACCGGATTACATGGTCTCGGATTGTCCGATGGCGGCCACGCAAATCGCCGACAGGCTCGAATTGGTGAACGTCGAGACCAGTCCGCTGACCCTGCTGCGCAAAGCATACGGGATCTGAGGGATTGTCTTCGGCCGGCCCCGCCGGCCGGCCCGAACCGTTTCATCAACGAAATTCCGGAGAACCGACCCATGGAAAGCCAAACAATGGAAAAGCTGAAGAGAACCGACCTGCTCAGCCTGGAAAAGTATGCTGAGCAACGCACCGATTTCCGGGCGCGCGTCATCGAACACAAGAAAGACCGCCGGGTGGATGTGGGCCCCAATCTCACCCTGTACTTCGAGGACCGCCTGACCATTCAGTACCAGGTCCAGGAGATGCTTCGCATCGAACGGATCTTCGAGGCCCAGGGCATCGAAGAGGAGCTGGAAGCGTACAACCCGCTGATCCCGGACGGCAGCAACCTCAAGTGCACCGCCATGTTCGAATTCGAGGACGTGGAAGAGCGCCGCCGGCGCCTGGCGCAGCTGGTGGGCGTCGAGAACCAGGTCTGGCTGCGCGTGGACGGGCAGGACAAGGTGTACGCGATCGCCAACGAGGACCTGGATCGCTCCACTTCCGAGAAGACCTCGGCCGTTCACTTCATGCGCTTTGAACTGGACGACGCCATGAAGGCCGCCCTGGCCGACGGCGCCAATTTGCACTTCGGCTGCGACAGCGACCTGTACCGGCACGAAGTGGCCGTCGACGAGGCGACGCGGCGCTCGCTCCTGAACGATCTCGCCGCTCATTGATGGCGCACGCTCGCGGCGTACCGGGCTTTCCGTGCCCGGCCGCCGGCGGCGCGGGTTGGCCAGCCCGCCAGGGGGCGTATCTCCCTGGCGCGTTGGCGCGCCGAGCAAACGACTACCGCCCCCACGCCAGCGGCGGCCGGATTGACTCTATTGCCCTGTCTGATAAACTTGTTTGTCACTAACAAGTTTTTGACCGATGCCCGAACCCCCCACCTCCGCCAGTAATCAGGACGCACCGCGCACCCAGGCCGAACGCACCGCGCTGGCGGAATCGAGCATGATCGAGGCCGCCATCGAATTGCTCAACACGGTGGGTATTCAGGGCACCACGCTGGTGGCAATCGGCGAACGGGCCGGCTACAGCCGCGGTCTCGCCAGCCACCATTTCGGGTCCAAGGCCAAGCTGTTGCGGGCGGTGTTGCGACAGCTTACCGCCATGTGGACAGCCGTCCTGGTGCGTCAACTGGGCGACAGAACGGGACTCGACGCGATCGGAGTGGCGATCGACGCCCACCTCGCCCACGCGCTGAAGCACCCCGAATACATCCGTGTACAGAATATCCTGTGGGGCGCCGCGCTGGACCCCGCGTCCGAGTTCAAGCCCAACGTCGCGGAATTCATGCGTATCCAGCGGGCATCGGTCGCTTCCTGGGTGGAAGGCGGCCAGTCCTTGGGCGAAATTCGCCCGGACGCGAACCCCATCCGAATCGCCGAGCAGTACTACGGCGGTCTGATCGGCATCAACAGCCAGTGGCTCGTCAGCCCCGATTTCGATCTTTCGGCCGCCTATCAAGATTTCAAACACAACATGTTGCGCCTGCTGCGCAACCAGTAAACCCTGAGGACAAACCATGACCGACGCTTTCATTTACGACCACGTCCGTTCCCCGAGAGGGCGAGGCAAAATCGGCGGGGCGCTCAATCCGATCACCCCGATCAACCTGGTTACCCAGGTGCTTCAAGGCCTGCGGGACCGCAACGAACTGGACACGGCACTGGTCGATGACGTGATCCTGGGCTGCGTCACACCGGTCGGCGAACAAGGCGCCAATATCGCGCGCGTCGGCGCGATCGCCGCAGGCTATGCCGAGACGGTTCCGGGCAAGCAGATAAACCGTTTCTGTGCATCGGGGCTGGAAGCGGTCAATTCCGCCGCCTCGCAGATCATGGCCGGCCAGTCCGACGTCGCGGTCGGTGGCGGCGTCGAATGCATGTCGCGCATTCCGATGGGTTCCGACGGCGGCGCCATGGCGATCGACCCGCAGACCGCGTACGACACCTACTTCGTGCCGCAGGGCATCGGCGCGGACCTTATCGCCACGCTGCATGGCTTCAGCCGTGAGGACGTCGACGCCTATGCGCTGGTCAGCCAACAGCGCGCGGCCCACGCATGGGAACAGGGTTATTTCAGCGGCTCCGTCATGCCCGTTCGCAATCACGTCGGCGAAGTCGTGCTGGATCACGACGAAACCATACGAGCGGACGCCAGCATGGAAAGCCTGGGCGGCCTCAACCCCGCGTTCGCCGTTCTCGGCGACCAGGCGGGTTTCGACGACGTCGCCATCCAGAAGTATCCACAGGTCGAGTCAATCAATCACGTGCACACGGCGGGCAACTCCAGCGGCATCGTCGACGGCGCGGTGGCCGTGCTGGTCGGCAGCCGCAAAGCCGGGAAGACGATGGATCTGAAACCACGCGCGCGGATCCGGGCCTTCGCCTCCATCGGCTCGGAACCGACCATCATGCTCACCGGCCCCGCCCCGGCTTCCCTGAAAGCCCTCAAACGTGCCGGGATGAGCCCTTCCGACATCGACCTCTGGGAACTGAACGAGGCCTTCGCCTCGGTGGTGCTGCTGTACATGAATCTACTCGAAATACCGCATGAAAAGATCAACGTGAACGGCGGTGCGATCGCCATGGGCCACCCGCTGGGGGCCACCGGTGGCATCGTCCTGGGGACGCTGCTGGACGAGATGGAGCGCCGCGACCTGGAGACGGGGCTGGTCACCTTGTGCATCGGCGCCGGAATGGGTACCGCCACCATTATCGAACGCGTGTAAGGGAGACGTAACATGAGCAAAACCATCCAGTACCACGTCGACTCCGACGGCATTGCCCTTCTCACCATCGACCTGCCGGGCCTGCCAATGAACGTGCTCACACCCCGGTTCATGGAGGACCTGGCGAGCCTCACGCAACAGGCGGCAGAAGACGAAGCCGTGAAGGGCCTGGTCATCACCTCCGGCAAGAAGGCCTTCATCGCGGGCGCGGACATCAAGGACATGGTCACTGCCTATGATCGCGGGATCACCCCGGCCGAAGCCTTCCACTTCAGCTACGATCTCAACCGCACGCTGCGTGCAGTGGAGACCTGCGGAAAACCCGTCGCAGTTGCGATCAACGGCCTGGCGCTTGGCGGCGGACTCGAGGTGTGCCTTGCCTGTCACTACCGGGTTCTCGCCAGCGACACCGGCGCCGTGCTCGGTTTTCCCGAGGTCAACATAGGCCTGCTTCCCGGCGCCGGCGGCACCCAGCGTACACCGCGCCTGGTGGGCTTCCGCAATGCCGCCGCGATGGTCCTGCAGTGCCGGAACCAGAAGCCGCAGCAGGCGCTTGACATGGGCCTGGTGCACGAACTTGCGCCGGCGGCCGAAATCGTCGAACGCGCCCGGCGCTGGGTGCTGGACAAGGGAGACCCGGTGCAACCCTGGGACAAGAAGGGCTTCAAGATTCCCCACGGAGGGCTGATGCACCCGGGTACGGCACAGATTTTCATGGGCGGCAACGCCCTGATCGCGAAAAACACGAAGCACAACTATCCGGCGCCGATCGCCGCCCAGTCCGCCATGTTCGAAGGCTGCGCAACCTCGATCGACGACGGGCTGAAGATCGAGTCACAGTATTTCGGGACGCTGCTGTCCGGGCCGGTCGCCCGCAACATGATGCGCACGCTGTTCGTGAACAAGGGCAAAGCCGACAAGCTGGCCCGGCGTCCCGATGGTGTCGAAAAATCCCGCGTCGGGAAGCTCGGTATTCTGGGTGCCGGCATGATGGGAGCAGGCATCGCCTACGTCTCCGCCATGGCCGGCATCGAGGTCGTGCTGCTCGATACCGAACTGGAGAATGCAAAAAGAGGCAAGGGTTACTCGGAAGGCTTGCTGAACAAGGCCGTGGAACGCGGCAAATCCACGCCGGAAAAGGCCGCCGCTGTGCTTGAGCTGATTCGGCCGACCACCAACTACCATGACCTGGCCGGCTGTGACCTGGTCATCGAGGCCGTGTTCGAAAACCCGAAGATCAAGGCCGACGTCACCGCCAAGACCGAGGCCGTCGTACCGGAACGATGCATTTTCGCCAGCAACACGTCCACGCTGCCGATCACCAGTCTGGCCGAGGCGTCGGAGCGCCCGGAACAGTTCATCGGCATCCACTTCTTCTCGCCGGTGGACAAGATGCCGCTGGTCGAGGTCATTGTCGGGAAAAAGACCGGCGATGAGGCGATCGCACGCAGCCTGGATTACATTCAGCAGATTCGCAAGACACCCATCGTGGTCAACGACAGTCGCGGCTTCTTCACCAGCCGGGTATTTGGAACGTTTACCAGCGAAGGCATCACGATGCTGTCGGAAGGAATTCTGCCGGCGCTGATCGAAAACGCGGCGAAAATGGCCGGCATGCCCGTAGGGCCGCTGGCGGTCACCGACGAGGTCACGCTGGAACTCGCTTACAAAGTGGGCAAGGAGACGGCGGAAGCCATGGGCCGCGAGTACGGCACCAACGCCAGCGAACGGGTGGTGGAACACATGGTCGAGGACGTGGACCGCAGGGGCAAGCGTTTCGGCAAGGGTTTCTACGACTACCCGAAAGACGGAAAGAAGCGCCTGTGGCCCGGCCTGGCGGATCACTTCCCCGTCCGGGATGAACAACCGGACGTGCAGGAACTCAGGAAACGGTTCCTCACGATTCAGGCCCTGGAGTCCGCCCGCTGTCTCGAGGAAGGCGTTCTGACTGACGCGGCCGACGGCGACGTCGGTTCGATTTTCGGAATCGGTTACCCGGCATGGACGGGAGGTACACTTTCGTACATCGACACAGTCGGCATCGGGGAATTCGTCGCCGAATGTGACCGCCTGGCCGAGAGCTGCGGCGACCGTTTCCAGGTTTCCGACTGGCTGCGGGAACGCGCCCGTAACGACCAGGCCTTTTACAGCTGAGCCCCAGAGCCACATCGGGAGCAGAGAGAATGAAGAGACTGATATTCGACGAAGAGCATGAAATGTTCCGGGACTCGGTTCGACGCTTCATGCAGGCAGAGATCGAGCCCCATGTAGAACGCTGGAGGCAAAACGGCATTTGCGACAAGGAGGCCTTTCTCAAAGCCGGCGAGCAGGGGTTGTTGTGCATGTGGGCCAGCGAGGAATACGGCGGGCTGGGTATGTCTGACTTCCGCTTTGAGCAGATCGTCATCGAGGAAGGCCTGCGCCACGGCGATCTGGGCCTGTTTCTCAGCCTGCACAGCCGCCTGGTAGGTCCGTACATCGGCGAACTCGGCAGCGAAGCTCTCAAGCAACGCCTGTTGCCCAGGTGCATCAGCGGCGAAACCATCCTCGGAATCGCGATGACCGAACCGGGCGCCGGAAGCGACCTGGCGGGCATCAAGAGCCGTGCGACACGTGACGGCGACGACTGGGTGATCAACGGCTCGAAAACCTATATTTCTAATGGCATCAATGGTGGCGCGTTCGTGGTGGCGGCCCGCAGTGTGCCGGACAAACCCCATGGCATCGGCCTGTTCGTTGTGGAAGAGGGCATGGAAGGCTTTTCCCGTGGGCGCAATCTGGAGAAGATGGGCCTGAAAGCTCAGGATACGGCCGAGTTGTTCTTCGAGAACGTTCGGGTGCCGTCCGAAAACGTGCTGGGCGATCCGGAAAAGGGCTTTTACAGCTTGATGCACTTCCTCGCCGAGGAACGACTGATCAACGCCTGCCAATGTGTGGCCCATGCCCAGATCGCCTTTGAACTGACCATGGAATACACTCTCGAACGCAAAGCCTTCGGGCGCCCGATTGCCGCCTTCCAGAACAGCCGTTTCAAGATGGCTGAAATGCGCACCGCGCTGGACACGGCCCAGACCTTCGTCGATCAGCTCGTGTTGCTCCACAACGACGGCAAGCTGAGCGCGGAGCTGGCGGCGGAAGCGAAGCTCATGGCGACGGATGTCGAGGCCAGGGTCATGGACGATTGCGTGCAGTTGCACGGCGGCGCCGGTTACATGAGCGAGTACCGTATTTCGCACATGTTCACCGACGCCAGGGTGTCCCGCATCTACGCCGGCAGCTCGGAGATCATGAAGGAAATCATCGCCCGGGGCATCGGGCTGGATGAGCGCAAGCTGCTGTCCTAAGACATCGGGGCCTCGCTGCGCTAGGCTTGACGTCTGGCCACAACGACACCCCGCGAAATGACAACAGAGCAAATCGAGATCCTGGTCATCCTGGCCATGACGATCGCCGTATTCGCCTGGGGGCGTTGGCGACATGACATCGTTGCCGTGGGCTGCCTCTTGGTCTGCGTCTTCGCCGGCCTGGTGCCCGCAACCGGGGCGTTTTCCGGATTCGGCCACCCGGCTGTGATCACCGTGGCCTGCGTGCTGATCCTGAGCTGGGGCCTGCAGGCCACCGGCGCGGTGGACCTGTTGGCTCAACGGCTGCTTCCCACCGGCGGCGGCCCGACCCTGACTATCGCAGCCATCACCGGGTTGGGGGCTGTTCTGTCGGCCTTCATGAACAACGTGGGTGCCCTCGCCCTCTTGATGCCGCTTGCGATCCAGATCGCGAAACGGCTCGGACTGACGCCCGGAAAGGTGCTGATGCCGCTGTCTTTCGGCACGATCGTCGGTGGCATGACAACCCTCATCGGCACGCCGCCCAACCTGATCGTCTCGGGCTTTCGCAACCAGAACGGCAGCGACAGTTTCGGCATGTTCGATTTCACTCCGGTGGGACTGGCGATTGCCGGCGCCGGTATCCTCTTCGTGGCTCTGGCCGGCTGGCGTATCGTGCCCGCGCGCGAGAACCAGGGCGCGGAGGGCTTCGACACGGGCCGCTACCTGACCGAAGCCCGCGTCACCGGTTCCGGGAAGGCGGACGGCCGACGCGTTGGCGAAGTCGACCGCATTCTGCAGGATGCCGATGCGCAGGTGGTCGCCATGGTGCGCAACGGATTCCGAATTTCCGCGCCCGACTCCCGGCGAAAGCTCCGGGAGGGGGACATCCTGATCATCGAGGCGGAGCCCGAGTCGCTGTCTTCGGCACTGTCCTCCCTCGGCCTGAAGCTGGAGGAGCACGTTGCCGTGGCATCGGAGGCGGAAGACGACGGCGAGAACTCCAAAAAGGACTCCGAAAACGCTGACGAAGAGGCCGGTGCGGAAGACGCCAGCCAGCCCATAGGCGGCGAACTGCAGGAACTGGTCGTGATGCCGACCTCGACGCTGGTCGGCCGCTCGGTGAACGACCTGCGGCTCCGCAGCCAGCACGGTCTGATCCTGCTGGCTCTGTCGCGGCAGGGCGACCGGCGCATCAAGCGCCTGCGAACCACGGCGCTGCAAGCCGGCGACGTACTGTTGATGCAAGGCGCGCCGGGTGCGCTGTCGGGCTTTGCCTCGGAATTCGGTTGCGTGCCGCTCGCCGCCCGCTCCATCAGCATTCCCGACCGTCGCAAAACCATCATGGCGCTCGCGGTGATGGCGGCCGCCATCGGCGGCGCCGCCTTCGGATTGCTCCCTGCCGCGATTTCATTCGCCAGCGGCGTCCTGTTGTTCATGGTGCTGGGTGTGATACCGCTTCGGCGCCTCTACGAGGCCGTGGACTGGCCCGTCATCGTGCTGCTGGGTGCCCTGATCCCTGTCGCCTACGCGATGGAATCGACCGGGGCGGCCGGCGTGATGGCCCGGGTGCTTCTCGATACGGTCGCCCAGGGGCACGCGATCATCGCGCTCGGGGTGATCCTGATTGTCACGATGACGCTCTCGGACTTCATGAACAACGCCGCAACCGCGGCCGTCATGTGCCCGGTCGCGATCAGCAGCGCCGGACAGCTGGGCGTCAATACCGACACTTTTCTCATGGCCGTGGCGGTCGGCGCTTCCTGCGCGTTCCTGACACCGATCGGCCACCAGAACAACACGCTGATCCTGGGCCCGGGCGGTTTCCGTTTCAGCGACTACTGGCGTCTGGGCCTGCCGATGGAATTGATCGTCGTGACGGTGGGCATACCGACCCTGCTCTGGGTCTGGCCACTCTGACCCGGCCCGGCCCTGCCCGAAACACCCTCGTGGTTATCGCTTGTGTACGCGAATGATTCTCATTAGCTGAATCCGAACATTCACTGAACCGAATCTTTATCCGGATTTAACACCGGTACGCGCACAATCCGGGCAAAACCAACAAGGAAGACATGGAGAGTGCGTAAACTGCTAGTCAAGCCGGGAGCGGTCGCCGGCATGGCGCTGGACGCCATCGACGCGGACACCCGCCTGTACGAACTGCAGGGTGGCCGGCTGCACCTGGGACTGGTCGAGCCGGGGTTCGAGCGCCACTGCGAAGCAACCGAGTTCATTGCGCGGGCCTACAACCGCGTTTTCGGCGCGAGCTTGCGCTCCTTCTATCCGAGTCTGATCACGCTGCGCGAGGACGGCCAGCGACTGTGCGGCGTTGCTGGCGCACGTCACGCCGAAGCGCAGCAGATGTTCCTGGAGCAGTACCTGGATCAGCCCGCGGAGTCCGCAATCGCAAAGCGGATCGGGCGGGCAATACCGAGGCAGGGTATCGTCGAAATCGGTAATCTCTCGGTCGCGCGTCCCGCACTGACCTACCCCTTCATGGCCATGATCGGCGGATGGTTGCAGGCCTACGAGGTCGATTGGCTCGTGTTCGCCCTGACCCACACGCTGCGGTGCCTGTTCCAGCGCGCTGGCGTCGAGCTGATCGACCTCGGGGCCGCCGAACCCCGACGGCTGGGACAGACCGAAAACGACTGGGGCTCCTATTACGACCACGAGCCCCGGGTGACGGCCGTGTGCCTGACCCGTGGCCTGGCCCACTTCAGGCTCCGTCACGGCAACCGCGAGCGGAGGAACACGCGGTCCCGCGATGTCCCGGAAGCAGCAGCGTGCGAGGCCTGATAGACACCCTGGCAACCGGCGGCAGCCGTCTCGGCGACGGCGGCGGCGCTTCGCTGTCCGGCCAGGAACTGCTCGAATGCGCCAGGACACTGGCGGACGAACTGGTCGCGGAGAACATACGCTGCGCCGGCATCCGGCTGGACAACGGAATCGAATGGGTCTGCGCGGACCTGGCCTGCATTCTTGCCGGTATCCCTTCCGTTCCCGTTCCGCTGTTCTTCACGCAGGGCCAGGTCAATCATCTGGTGCAGGCGACCGGAATGGACGCGCTGCTCGGAACCATCACCGGTGCGGAAATGGCATTTGCATCGTTTCGCCCCCGCGGCCAGGAACCGCCCTGGTGGGCCGGCCCCCGACTGCATTGCCCGGTTCCGACCGGCGTGGCGAAGGTCAGTTTTACCTCGGGAACCACCGGCTCACCCCGCGGTGTCTGCCTGCCGCTCGCGCGACAGGAGGAGATTGCCGCTACCCTGGCGGCGTCGACGCGCTCGCTCGGGGTGAAAAGGCACCTGGCCGTACTGCCGCTCGCGGTGCTCCTTGAGAACGTCGCCGGGGTGTACGGCGCCCTTCTGAGCGGCGCCGACGTGGTGCTGCCGCCACTGGCCCGGCTCGGTATTGGCGGCAGCTCGGCATTCGACCCCTCGGCGCTGCTGGACGTCATGTTGGAATGGCGGCCCGACAGCCTCATCCTACTGCCGCAGATGCTGAAGAACCTGGTCGTGGAGTTGAAGCGGCGGTCTGCGCGCATCGACGGTCTCAAGTTGCTTTCAGTGGGCGGCGCGCGAACGGCGCCGGACCTGATCCTCGAAGCGCGCGCCCTTGGTTTGCCGGTATACGAAGGCTATGGCCTGACCGAGGCCTGCTCGGTGGTGTCGCTCAACCTTCCCGGCGCCGATCGCCCCGGCAGCGTGGGACGGGTGCTTCCCTCACGCTCGGTGCGAATCTCGCCGCTTGACGAGATCGAGATCTTTCTGCCCGACGGCGTGCACTATCTCGGCGACGCGCCGGCCGATGCGGGCTGGATGCCGACGGGGGATCTCGGCCAATTGGACAGGAACGGTTACCTGTACGTCCACGGGCGCCGCAAGCAGGTTCTGGTGACCGCATTCGGGCGAAAGGTCAGCCCGGAATGGGTGGAGAGCGAGCTGCTCGCCGAGTGCGCCCTCATGCAGGCGGTCGCCGTCGGTGACGACCAACCCGCGCTGGCCGCACTGGTGGTTCCGGCTCCCGACGCCGCCGTTCCGGATGTGGCGCACGCCATCGAGCGCTGTAACGGCAGGTTGCCCGACTACGCGCGGATCGCGGCCTGGCGAACCGTATCCCCGTTGACCGTCGCCAACGGAATGCTGACACCGAACGGTCGGATTCGCCGGGCGGCGGTACACCACAAGCACGCAGGCGACGTTGCAGCGCTCTGCCGGAAGCTGCAGGTGCAATTCACAGGAGCAAACCATGACGTTCTACCAGAGGCTCATCCAGGACACTGAGCGGGACCGGCGGTTCCTGTTGGACCAGCCGATCATCAGCGATTGCCTGTCCGGCAGGATCACCCTCGAGGTCTACCTGGCGTTTCTCGAGCAGGCGTATCACCATGTCAGGCACACGGTGCCGTTATTGATGGCCTGCGGAGCCCGCCTGCCGGACCGCCTCGAATGGCTGCGCGAGGCGGTCGCCGAATACATCGAAGAGGAAACCGGGCACCAGGAATGGATTCTTGGTGACATCGCCGCCTGCGGCGGCGACCCCGAAACGGTGCGCCATGGCCGGCCGGGCATGACCACGGACGTGATGGTGGCCTACGCATGGGATTGCGTGACCCGGCGCAATCCCGTGGGTTTTTTCGGCATGGTTCTGGTGCTCGAGGGCACCAGCGTGCAACTCGCCACCCGTGCGGCCGATGTGATCCAGCAGCAACTCGAACTGCCGGGCACCGGTTTCACCTACCTGCGCTCCCACGGTGTGCTCGACCAACAGCACATCGGCCTTTACGAATCCCTGGTGAACCGCCTCGAGGCAGAA
>JASFKQ010000002.1:0-52921 GCA_050118555.1 Lysobacterales bacterium
GAACTTTTACACTCGGCATTAAAAATCACTCTTCCTAGTTTCGGGTTTGCGTAGTAAATCAGCGTAGCCGCATATTTTACCAAGCTTTGTGGCTTCCATGCAAAGGTAAAATCAGGTTCGCCAGGGAGCGCAAAGGACGCCAAAGCCGCAGAAGACGCCAAAAAGTCCATAGATGAGCGTTTTTCGAACTGTCACAAGAATTTATGCGTCTTTCGCGGACTTTGCGTCCTTTGCGGTCCTAACGGGGCTCAAAGCCCCCTCAGGACGAGTACGCATAGGCGACGGTGCCGCCGCGGCGGGGGTCGCCGGCGCCGTCGAAGCGGCCGTCTGGGGTGGCGGAGACCATGTGGACGCCACCGAAGAAAAGGTTTTTGTCCGGCCATAGATGGTGGCGGGGTACGGCGCCGGTCAGCGCCTCCAGCGTGTCTTCCGGAAAACCGGGCTCGATGCTCAGCATGTCGCGCTCCAGGTGAATGCGCGGCGCCGCCACCGCCTGCTCCAGCGACATTCCGAAGTCCAGCAGGTTGACCAGCACCTGCGTGATCGCGCTTCGAATGCGGTTCGAACCGCCGGAACCCAGCGCGAACCGGGTGCCGTCCTTCAGCTCGGCCACGGCGGGCGCCATCATGGAGATCAATCTCGATCCCTCGCGCCACCGGTGGAAACCGCCGGGATTAAGGTCTTCCTCGCCCAGCATGTTGTTCAGCATGATGCCGCTCCCCGGCAACACATAGGCGGAACCTTCGCCGTTGGATGCGGTGAGGCTGGCGATGTTGCCCTGCGCGTCGGCCACGCTGATGTGCGTTGTGCCGCGGCTGAAAAGCGAATGGAGCCGCAGGCCCTGTTGCCAGGCACGGACGGTGTCCTCACCGAGAAGCAGGCGCATCTTTGCCTCGTCCAGGCCGCTTTCCATCGCATACTCGTGGCGGGCAACACTGGCCGCCCGCATGCCCCGCAGCAGGTTGAGTCCATGGTCCCGGCTGCCCCAGCGCTCATCCCCGGACGTCCAGTCCGACATCACGGCGAGGGCGAAGGCAACCAGGCAGCCACCCGGCGAGGGCGGCGGGTTGATGGCACATTTGCCGTTCCGGTAACGGAAAACCACGGGTTCACGGCGCTCCACGCGGTACGCTGCCAGGTCCTCGCGGGTCAGGTGGCCGCCGTGCTCCCTGCAGTCGGTGGCGAGGCGCTCGGCCCACTCGCCCCGGTAGAAAAGATCGGCTCCCTCCTGCACCAGGGCTTCCAGCGACTGCGCGGCCGCGGCATTGCGCAGCCACTCGCCTTCGCTCAGCAGGTGGCCCGGCCGGTCGGGAGACTCGAACAGGGCCAGCGATTCCGCGGTGGCCTCGATGATCGGCTTCAGGATACGGATCACGTAATGATGGAACGCATCCACCCGGAAGCCCTCGCGGGCCAAAACGGCCGCCGGCGCCACGATGTCCCGCAGGGGCATTCGGCCCAGTTCCCGATGCGCCGTGAAGAGCCCGGCGACAACGCCGGGCACGGCAATCGACCCCGTCCCGATGTGGAATTCCTGCTCGGCTGTGCCGAAGTCCGCCAGGATCGGGTAAAAATCGAGCTCATTCTCCGGTCGCTTGCGCGCCGGCGTCTGGCAGAAGAAATCGTAGACTCTCGGCTTTTCGCCGTCCGGCAACGCCAGCAGGAAGCCGCCGCCGCCAAGGCTGACCAGGAGTGGTTCGGCGATAGCGGCCGTGCACAGGGCGCCCAGCGCGGCGTCGAACGCATTCCCGCCCGCTTCGAGGATGTCTACCGCTGTCCGCGACACTTCCGCACTGCCGGAAGCCGCCACCCCGAGACATTTGGCCAATTCCGGCCCTCTTTCGGTCACCGACCCCGAAGATATCACAGCATCGGCGCACCACGCAGGAGCGTTTGAGCATGCATTTTCCGCAGAACACGCGGAGGTCGCTGAACAAGGAGATCGTTGCCAATTATCATCTGCGTATTCAGCGTGCTCTGCGGAATTGTCCTGTTTGAAAGCACCGTTGCAGAATCGAAGACCGGCATATATATCTATCGGCACAGGGAACGGAAGGCGGATCGATGCGCGTATTGGGAATCGAGACATCATGTGACGAAACCGGGGTAGCCGTATACGACGGTGACCGCGGATTGTTGGCGCACTCGCTCTACTCGCAGGCACACATTCATGCCGAATACGGGGGAGTGGTGCCGGAGATCGCCTCGCGCGACCACGTGCGCAAATTGCTCCCGCTGCTCGACGAATGCCTGGAGAAGGCGGCAACGCAGCGTAGCGAGATCGACGGTGTGGCGTACACTGCCGGTCCGGGCCTGATCGGGGCCTTGCTTGTGGGTGCTTCCACCGGCCGCGCGTTGGCCGCCGCACTCGGCGTGCCCGCGGTGGCCGTGCACCACATGGAGGGGCACCTGCTCGCGCCCCTGCTGGAACCGGAACCACCCGAGTTCCCGTTCGTGGCCCTGCTGGTGTCCGGCGGCCACAGCATGCTGGTCGAGGTGCGCAGCATCGGGGACTACCGCTTGCTCGGGGAAACGCTTGACGACGCCGCGGGCGAGGCGTTCGACAAGACCGCCAAGCTGCTCGGCCTCGGTTATCCGGGCGGGCCGGCCGTGGCGCGGGCGGCCGAGTCCGGCGATCCGGATCGCTTCGCCTTTCCCCGTCCAATGACGGACCGGCCCGGCCTGGAATTCAGTTTCAGCGGACTCAAGACGCACACCCGCAACCTCTGGAAGGAGCACCAGGACACCCCGAACGCGCGCGCCGACATCGCGGCGGGTTTCCAGAAAGCCGTCGTGGATACCCTGGTCATCAAGTGTCGGCGCGCCATGCAGCAGACCCGCTGTGGCCATTTGGTCATCGCCGGTGGCGTGGGGGCCAACCTGAACCTCAGGGAAGCCCTGTCGCGAGCCGGGCGCAAGCACGGCTGGGGGGTCTCGTACCCGCGCATCGAGTTCTGCACCGACAATGGTGCAATGATCGCCTACGCGGGGTACCATCGGCTGCGAGCCGGCCAGGCCGAACCCGAGCTTATCTCCGCCAGACCGCGCTGGCCCCTGGTGGAGCTGGATTCGCTCTGAACCGGACCGCCAGGCACATCACCGGGACAGATCCATGGACAAGGTGTTCATTGAAAACCTCACGGTCGAAACGGTCATCGGAATCTTCGACTGGGAGCGCGAAATCCGCCAGGCCGTCAGCCTGGATCTCGAGATGGATTTCGACATTCGGGCGGCCGCCGCGTCCGACCGCATCGAGGACACGCTGGACTACAAGGCCGTATCCAAGCGACTGATCAACTTCATCGAGCAAAGCGAATTCCAGCTGGTCGAAACGCTCGCCGAGCAGTGCGCCGCCATCGTGCTCGAGGAGTTTCCGGTAGACAAGCTGAAATTGAAGCTCAGCAAACCCGGCGCGGTCCGGGGTTCCAGCGCGGTAGGCGTGACGCTCGAGCGCCGCCGGGAAGATGCCAGTCGATGAGCGTAGGCCACGGCCCATGAGCACAGCCTATCTGGGCCTGGGAAGCAACATCGATGCCGAGACCAACATCCGGTCCGGGATCGATGAACTGCAGCAATTGTTCCGGCACGTATCGCTATCACCCGTCTATCGCTCCCCGGCCGTCGGCTTCGAGGGCAACGACTTCATCAATCTAGTGGCGCGCATCGAAACGGATATGCATCCGCTCGAGCTGAAACGCGTCCTGCACGAGCTCGAGGACCGTCACGGGCGCGACCGAAACTCGCCCAAATTCTCGGACCGGACGCTGGATATCGACATCCTGCTGTATGACGATCTCTACCTGCTCAGCCCGGCGCTCGAGATTCCGCGCCGCGAAATCCTGACCTCGGCGCACGTGCTCAAGCCGCTGGCGGACCTGGCGCCCGAGCTGGAACACCCGGTCTGCCGCCGCAGCTTTGCACGGCTCTGGGATGATTTTGGAGGTCCTGGGAACGAGTTGACCCGCGTCACCCTGTGAAACTTCCAGGCGCTGATTCTGCAAATCCCGTAGAATTAGTACCAGTCTGTTGCATCAATTATTGACATGCATCATGGACAGGATCCTCCGACTGACAACAATACCTACATGACGCAAA
This sequence comes from Lysobacterales bacterium, assembly GCA_050118555.1. GTDB lineage: Bacteria > Pseudomonadota > Gammaproteobacteria > Xanthomonadales > SZUA-36 > CALKKN01. Next base: position 4,096 of record JASFKQ010000002.1, read on the forward strand.
CGCTAATTTTGACGCGACGAGTACTCACGATGTGGGCTACAAAGTTGTCGCGCTGTTTGAATTTTGTTGGTATACAGGTTTACTCATGAAGCCCATTACCGTCGTATTGGCCGATGATCATTCGCTGGTGCTGGAGGCGATCGCCTCCATGCTCGAGCACGAGGTGGATATCGAGGTCATCGGCAAGGCCGGCGATGGCCGTGATCTTGTCCGGCTGGTCCGGCAGCATGAACCCAACGTGGTCGTGACCGATATCGCGATGCCTTCCCTGAACGGCGTCGATGCTTTTCTGAAGCTCCACCAGATCCTGCCTTCGGTGAAGGTCATTTTCCTCACAGTGACCGACTCCGCGCACGTGATCGCGAAGGTCATGCGGGCGGGCGCCAAAGGGTTCCTGCTGAAGAGTTCCGCCGCGGACGAATTACCGCAGGCGATCCACGCGGTGATGAATGGCGGCACGTACATCACGCCGATCATCGCCGAGAAGATGATCGGTTCCCTCGCTGCGGGAAGCTCCGCGAACCTGCTGGACAGGCTCACCGTCAGGCAACGCGAGATCGTTCAGCTTCTGGCCGAAGGGAAAACCATGCAGAAGGCCGCGGAAATCCTCAGCCTCACGCCGCGCACCGTCGCATTCCACAAATACCGGGCCATGGAAACCCTTGAAGTCGAGACTTCCGCAGATCTCATCCGGGTTGCCATTTCCGAAGGCCTGATCTCCTGATTCCATTCCGGTGTTTTATCAAGCCCGGACTGTCACTTTTCACAGTTTGATCGGCCGCTGTCCTGCGAGAGCATAAGTTCACGCCAGAGGGACCTTGGTAAGTCAGGGTTTGGGCAAGGATGCATGGACATGGAAGCGTCTTTTCTCCGGCGCGCAGGGAAGCGGGGCCAGGAAGGCCACCTAAGCTAACGCTCTCACCGCGATTCGGGGGACGACAGGGAGGTTGTTCCTCGAGCGGTGCTCGGACTCCCGCTTCCCGAAGCTGACGAATCAACGGCTCTCGGGCACATCCGCCGAAATTCGGGCTTCAACTCCTGATCACCATGCAACGGCGTCGTCAAGACTGCAAAGCAGTCGCGTCACCACAGTGCCCGGGAGTGAATGTCATGATGAATCCAAGGCAATCTTCGGCGTGCGGTTCTCCCCGAAACGATCGCCAACCCCTACACCCACGCGGGCGCTTTACAGCCGCGCTGGTATTGATGTCCACCCTGTGCGTCTCTTGCGTGCACTGGCCGGAGATCGGGGAGGACTGCGCCTCTTTCGGCGTGGCGGAAAACCGGCAGCCGCTGGGGCAGATCGTCTACGCCGAGCCCCTGTACCACGAAGAACTGGACGCGAAGTGTGGACAAGTGGCGCGAGCCACGGCACAGATAGGTCCAGGGCACGTCGTCAAAGGGTGCGTCGTTCCACGCCGAGACGGCACGGTAGTAGCGTACTACTCCACCGGTGATCGCTGTGCCATGCATCACGAGCTTTGCCATGCTCTTCATGGTACGACGCACACGCAGCGCTATCTCGATGACGTGGAAAAGGGAGTGCCCCTACCGTACTGCCCGCCAAACCAGTTCGCAACGGGGGTTTCGGGTAGATGAGTATTGCGGGCGGCGGCCGGGCATTGCAGCCGGGTCGCTGCCCGCCCTCTAACCCAAAGTTCCGGGGTCAGTCGTCAGCCGGTGCGTGCCCTCGCAGGTCGGCTTGCGCGACGACCTCCAGCCTGGCGAGCAGCACCTCCAGTCTGTCAGCCAGGGCCTGATACCACGGCGAATCCGGTTTGGCGGCTTCCTCGACGGCCGCCGCGGCCTGCGAGAGCCCGCGGTCGCTAAAAATATCAGCCGCACCGCGGATTTTGTGCGCCAAGCTGCCGATGGCCGCCCAGTCGCCCTGCTCCTGAAACTCCGCCAGCCGACTCTTCCATGACGCAGCCTCCTCGAGCAAGCGGCCGCGCAGCGAATCCACGACCTGGCCGGACTCGCCCAGCTGTTGGCGCCCTGACCGCACCGTGGGGTGCACACCCTCAACCAGGCGCGTGACTCGGCCGACGAGTTCACTCGTGACGTCGGTCTTGGAAAGATGGTCATCCATTCCCGCATCCAGGCAATTCTTGCGGTCTGTGGCTGTCCCCAGCGCGGTAAGGGCAATGATCGGGATGCACGGGTCGAAGTGTTCACCAGTGGACCCGCGTATCGTGCGAGTCGCCTGGAGGCCGTCCATCACCGGCATGGAGCAGTCCATGACGACCAGGTCGAATTCCCCGTTCGAGAGCGCTTCGATGCACTCGGAACCGTCCCGGACCGTCGAAACTGAATGCCCGGCCTGGGAAAGTACCGCGGAAACGAGGACACGGATGACATCGTGGTCATCGGCTACCAGGATACGCAGGATGCGTTCGACGGACATGGTGGTACCTCCTGTAGTCCTTGCCTGTCCCTATAAGTTGCGGCAACAGCGCGCTACCGGACGGCTAGCGCGTGGTGACTCTTATTCTAGAGCCTGTCGGAGAAGTTGCCGATCGCCTGGAGAACTTCCGGTGTTTCTTCCAAGCCATAACTGTCAGTTATTCCAGTAGAGCTGTTAATTATGCCAGTAGCTGCGCGTGGCTGCCAACGGTTGTAATAGGTATCGAAAGGGGCACATCGATTGGGCTGAATCCAACGGGGACTCTCAGCGTGAGGGTTCCGGCCGAAAGATGGTTATGAAACGGAATTCAGCAAAATTCAACAGATTCATTATCCTCCAGGGATCGGACCGTCCAGTATCCGGCAGGAATTGCGGGGGCTTCAGCACCGTTGAACTCCTGGCAGCACTCGCTGTGGTTCTCCTGCTTGCCGGGCTGGCGGCTCCGAACTACCTGGATGCCGCCGAGAAGCGCCGGCTGACGCTGGCCGCTTCCGACATCGTGGAGTTCGTCAATCTGGCGCGGAGCGAGGCCGTCAAGCGTTTTCGGCCCGTGACCGTCTCATACCGGTCCGGACCGGCCGGCCGCTGGTGCATGAACGCGTCCATCGGCAAACAGCCGTGCAACTGCCTGGAGACGGATGCGTCGAAGGCAGGGTATTGCCCGAAAGACCCGGCGGGGCGAACCCTGGGGGACGCGGATTTTCAAAACAGAAACCCGGTCCTGTTTCTTATGGGCGACGGCGACTTCGTCATCGATCCAGTTCGCGGGACCCTCACGGACCCAGCCGACTCGCTCAGCGTCGGCCTGGGGACGGGCGACGGCCGGTTTCGGCTCGATCTCAGTTTCATCGTGACCGGGGATGCACGATTCTGCATTCCCGAGGGTAGCGAAAGTTTCGACCGGCACAAGGGGTGCCGGGCTCACGGCAGTACAGGGAGGTAGGAATATGTGCAGCAAGAGGCAGCGGCCGGCACTCCGCCGGGCACGGGGATTCAGCGTGGTCGAAACGATGGTGGCGATGGCCCTCAGCCTGCTCACGACGGCCGCGATGCTGGGCCTGGTGTCGGGCAGCCTGAGCGGCACCAGTTCCATCGTGCAGCAAACCCGGCTCAGCGACGACCTGCGCGTCGCCATGATGATGATGTCGCGGGACATTCGACGCAGCAACTACACCGCCGATTCCATTCTCTGCTACGCCAACCCGGACTGCGCGACGGACGGCAGCCTACAGGCCGCCGGTGACGTGGCGATCAGCGAAGGCGGCGACTGCATCGTCTTCATGCTCGATCGCGACTCCGACGGAGACGCCACCGAGAACGGTTCCGGCGGCTTCAGGCGCTCGGTTTCAGGGGGCGTGGGTGAACTGCAGGTCTGGACCGGCAGCGGTGTCGCGGACTGCGATTCGACCGACAGCAAATGGACGGCGGTCACCGACTCGCTCCGGCTCGACGTGACCTCCCTGACTTTCGAGGACTCCCTCTCGTACCAAGAGGTGATCTTCGAGGATGCCGACGGCAGCCAGACCTTTCAGCGAGTGCGCAAGATCAACGTCGCATTGGCGGGGCGGTTGCAGTCCGACCATTCGGTAGTGCGTGAAATCCACGACGTCGTGAAGCTTCGCAACAACCTGTACCTGTAGCCCGGGGTTGAAGATATGAACACCAAAGCATACGCAATCGTGGGATGCAGTGCTTTTTCTGGCGCGCCGAAGCGGCAGGAGGGATTCCTGACCGTCTTCACCGGCGTGGTCATCCTGGTGATGCTCACCCTGATGATGCTCTACGCCGTCCGGGTAGAAATGGAGGAACAGCGTACGTCCGCGAACGAGGTGCGCCAGAAACTGGCACTGCACGCCGCCGAAGCCGGGATACAGCAGGCCAAGGAGTTTTTCATCGCGAACTCGGCGCTGGTCGCCTCGGATGTCATCGACAAGCTGCCCGACGGCACCGACGGGTGGCTGGCGGCCGGGGCCGAGCGCTGGCAGCCCTGCAGTGAAGTCGACCTCACGGCGGACCATGGGACCCATCCCTGTTACGCGGAGCCCAACCTCGATCGCCGCGCCAATAGCTACTACTACTCGTACAACGGTTCGACGGAAGTCAACCTCGGGACCGACGGTGTGCTCCCCGGAACCACGGAAGAGGTGACCGTCCAGGCCCTGCTGTGCAAGCTGGTGGTGAGTTCGTTCACGAATCCGCCGGTGCAGGGCTGCAGCAGAGACCCGGACTTTTCCAGCGAGTACCACTACATGGTGACCCTGCTGGCCCGCGGCCGGGCCGATTGCGACGGGACCAGCTGCCGCGCCGAGGCGCTCGTCGCCGAACCGATGGCGAATTACGGTGTGCTGTCCGGCGGGAACGGAGCCGGCGTGCCCCTGACCACCCGCACCACCTGGCCACCCTCGGGCAATGCCGAGATCGTCCCGAACCCCAACGGGGGCGGGCTGGGCGTGCCGGTGTCGGTCTGGATGAACGCCAACACCAGCTGCGGCGGCGGTGCCACGGTCGATCCCAGCAGCGGCGCCTGGGCCACCTGCGAGCTGAACGAGTGGTACGAAACCGAATCGGTGCCCGAAGACCTCATCTGCCCTGGCAACTGCAGTTGCGACCGGTCCGAATCCATCAGCTACACCGTCGGCAACGACGACATCGTCGGTATCGACATGGATCGAGACCCCGAATTCCCCTGTGACCTGTTCACGTTCTACTTCGGCATCCCGAAGTCCCATTACGAGGCCATCAAGAGCCAGGCGACGATTATCGACGACTGCAGCGAGCTCGGGCCCAACTCCTACGGCATCTACTGGGCGACCGGCCCGCTCTGCCACATTGGCGCCAACACGGTCATCGGCTCGCCAAAGGCGCCCGTGATGCTGATTTCGGCGGCATCGATGACCCGCTTCAACGGCGGCACCAAGCTGTTCGGCACCCTGTACCTCACCGATGTCGAGGATCCGAACGCCACACTCACCACCAACGGCAACATGACCGTCTACGGTGCCGCCATCATCGATGGCACCGTGGGCGACTACACGGGCACGTTCCAGCTGGTGTATGTCGAAAGCGTGTCACGGATCGTTGCCGGCACCGGCGGAATGGGCACGCTGGCGGGCGGCTGGACCGACTTTCACCGCGATTGGGAATAGGGAGAAGGAGATGCCACAGCACCGACGCAACCCGGGACAGGCTCGCGGCTTCAGCCTGCTGGAAGTGCTCGCCGCCATTGCGATTTTTTCCTTCGGCATCCTGGCGCTGGCCCAGTTGCAGGGCAGCCTGGCGCGGGCGTCTGGCGATTCCGCGGCCCGCAGCGTGGCCGTCAACGTCGCCGAAGACACCATCGAGCGCCTGCGTGGTTTCAGCCGGCTGAGCACCGATCCCGACGGGATCGAATTCGCTTACGAGGACATCCAGCCGAAGCAGTTCAGCGCGGTCCGCGCCGGTATAGCGTACCAGGTCGGCATGTCGGTCCAGGACTACTGGTACGACCGCGCCAACGAAGTCTTTACGACCGAAGAGCCGCTGGTCGCCGCCCTGTCGGACTTCAAACTGGTGACCGTCGACGTGAACTGGGGCGAGGGCCCCGAATTCCGGATCGACGACAGCCATACCACGGAGGGACGGCTCGGCTCGGGCGGCGTGCATCTTGCAGAAGTCATCTCCTCGGTCACCTCGGCGGCGGATGCGAAATCAGCCACAGGGGGCACCGGTGGGATTTACCTGCCGAGTATCAATTACTCTCCCGGCAGTAATCCTGAAATCATCTCGATCTCGCTCGGGCAGAACAAGTTCAAGGAATCCACCATCCCGCTCCCGGACGTGAGCCGTCAGGACGAACTGGCCGAAACCCGCTTCGACGTGGTGACCTATTCGCAGAACGACTCCGGAGCCACGTTCCTGCGACGGGAGGAGTTCGAGGCGGTGAGTTGTGAATGCGAGCTCGGCACGGCCAACGGGGAGACCCCGGGCGGCCGCCGGCCCACGGTGTGGGACGGCAACGAGTACACGGAGGGCGAGTTCGTCGACAAGCCGTTTGGCGCGAGCACGTCCAACGTGCAGAGCCGGCTGTGCGACCTGTGCTGCCGCGATCACCACGACGGTGGCACCGGCGAAAACGACCAGGCCGATGATCCGGGACGGGCTCATTACGACCCCTTCCGCGCCTCGGGGGACTACTGGGATTCCGGCGCCCTGGCCGGTGACCACAAGCATTTCTACCGGAACAGCGACGGCACGCTCGCCGTCGCGGCCGCCGCCGGCGACCCCTACATGGAGTCGTGCCGGATGGTTCGCAGAAACGGCTTCTGGCGCGTGGCGCAGGACCTCCGCCAGGAATCGCTCAACGCGTTTCCCCAGAACTACCTTGACAACACCACCGAAGTCGGCGAGTACTCGGACTACGTGACCTCCGCGATGGCAGCTTACGAAGACGCCGTCTCGGGCATGCAGGGCTACGAACAGAATCCGCCCGCACTTACGGCGCCCGCGAACATGGCCCCCCCCGTGGTCTTTCCGGCATCCACACCGGCCGATCCGACCTACCTGCCCACACCGCTCGGTATCGAGTCGCAGCAGTTGCGGTCCAGGGGGATTTATGTCGATTACATGAGCCAGAACCTGCGTGACGTGATCGATTGCCTGCAGGAAGGCGGCACCGGAGTGGACTGCGGTGCCCCGAACGTCACCACGGACCTGGAGATCATGCCATTCTACGACGTCCAGCTGACCTGGCTCAGCCGCTGGACCGAAACGCCCGTGAACAACCCCGTGGATATCACCAACGAGGCGATAGAGAACGACAACGCGCACAGCCGGGGCCGCGCTCAACTGACGGCGGGTACGGGCCCGAGCACGGTGGACGTCACGATCCACCGGGGCAACCTGGGCCTGACCGGAACCGATCCGATCGACCTGAACTACGACGCGGACCTGCGCGCCCAGCAGCTGTACATGAGCGCGGAAAGCGACACACCACCACCGGCACTGAACGAGTTCCTGATCTCCGGCCTCATCACGACCGGCATCAAGGGGTTCCGGGCGTCCGACGTGGAAATCAGCTTCTCGGGCGCCGAGTGTAACCGGACCAACACCGGCTACACCTGCCTGGTGGAAACCTACGCGAACAACCCACGCCTCACGGTCACGAACTACTACAAGTCCAACGAATACCGCGTGGCCTGCAGCGACGTGCTGCCGCTACAGGGAAGCGAGGGCGGCGCGAACGGGTGGACGCGATTCAACCTGCCGCACTCGGCCACCACCGACGCGGACATCATCATCCAACTGGGGTCCTGCGCGGTTGCTCCGTGAACAGGGCCGGCCCATAACCAACAGGAGAGGCAGAAAATGGCTGGCAAACGTGAACTCGAAGCATTACTGAGCAATTACCTCGACTTCAACGTCGGGCAACAGCAGCGGAACTTCCTGCAGGACAAGACGATCAAGCTGGTCAAGCGCCCGGTGCAACGCTACTCCTACGCCCTGACCCGCGCCGCCCTGAACGTCTTCGTCCAGCACCATTTCGCCGACCCGCTGAACTCCCTTGCCTTCGACCGGGACGGTTTCGCTGAAAACGTGCAGCAATATGTGCCTTATGCCTGGCCGTATTACCTGGAGTCGGCGCAGGAGTCACTGACTCTTGCGATTATCGAGCCCCTGCGGGAACTCACGTTCACCGGTTGGTTTCCCGGCGGCGGCAACCGCTTCGGCGCCTGGCACCGGATGGACTTCCGGGAGTTCCAGATGGACGTGTTGCTGCAGGTGTCAAATGAAAAAGGGCGCCTCGGAGCTTTCCAGGGCCACTGTTACCTGCACAACGACGAAAACCTGGGCGCGTCCCGCCCTCCGGACTCGGGCACCAGCTGCAAGGAACTCGGGTCCCTGCATATGCAGATCATCACCGACGAGATGCTCGAGTCCCTGGGCATTTCCCCGGAATCGGCGATTTCCGCGATCAAGTGGCAGATGAAGTGAGCGACAGAGCGCTCAGTCGCTTACCGGCTGGAGAACCTGCCAGCGGTGCAGCAACGCTTTCATGTCGTTCAGCGTACACGGGAGGTCTAGGCAATCGTCAGTACCTGCCGGAAGCTGACAATGGGGCCGCTCCGGATCCGGCCGATGCTTGACCAGACCGACCAGTGGCAAGTCGTTGTGAATGCCCTTGTGAATCCGGTTCCGGATACGGTTGGCCGTCGCCAGGCAGTTCGCCCCCGTGGAGTAGCAGGCGACGATCACGAGCCGATACAGCCCGCCATCGAGTTTCGCGCAGGCATCCTCAGCCCCCTCGGAGACATCGACGCGCACGCCGAGCGATTCGATCATTTTCCGGCAGAGTGTTCCCATCAACGGGTCCTTGTCGACCAGCAATACGGTTGCGGTATCTGCGGGTAACTCGTCGCCGGCCGATGGTGCCGGGGCGGTGTGAGTATCACTGCCCGAAGGAACCTCGGCCACGCCCTCAGCCTCACCGCTCCTCAGCACAACCTCGATGCCGCCTGATGTTGCAAAGCGGGCGTTGACCCAGAACGTACTGCCCTCGCCCGGCACGCTTTCGTAGCCGATTTCTCCGTTCAGCCGCTGGACCAGCGCCTGGCAGATGGACAGGCCAAGGCCCGTGCCGCCGATCGCACGGTCTTTCGAGGAATTCGCCTGCATGAAGGGCTCGAATATGGCTTGTCCCGCGCTTTCCGGGATCCCGATGCCCGTGTCCTTGACGCGGCATTCCAGGGTGCACGATTCGTCATCCGATTCCAGGACGCGCACCCGGAGCTCGACGCTACCGCGCTCGGTGTACTTGATCGCGTTGTCAAGGAGGTTTGAAAGGACATGCCTGAGGCCAACGAAATCGCCATACAGCCGCTCCGGCACCACGCCGTCGATATCGAGGTGCAGTTCGAACCCTTTTGACTGGGCCCGGGCCCTGAAAGAATTCAAGAGCCCTTCGATGATCTCCAACGGATCGAACTCGGCGCTTCCCGAATCGGCCCGTTCGGATTCGATCCTCGACCACTCCAGGATCTCTTCGGCCAGATTGAGTATGCTCGACACCGAGGAACGCGCGAGGTTCAGGTAGCGTGCCCGTTCGTCGCCGGGGGGGGACTGGGCCAGCAGATCCAGCATCCCCAATGCGCCGGAAAGAGGGTTGCGTATTTCATGGCTCAGGCCCGCCAGAAGATATGCGCGATCACTGGCCGCCTTCTCCGCTGTTTCCTTGGCTTTCGTCAATTCATCGCTTATGCGCATCGGACGGGTGATGTCGCGGATGATCACGACCAGCAGCTTCGAACCCGCCAGACTGATGTGTCTGGCCTTCATACCTACGTGCAACGGCTCGCCGTTCACCCGCCTCAGCTCCGTGATTTCCAGCAGAGACGGGTCCGGCCGCTCCCCCTCCAGGAATCGTCCGACGTTCGTCTCCGCCCGCACCCGTTCCGGGTCCATCCACAACTCGTCCACGAACCGGTAAGCCAGCCGGTCGGCGCCGCTTCCGGTGAGCCTTATGGCCTCGGGATTGCAGCCCCAGATCTCGCCCTTGCGGTCGAAGACCAGAATGCCGTCTGGAGAGGCCTCGAGCACGGCGCGGTAACCCGACCATTGCTGCGTGAGCCACCGTCGAACGGGCTTGATGGCCCAGAGAAGGACCAGTGCCGCCGCCATACTGAAGAGCCACAGGACGCTGTTGAAGAACGACGCGAACAGATGCTGCCGCCAAACGGGTGAAACCGGTATCGCGGCGATCAGCACGAGGTCGCCCACCTCCGATTTCCGGACCGAGTACAGTATCTTCCGACCCTCCGGCCCACTGCCGGTCAGATCGCCTTCCCCCGCGTCCAGCGCCCGCCGGATCGGCCCGGCGAGTGCACTGGCAAGTTGTTCGTATCCGACCGCCTGTGAGCCTGGCTTGCGCCCGGACTCCAGCAACACGCGGAGGCCATCGGGCGCCAACTCCGCAGCATAAAGCCGAAGGTTGGGTTCCGTGTCTTCCAGCAGAGCCTGAAGGCGTTGCAGCCCCGGGGATTCAAATTCGTTTGATTGGCCCGTGAACGTCAGCGGTGCCGAGGCGTTTGAGCTCGAGTGGACAGGAGGCGAATTCGTCAGTTCTGCGTCCTCGACACGGAGAATGGCCGCCATGCGCGCATACTGGCGCACGACTTCCAGCTTGAAATGAACGTACTCGGTCAGCAACGCGGATGAAACCACGATGAGCGACGCGGCCAATACCCCAAGGATGGTGGGCAACTTGCCTGTATGTTGCAGCATGGAGGTTCGTGGACTCCCTGTCCAACTGCCCCAAGCTTCGACCCCCCCGCATGTTTTTCGGCATCCTGGCAGAGCCGGCGCCGGCCTTCCGTCTTTGCTTGCTTACCCCGTTACGAAGCCGGTCGATCAGCGCACTTGCACGTATTATACTCCTGCACCAGATGAATCCGAATTCCTCCATGATCCGCCTGGCCGCCGAAAACGACCTTTCGGGCGGTGAAACCGATAATGCCGCGGACACCGCGAGGTCGCTGGTCGACCTGATCATCGCGTTCGATCCGTCGCCCTACCTCGGTGAACCGCTGCGCCAGGCGTGGGTCTTCCTGCGCGGCTATCCCTGGCTGTTTGCCGTGCTGCTGGTGCTCACGGGCTTTGGCATCGGCTGGATTCTGAAAAAAGTCATCCACCGCCTTCTGAATCTGCTCAGGGACAGGGAAAAGGCCGAACTCGACTACGAAATCATCCACTACCTGACCCAGCCGGTGCTGCAGACCATGGTCACCGTGTCACTGGTGGTGGCGCTGGCTGCGCTCGATTTTCCCGGGGCCCTGGAGCATGTCCTGATCCAGATCTGTTTCACGGTGCTCCTCGTGCTTTGGGGGCGCGCCTGGTTCCGCGCGACCAAGGTGATACTCCAGGCCTTCGAGGCGGAGCGCCACCGCTTTCACCTGTTCCAGCCACGCACCGTGCCGCTGTACGAGATGGGCATCAAGCTCCTGCTCCTGGGGCTGTTCATCTACATCATTTTTCTCATCTGGGGCATCGACGCGACTGCCTGGGTCGCCTCGGCGGGCATCATCGGCATCGTGGTCGGCTTCGCCGCGCGGGACACGCTGGCGAATCTGATCTCGGGCGTTTCCATCGTGGCCGACGCGCCGTACAAGATCGGAGACTACATCGTGCTCGATTCAGGGGAGCGCGGGCTGGTGGTCAGCCTGGGCATACGCTCGACGCGGATCCTGACCCGCGACGACGTGGAGGTGTCGATTCCCAACGCATTGATCGGCAGCGCAAAGATCATCAATGAGAGCGGCGGCCCCTGGGTCCGCCACCGGATCCGCATCCCGGTAGGCGTCGCTTACGACAGCGACATCGACAAGGTGATCGACGTGCTCAAGGACATTGCGCACGAGAACGACCACGTCGTGGACGAGCCGGCTTCGCGCGTTCGCCTGCGTGGCTTCGGCAACAGCGCCATCGAGATGGAACTCCTGTGCTGGATCAATCAACCCGCTGACCGCGGCATGACCGTGCACCATCTCATGCGGGCCATCATCAAACGCTTTCGCGAAGAAGGTATCGAAATTCCGTTCCCGCAGAGGGACGTGCATTTCAAGGAGCCCAGGTCGAAAGCCGGGCCGCAGCCCGCGGCTGCCCAGACCCCGGTGGAATCCTGAACTACATGTTGAGGCTGCGTCCGCCGTCCACGGCCAGTATCTGGCCGGTGACGTACGGCGCGTCCAGGGCGAGGTAGGCGACTGCGGAAGCGATGTCGCCGGGATCGCCGAGGCGCTGCAACGCGGTGCGCCCCAGGATGGCCTGCTTCTCCTCGTCTCCGGGCTCCGCCTGCGGCCACAGAATGGCGCCTGGCGCAACGCCGTTCACCCGGATGTCCGGTCCCAGTTCCCTGGCCAGGGCCTTTGTCATCATCGCCAGGCCCGCCTTGGTAATGCAATACACGGCGTGCCCCTTCATCGGCCGTTCGGCATGCACGTCGAGGATGTTGACGACAGCCCCGCCCGCCGCACGCAAACGACCAATCAGGGCCTGCACCAGGAACCAGGGGCCGCGAAGGTTGCTGTTCATCAGGTCCTCCCACTGCCAGGACTGCGTTTCGCCCACCGGCGTCGGGTAGAATCGGGACGCGTTGTTGACCAGCACGTCGAGCATTTCAAAGCGATCGCGGACGGACTGTGCCAGCGCCTCCACGCCGGCCGCCGTGGACAGGTCTGCCTGCGCGGTGAACGCGCTGTCCGAACGCCGACGGTTGAGCCGTTCCGCCAGGTCTTCCGCGTCTCCGGCGTTGGAGTTGAAGTGGAGCAGGACACGGCAGCCCCGCTCGTGCAGGGCCGTTGCCACCGCGGCGCCGATGCGTGCCGCAGCTCCGGTCACCAGCACCGTTTTTTGTGTCGAACTCGATTCACTACTGGACATGCGCCACCCGCTCCAACAGACTCCGCCCCATGCCTCGAACCATCCTGCCCGAACCGCCTCCCGAGCTCAAGCAACTGAGCCTCGCGCTGTGCGCCCGCATTCGGGAAGAGTTGCGCGCCGACCCGCCGATGCCCTTTTCACGCTTCATGGAGATGGCCCTGTACGAACCCGGCGCCGGTTACTATTCCGCCGGCCTGCATAAGCTCGGGGAGTCCGGGGACTTCGTGACAGCGCCGGAGCTCGGTTCGCTGTTCGCGGGCTGCCTGTCGCGACAGGCTGCAGAACTCGGCGGCGTATTGGGGAGCTACGAGATTCTGGAGATCGGCGCCGGCACCGGCCGCCTGGCCGCCGAACTGCTCGATGCGCTGCCGCCCAACGCCCGGCCCACCCGGTACCGCATCCTGGAGCGCAGCGCGGACCTCAAGCGGGTCCAGCGCGAACTCCTGTCGGCCGCCGTGCCGTCGTTGCTGGAGCGTGTGGAGTGGATCGAAGCACCCCCGACGGAAGGCTGGCGTGGCCTGTTGATCGCCAACGAAGTACTGGATGCGCTGGCCGTGGAACGATTCCGGATCGGGGACGGCGAGGTCGAGCAGCTGTGTGTCCAGGAGGCCGACGACGGATTCGAATGGGCCTCGCGCCCCGCACCGGAGCCACTGACCAGGGCGGTCCGCCGCCTCCAGGATGCGCTCGGCAGACCGTTCCCGGAGGGCTACCGGTCCGAAGTGAACCTCGCCTTGCCCGCCTGGCTCAAGGCGGTCACCGAAAGCCTCGAACAGGGCCTTGCGCTGTTCATCGACTATGGCTATCCGCGCGCCGAGTACTACCTGCGGGAACGCTCCGACGGCACCCTCATGTGCCACTTCCGGCATCGTGCGCACGGCGACCCGTTTTTCTGGCCCGGCCTGCAGGACATCACGGCCTGGGTGGATTTCACTGCGCTTGCGGAGGCGGCGGCGGAATCGGGCCTGGAAGTGGAGGGCTACGCCAACCAGGCGATGTTTCTTCTGGGATGCGGTCTCGACCAGGTCCTGGCCGGACGCGCCGGCGATGATTCGGGAACCCGCCTGTCGCTCGGCGCGGAGGCCCGTCAGCTGACTCTGCCCGAAATGATGGGCGAACGGTTCCAGGTGATGGGCCTGGGCCGCGGATTACACGACCCGCTGGCCGGTTTCAGCCTGCAGGATCTTCGCTACCGGCTATAGCCTCGATACGGGCGTGGCGTAGGCGCTCGCCGATCGCTACGCCGTCCAGCCCCGCCGTGTCGATGTCCCCGGCGCGAACCGACAGGGCGGCCGTCAGTGCTCGCTGCAGGCGGGCGGCCTGCGGATACGGTGCGTCCTTCCTTCCTTTCCGACCGCGGTAATCCGCTTCGCAGGCCTGTGCAAGTTCTTCCAGGCGATCCGGCCGCCGCAGAAGGTCGGCGTCTTCGAGGAGGCGCATCACCGAACCCGGCCGCATCTCCAAAAGGCGATGGCAACGCAGGTGCAGGGCACAGACCGCCACCGCCAGGTCGCGGAAGGCGCGCGGCGCCCTCAGGCGCTCGCAGACCGCCTCGACCAGAGGGATTCCGCGCTGCTCGTGCCCGCTGTGCGCGGGCCACTCGTCGCGTGGCGTCTCTCCTTTGCCGAGGTCGTGCAGCAGCAGGGAAAACACGACCGGCTGGGAGTAACCGCACTCCGCGGCGACGTCCATGGCCATCAGCACGTGTCGCCCCGTGTCGATCTCGGGGTGGTAGCGTGCCGGCTGCGGCACGCCGAACAGCACATCGACCTCCGGCAAGAGCGCCCGAAGCGCTCCGCATTCGCGCAGCACCTCGACAAAACGGCCTGGCCTGGGCGCCGCCATCGCTTTCTCGATCTCGGTCCAGACACGCTCGGGCGCCAGGTGCCCGAGTTCGCCCGAATCGCTCATCTCACGCATCAGTTCCAGGGTCGCTTCGTGCACCCGGAAACCCAGCGGGGCGAAGCGGGCCGCGAAACGCGCCACCCGCAGCACGCGCAGCGGATCTTCCCGGAACGCCGGCGACACGTGCCTGAGGACCCGGTCCCGAAGGTCCTGCTTGCCACCGAAAGGATCGATCAGCCGGTCGTCGGCATCCCGCGCCATCGCGTTGATCGTCAGATCGCGGCGGCGCAAATCCTCTTCCAGGGTGACCCCCGGATGAAAATCCACCGCGAAGCCGTGATACCCGTGCCCCTGCTTGCGTTCGGTACGCGCCAGCGCGTATTCCTCCCCCGTTTCCGGGTGCAGGAACACCGGGAACGAGGCGCCGACCTGGCGGTAACCCTCGTCCAGAAGCTGTTCCGGCGAGCCGCCCACGACCACCCAGTCGCGCTCTTTGACGGGCAGCCCCAACAAGGCGTCACGCACGGCGCCGCCGACCAGGAACACCTCCATGGTCAACGCCCGGGCTGCTGCCGCAGCGCGTCGAGCCGGCGCTGGCGCAACGTATGGGAAAGACACTCGGATATAACGCAGTGGATGGGGCGCGGCCGGATGCCCAGGGACGGCAGGCTGTTGTCGTCACTGGTGTTGTCCGTCTGCAGCGAAAGGTAATTGTCGGTCGAGAACGGTTTGCCGGGAACAAAATCCATCACCGCAGCCTGCAACCTCGACAACGCGTCCGGCAGGCCGACGATGACCCTTTTCAACCCGGCGGCCCGCGCGGTGAACGCGACCAGTTCCCTCAGGGTGAAGGCTTCCGGCCCTACCATGACCAGGGTTTTCCCGATCGTGCCCGGGTCCGCAAGGGCGCGGACGATCCCGCGGGACACGTCACCGACCCAGACCGGCTGCATCCGGGCGTCGGGACAGGCCAGAGGCAGCACCGGCGCCCACTTCAGAAGCGCTGCGAAGCGGTTGAAGAACGAATCACCTGCGCCGAAGATCACGGACGGCTGCACGATGGTGCTGTCGATGTCTTCCGCCGCCCGGATCAAATCCTCCGCCTCACCTTTGCTCTTGAGGTAGTGGCTACGGCCCTGTCCTGCGTGCAGTGCGCTGACATAGAGGAACCGGGACACGCCGGCCGACCGGCACGCGTCGATGACTGACCTGTTCAAATCGACGTGGGCCTTGCGAAAGCCTTTTCCACTCCGACCGGACTCGTTCAGGATTCCCACCATGTTGATCACGCAATCCGCACCCGAGAATGCGGCGCGCAGCCCTTCGGCATCGTGCACATCGCACTGCCTGACCTGAACCCGCGGGATCAGGGTGAGGTCCCTGCAGCCGGGCTTGTACCGGCTCAAAGCGACACATTCATGACCCGCCGCCGAGAGCGACGGCAGCAGGTGATGACCGACGAAACCGGTGGCTCCGAGCAGGACGATTCGCATGATTCACTCCCGGGCGTCTGGAGGGCGACCGATTGCGATCAACCGGCCGCGAGGCAGACGACTTGTGCGTTTGTATCAACGTGCATGGTACCGCCGCCGGTGGAGGAATCAAATGCGGGCATGCGCTCACTGATGCGCGTCACTTCCTGGCGCAGCCGCCAGTCATAGATGGCCGAGAAGGCCAGCACCCGGGGGATGTAGTCGCGGGTCTCGAAGTACGGCAGGGTCTCGACCCAGATGGCGGGATCGGCTGTCTGCAGACTTTTCAGCCAGCGGTCGACGGCATACGGGCCGGCGTTGTAGGCGCCCGATGCCAGCACGGGGTTGTCCTGAAACCGGTCCAGCAGCTCGCGCAGGTAAATCGTACCGAATCGGATGTTGTCCTCGGCACGCAGCAACTGGTCCGAGCCGCTGTAGGTCAAGGCATGCCGGCGAGCGATCTGCCTCGCCGTTCCTGGCATCATCTGCATCAGGCCGCGCGCCCCGGCCGGTGACACCGCATCCACGGCCATCGCGCTTTCCGAACGCATCAGACCCATGACCCAGGCCGGGTCGAGGCCGAGTTTGCGTGCATTGGTGTCCACAATGGCGCTGTATTCCAGCGGAAACCGCCATTCGTACCACCGCAGGTCCCCACTGTTTCCCAGGGCGAAGATCGCCATCTCGGACCAGCCTTCGCTCACGGCCAGCGCGGCCGCAACCCTGAGGGAGTCGGTATCGAGGCGCCCGGCCGCCAGCGTCCACTCACTGCGGGCCCAGTTCGCGATACCCGCCCGTCTCAACTCCAACGCCCGCTGGAAGCCGGGTTGGCTCGCGAGGGCGTCGATCCGGTGAGGGTCCACTTCCGGATCGCTGGGGCAAATCGTATAGGGGCTGCCGAGCAGGTCGGCGGCAAGAAAGCCGTAGTAGTTCGTTTCAGCCGCCAGGGGATCGAGCAGCGCCCGCGAACCCGCCTCGTCACCCGTCTCCAGCCGGGCACGCCCCTGCCAGTAGCGCCAGCGGGCGTCATTCTTCTGCTGCGGGGACATTGCGGACACGACCTTGTCCACGCCCTGCCAGTCTCCCTGAACCAGGTCATGACGCGCCCACCACTCCAGCAGGCGGTCGTCCCGGTACTCGTGGGGCACGGCGAGCATGCGTTGGGGCGTATCCTCGGCGCCGTCTACGGCCGACCACAGCGCGATCTCGCGGAGAACGCCGGCGCGAACGTGTTCATCCCAGCTGAAACGCGCGTCGAGGGGATGGAAGTGGCTCCAGGCGCGGTCGGGATCCTTGCGCGCCAGCCGCCGCAGACCATAAGCGGCAATCTCCCTGGCGCGTTCCGTATCCGGCCACGCGGCCGCCCCCTGGTCCAGCCGGCGGTAACCCCTGTGGTCCTGCTGCAGCCAGCGACCGGCCCAGTCGCGGTCCGGGTCGGAAAGGAAACGCTCCAGGTAACGCGCCAGCCGCGTTTCGCGCGCCTTCATCGAAAGGCGAAAACGTTCCCATGCGAGGCCGGGCGTGATGCCGTTCTGCTTGATGAGCCAGGCGAACACAGGATCGCAGGCGTCGGGCTGGGACTTGCCCACGGCCCAGAGCGACTGCGCTTCCCGCAAGACGCCCTCGGTTTGGCCGCGCACAATGCGGGCATGCGCCAGGTAGCATCGCACTTCCGTGTCCGGGCTGTCGCCCGCATGGGTGATCACCGAATCCCAACGTCCCCGCTCTCCCAGCGTTCGTAGCCAGGCCGTTCTCAGGGGCGCGTCGAAAGCCCAGTCCTGGTGAGCGTCAAGGAAGGCGGACATCTCCGCATCGTCGACACGGGCCCGGCGATTACGGAGGTCTTCGTACTGCAGATAGGGATAGAGCACATAGTCCCCGAGCCCGCCCTTCAACTGTTCGAAACGCCCACGGTCTCCGCGAGACGCCGAATTCCAGGCCTCTGAGAACTGTGCACGCTGCGCGGACGTATCCGGCGGCGCGGCCCAGAGCGAAACGGAAACGGCCAAGCAACATGCGACAACGGCTGTGCTCAGCACGTGGCGCCATGTAAACTCCGGTAACGGCCCCGCCGCGACACGGCACATCGCGGATTGGCGTTTGCGGGGTATCACGTGCCCAAGAATATGAAAATGCCCACGCTCCCACAAGCCTCCTTGCGCCGAACGGAAAACGGATTCTGAGAATGTGGCTCGAGTTCGCACTGATCGGCATCGTCGCCGGATACCTGGCGGGCTTCCTCGGGATCGGCGGGGGCTTCGTGGTGGTGCCTGCCCTGACCTTTCTCTTTCTCCGTGACCCCGAGACAGCCCCATGGGCGATCCACATGGCCGTGGCCACCTCGCTGGGGACCATGTTGGTCACGTCGCTCAGTTCGATCATCGCCCACCAACGCCGCGGCGCCATCCGTTGGCCGCTGGTCCGCTCGTTGTCCCTGGGACTGGCCGCCGGCGCCCTGACCGGCGCGCTGATCGCGGACTGGCTGGCGGGGGAGGCGCTGGTCCGCGTGTTCGGGGTGTTCGCGCTGCTGGCCGGCCTGCAGTTGATACTCGGTCGCAAGCCGACCGGAGAAAAGCCGCTGCCACAGCAACCCGTTCTGGGCCTCACCGGCCTGGTGATCGGCACGATTTCGAGCCTGATCGGTATCGGGGGCGGCGCCCTTACCGGCCCCTGGCAACTGTGGCACGGCATTCGGGCCCAGAACGCGGTCGCGACATCGGCGGCATGCGGCTACCCGATCGCGCTGGCGGGCACGCTGTCCTTCATCCTGCTGGGGGAGCATGGCAGCATGCCCAGCGGAGCGCTGGGCTACGTGCACCTGCCGGCCCTGGCCGGCATCGCCGTCACCAGCGCCCTGGCCGCTCCGTTCGGCGCGGCAACCGTGCACCGGCTGTCGCCTGCCCTGGTACGGCGGATTTTCGGCGGGTTCCTGCTGTTGGTGGGGTCGCGGATGCTGCTGGGGCTCTAGCCCGGCTCTAGGCTCACCACCGGCCTCGTCGCCTTCTTCAGCCGCGTCTCGGGCGGCAATTCGATATCCAGCGCCACAGGACAGTGATCGGAGAAGGGAACGTCCAGCGCCCTGGCCTCGCCCGTATTCAGCGATTCGCTCACCAGAATGTGGTCAATGCCGCGCTGCGGCTGCCAGGAGGGGAAGGTGACCAGGTCTCGGGTCGGCGCCTTCAGGGCGAGGGTGCCGGTGAACTCGCGCACCGCATCCGAATCCACCAGGGTGTTGAAGTCGCCCATCACCACCAGGTGGCGTCCGCTGTCGAGTTGGCGGGCCAGGAAGCGCAACTGCTGAGTGCGCGCACGCCTGCCGAGCGCCAGGTGCACAACCGCCAGGTCCAGACCGTCGAATCCATCACCGAAACGCAGCAGCAGGGTCCCGCGCCCGGGGATGACGCCCGGCAGACGGTGCTCAATGACGGCATCGGGCTCGTAGCGGCTCAGAAAACCGTTGCCCGCATACGCAACCGTCCCGACCTTTCGATTCGACTGATGGCACCAGAAGGGCATGCCGGCCTGGGTGGCCAGGTATCGCGACTGATTGATAAAGCCGGACCTGAGGCTGCCCGAGTCGACTTCCTGCAATGCGACCATGTCGAACGGCGCGACGAGTTCTGCAATGGCGTCTAGGTTCTCCACGCGCTGGGTATGCGGAAGCACCTGCCGCCAGCTGTGAGTCACGTAGTGGTGGTAGCGCGCTGTCGACGTACCCGCCTGGATGTTGAAACTCAACAGGCGAAGTGCGGCGCCGCGGGGTGCGGGTGCCTTAGTCGGATTCGCCACTGCCCTGCTGCGAGGCCCCCTCCGCCCGATCCTTGGCAATCAGGAAATCCACCACGTCCAGCATCACGTCGTAGTTCGGAACCGCGGCGCTACCCGAGACCCGGTATCGTCCATTCACGATCAGCGACGGCGTCCCCTGCACGCCGTAGGACTGCACCTTGAGTTGATCCTCGCGCAACATACGATCGACACCAAACGACTTCGCGGTCGCCACGAACTTGTCGGCGTCGACGCCGAACTGGCTGTAGAAGTCGGCGATCTCCTGCATGCTCCGCATGATTTTCCTGTCCTTCCACAAGCGGTCCATCATGGCTCCGTGCGCCTTGTCGGCGATATCCAGCATGTCCGCGGTCACGTAGGCCCGTGCGTACAGTTCCCAGGAACTCCGTCCGAACACCACCGGCAGGCGGCGGAACTTGACGTCCTCCGGCCGGTGTTTCTCCCAGTTGGAAATATAGGGCTCGAACGCGTTGCAATGTGAACACAGATAGCTGAAGGCTTCGAGAACTTCGAGCCGGTCCGCGGACGGCGGCGGCGCCTGGTCGACCAGGAAGTAGTGCAGGCCTTCCTGGTACTTGTTCGAATCGCTGCCCTGGGCCTGGGCCTGCATTGCGGCGCCGAGCAGCAACAGGACCGCACAGCCTGCAATGAATCTATGGATTGCCTTTTTTCTCATCGTGTTCTCCCTTTGACCGGGGCCGCCTCACCAACTCCATTTACTGACCTCACCGGCTTCTCACAGTTCACTCGTCTCTGCGGTACAGACCTTCGATGTAGCTCGCGACCGCCTGTATCTCGTCATCGGCAAGGCGGGCGGCAACTCCGTCCATCACGTGGCTCGGGGCGTCCTTCTCGCCCCAGTTCTCGCCTGAGCGGAACCGGGTGAGCAGCCTGGCGGTGTAGACCGAATGCTGTCCCGCCAAGGCCGGGTACCCGGCCAACGGATTTCCATCGCCCGCCGGACCATGACAGGACATGCAGGCCGGCACGCCGGTCTCGGAATTGCCCGCGCGGTAAATGCGCTGCCCCAGCTCCACGGTGGACGCGTCGGCCACACCGCCGGAGCGCTGCTGTCCCGCGAAGTAGGCTGCGAGATCCTGGATGTCCTGGTCGCTCAGACCGGGCACGATGCCAGCCATTTCGGGCACAGGCCGCGCCCCGGCCTTGATCAGTGTGACCTGGCGCACCAGGTATTGCTCATGCTGCCCCGCCAGCTTGGGCCAGTTGGGCACGGTGCTGTTGCCGTCCGCCCCGTGACAGGCGGCGCAAATGGCGGACTTGGACTGGCCCGCCGCGGCGTCCCCCTCGGCGAAGGCCTGCAGGCTGACCAGCGCCAGCGAAGCGGCCAGGGCGCGAAGCAATACGTTCATCTTGCGGTCTCCTAGAGTCGGTGCTTGTGTTATTCGGGCTAGAATGGCCCGGTATTATCGCGGTTTCGATCGATACGTTCCAGCAAATCCGGGCTAAGAGATGACGTCCGCAGGACCAAAAACCAACCCTTACCGCTCGGCCCGCTACGTGGTCAGCGCCCATCAACTCAGGCAGCTGCCAGCGGACTCGGGCCGCGAAGTCGCGTTCGCCGGTCGTTCCAACTCCGGCAAGTCGAGCGCGATCAATGCCCTGACCGGCCAGAACTCGCTGGCGCGCACCAGCAAAACCCCGGGCCGCACCCAGCAGATCGTCATCTTCGAAATCACCGCCGACAACCGCATAGCGGATTTGCCCGGCTATGGCTATGCGAAGGTGCCGGAGCAGCTCCGCGAGCACTGGCGCCAGCTCATGCAGACCTATTTCGACCGGCGCCGCTCCTTGCGGGGCGTCGTGCTGGTGATGGATATCCGCCACCCGCTGCGCCCCTTCGACGAGCAGATGCTCGCCTGGTGTTCGGCTGCGGGCGTGCCCTGCCATGTTCTGCTGACCAAGTCGGACAAGATCAAGCGAGGCCCGGCCCTCACCGCGCTGCGCCAGGTGCGCGGCGCCTTGCCCCCCGGCTCCACAGCCCAGGTGTTTTCCGCCAAATCCCGCGTCGGGCTGGAGGAACTGATCGGTTGCCTCGACAACTGGTTCGGCCTTTCGCAAACCGAACCCTGATCAAGTGACGCACGCCATGCGGCTGACCCGTCCGCGCGGAGGCGATAGAATTGCGACTAAAACCAGGAAACCAAACCGATGACTTTTCCAGCAACCCGAATGAGGCGCATGCGCGCACACGAATTCTCCCGGCGGCTGATGCGCGAAACCACTCTCAGCCCCGCCGACTTCATCTGGCCTGTCTTCGTACGCGAAGGCAGCGACGAGGCCCAGCCGGTCCCGTCCATGCCGGGTGTCGAGCGTCTGACCATCGACCGCCTGCTGCCGGCCGCGGAACACTGCCTGGAACTGGGAATAGCCGCGATGGCGCTGTTCCCGGTCGTGTCCGCGGACTGTAAGTCGGATGACGCCCGCGAAGCCTGGAATCCCGAGGGGCTGGCCCAGCGCGCCGTCGCCGCGCTCAAATCGCGCTTTCCCGAACTGGGCGTCATTACTGACGTGGCGCTGGACCCGTTCACGTCCCACGGTCAGGACGGCCTGATCGACGACCGGGGCTACGTGGTCAATGACGAGACCGTCGACGTCCTCGTCAAGCAGGCGCTGTCCCATGCCGAGGCAGGCGCCGACGTCGTCGCGCCGTCGGACATGATGGACGGCCGCATCGGCGCAATTCGTCAGGCGTTGGAAACGGAGGGCTTTCCGAACAAGCAGATCCTCGCCTACTCCGCCAAGTACGCTTCGGGCTTTTACGGACCGTTCCGCGACGCCGTCGGCTCCGCGTCCAACCTCGCGGGCGGCAACAAGTATTCGTATCAGATGGACCCCGCCAACAGCGACGAGGCGCTGCGCGAAGTCGAGCTGGACCTGGAAGAAGGCGCGGACATGGTGATGGTCAAGCCCGCGATGCCATACCTCGACATCATCCGGCGAGTGAAGGAGACCTTCGAAGTGCCGACCTTCGCCTACCAGGTGTCCGGTGAGTACGCGATGCTGAAGGCGGCGTTCGGGCACGGCTGGCTGGACGAGGAGTCCGTGGTTCTGGAAGCATTGACCTGCCTCAAGCGCGGCGGGGCGGACGGCATCCTGACCTACTACGCAGTCCAGGCCGCCGAGTGGCTGACGGATCACGCCTGATCCGGCTGGCCGTATTTGGCAAGCCGGTCGGGCGCTCACTTTCGCCCGGAATCCACCGCCGGTTCGCCGTCCAGGCGAGCCTGGACGTGGACTACCGGGCGATCGAAGCGGATGCCGCGACCTTCCCGGCCCTCGTGGCGCAGCTGGCGAACGGAGGCGGCCGAGGCTGCAACATCACCGTACCGCTGAAGCATGAAGCCTGGGCGCTCGCCGCCGAGCGGAGCACGCGTGCGGAACGCGCCCGGTCGGTCAACACGCTGTTCTTCAGGGGCCGTGAAGACTGGTTCGGGGACAACACCGACGGCGGGGGGCTGGTGCGGGACCTGGAGCGGGTATGCGAAGCGTCCCTGGAAGGTACGCGCATTTGCCTGCTTGGGGCAGGCGGGGCCGGCGCCGGAGTGCTGGGCGCCCTGCTCGAGCAGGGGCCGGCCACCGTGACCGTGGCAAACCGCACGCGCGAGCGTGCCCGGAAGCTCGCTGCCCGCCACGCGGACCTGGGGCGAGTCGATGCCTGCTCGCCCGACGAGGTTGCGGAGAGGGAGCCCTTCGATCTCGTGATCAATGCCACGTCGCTGGGGCACACGGGGAACGCGGCACCGGTGACCGCCTCCTGGCTGCGGCCCGGCGGATTGTGCTATGACATGAATTACGGCATGGCCGCGGCGCCTCTGCAGGCGGCTTGCCACGCCGCGGGCATACGCTACTCCGACGGACTCGGCATGCTGGTCGAGCAGGCTGCGTTGTCGTTCCGGCTGTGGACGGGGTACGAAGCGGAAACCGCGACCGTGCTCGCCGAGCTGCGGAAGGCTAACGTCTGAGCGCCGCCAGGCAGGCGGACGCTGTGCTCCAGGCCTGCAACAGCAGCAGGGCAGGCATGACCAGAATGACCGTCTTCAGCGCCCACACCAGAGGCAGGCCGCCGGCCTCCATCGAGCCTTCGCGCGTGGCCCAGGAAGCGGCCACGTAGTCCCAGGAGACCCAGAGGGTAAACACGCTGAACGGCACCAGCAACACCAGAGTGCCGACGAGGTTCACCCAGGTACGATAGCGCTCGGATCGATCGCGATAAAAGATGTCGACGCGAACGTGGTCGTCCGTCTGGAAAGCCCAGGCAGCCGCGACCATGAAAACGACGGCGTGCAGGTAGGTCACACTCTCCTGCATCCAGATCCAGCCCTGGTTGAACCCGTAACGAAGCACGACGATCACGAAGGTAAGCAGCGTGAAGGCGAGCGTCAGCCAGGAAACGACACGCCCCGCCCGCCGCACCAGCCAGGCGGGCCAGCCTTGCCCGGCCCTGCCTTGCGGACCGGCGGCTACTTCCACGTCTTGAGTTTCCAGTACACCGGCTGCACGGGGTTGAGCGCCTGCTTGTCCAGATCGAGTTCCAGCCTGCCGTCCCCATCCGTATCGATGTAGTAGTACGGAACGCCGCCGTTGGGCGTGATCTTGACCATGTACACCTGGCCCTTGTAGCTGTACTCCTCGACCGTGCGATCCTCTTCCTCGCGGATGGTGACCGTGGGTTCGATCTGCTCTTCCTGGACTTTTGGCGGAATGGGCACATCGCCCTCCGACTCCGGAGGTATGGGGGGAGGCTTCTCGAGGTCGTCCTGCGCGTACAGCGGCAACGACGCCGCCAACGCCAGGGGAATGGCTGCAAGCATCGCAATCATCATCCCTGATCTGCGGCCCGTCTTTGTCATCCTTCCGTCTCCCTATGGGTTAGACTCTTTTCATGGGTGTTGGACAACCACGGCGCCTTCCCGTTTCCTTCACCCTTTTCATTCATGATAGCAGACCGAATCACACTCCAGATGATCGTAGACAAGCCATGAGCAAGAGAGCCAAGCTGTACCTCGTCGACGGTTCCTCATACCTGTACCGCGCGTTCCATGCCCTGCCCAACCTGACCAACTCGCGCGGCGAGGCGACCGGCGCCCTGCTGGGCGTCGCCAACATGCTGAGGCGACTGCTGAAGGAAGACGATCCGCAGCACATCGCCGTCGTATTCGACGCCAAGGGGCCCACGTTCCGCCACGAATTGTATCCGAAGTACAAGGCGAACCGGCCGCCCATGCCGTCCGAGCTGGTGAGCCAGCTGGACGCGATCCACGAGTTCACTCGCCTGCTCGGCCTTCCCTTGCTGCAGGTGGAGGGCGTGGAGGCCGACGACGTCATCGGAACGCTCGCCCATGCAGCGGAAAAAGACGGCATGGACTGCGTGATTTCCACGGGCGACAAGGACATGGCGCAGCTCGTGACGGACCACACGACCCTGACCAATACCATGACCGACACGGACCTGGACCGCCCCGGCGTCAAGGCGAAATTCGACGTGACACCGGAACAGTTCGTCGACTTCCTGGCGCTCACGGGCGACAAGTCGGACAACATCCCCGGGGTGGAAAAGTGCGGCCCGAAAACTGCCGCCAAGTGGCTCAACGAGTGGGGCGACCTCGATACCCTGGTGGAGCATGCCGACGACGTGGGCGGCAAAATCGGGGAAAACCTGCGCGCCGCATTGGATCAACTGCCGTTGTCCCGGGAGCTCGCGACCATCCGCTGCGACGTCGACCTGGGCGTTGGACCGGCAGACCTGCGTCGCGGTGAGGCGGACCAGAAAGCGCTGGTGGCGGCGCTCAAACGTTACGAGTTCAACAGCTGGCTGCAGGAAATCGCCGGGGACCAGGACGACGATGACGCGCCGGAGTCCGACTACCGCGTGATCGACGACGAAGAAGATCTGAAGGGTCTGATCCGTCAACTCGAGGCCGCCGAGCTGTTCGCCTTCGACACCGAGACCACCAGCCTCGACGCGATGCAGGCGGAACTGGTCGGCCTGAGCTTCAGCACCGAGGCCGGATCGGCGTTCTACATTCCAGTGGGTCACGACTACGCCGACGCCCCGGATCAACTCGATCGGGATTTCGTCTTGAAGTCACTCCGGAAGGTGCTGGAAGACCCCGAGCGCCACAAGGTTGGCCAGCACCTCAAGTACGACATGAACGTGCTCTCGCTGTACGGCATTGAAATGCGCGGCATCGCCTTTGACACCATGCTGGAATCGTACGTGTTCAACAGCACCGGCAGCCGCCACGATATGGACTCGCTGGCGCTCAAGTACCTCGGGCGGCAAACCGTGCACTACGAGGACGTTGCCGGCAAGGGCGCCAAACAGATCCCGTTCAGCCAGGTCCGCATCGAGGAAGCCGCCCCCTACGCGGCCGAGGACGCGGATGTGACGCTCCAGCTTCATCAACACCTCTGGCCACGATTGGAGGAGACACCGTCCCTGGCCTCGGTGCTGCAGGAGATCGAGATGCCCCTGGTGCCGGTCCTCGCCCGCATGGAGCAGCATGGCGTGCTGATCGACGGCGAACTGCTGGCCGAACAGAGCCGTGGTTTCGGCCGCGAAATCACCCGTCTGGAAAAGGCCGCGCACGAAGCGGCCGGTCAGCCGTTCAACCTGGGTTCTCCCAAGCAACTGCAGGAAATCCTGTTCGAAAAGCAGGAACTTCCGGTGATGCGCAAGACGCCGACCGGCCAGCCATCGACGGCCGAGGACGTCCTGCAGGAACTCGCCGTGGAATACGAACTGCCCCGTCTCATCCTGGAGTACCGATCGCTGTCCAAGCTCAAATCGACGTACACGGACAAGCTCCCCGAACAGATCAACCCGCGCACCGGCCGCGTCCACACCTCTTATCACCAGGCGGTTGCCGCCACGGGCCGCCTTTCCTCGTCCGACCCCAACCTGCAGAACATTCCGATTCGCACAGAACAGGGCCGGCGTATTCGTCAGGCTTTTATCGCGCCAAAGGGCTGGCTGGTCATGGCCTGCGACTACTCGCAGATCGAGCTCAGGATCATGGCGCACCTGTCCGGCGACGAGGGCCTGCTCAAAGCGTTCCACGACAAGGTGGACGTACACCAGGCGACGGCCGGCGAAGTCTTTGGCGTGCCTTACGAGGACGTCAAGAGCGAACAGCGGCGCGCCGCGAAGGCAATCAACTTCGGGCTGATGTATGGAATGTCCGCCTTCGGACTGTCCCGACAGCTGGGCATCGGCCGCGCCGAGGCTCAGGATTACATGGATACGTACTTCGCCCGCTACCCCGGCGTGCGGGACTACATGGAACAGACCCGAAAAAAGGCCCGTGAACAGGGCTACGTGGAGACGCTCTTCGGGCGCCGCCTGTATTTGCCCGATATCAACGCGAGCAACGGCCAGCGCCGCCAGGGGGCTGAGCGCGCGGCCATCAATGCGCCAATGCAGGGCACAGCCGCGGACATCATCAAGCGTGCGATGATCGAGGTCGATGGCTGGCTGCAGAAGCGCAGGCCCGAAGCCCATCTCGTCATGCAGGTGCACGATGAGCTCGTTTTCGAGGTCAGCAAGGATGGCCTGGAGACACTGCGCAAGGCCGTGGAGAAGCGCATGGAGCGCGCCGCCGAGCTGGATGTTCCGCTGGTCGTCGATACGGGCTACGGCCCGAACTGGGACGAGGCCCATTAGTCCGTACCGGTGCCGGGGCCCATGCCGATGCTGGCGCGAGCAGGCTTCTGGCTGCTGCTTCCAGTGGCTGCCGTACAGGGCCTCTGGCTGAGGCGGACGGCCGCCCGGCTCCCGGGCGCAACGGGTCATCGCCGGGGAATAGCCGGCCAGGGGCGGCCCGGCAACGGAAGCGACCTTTGGCTGATGGCGATTGGCGATTCCATCATCGACGGCGTCGGCGTCGAACGCATCGAGGAATCCTTTGCCGTACAGTTCGCCGCCGCCCTGGCCGACCGGTCCGGAAGACGCGTCCGGTGGCACCTCGACGGACTGTCCGGAAGAGCGATCAAGGACCTGCTTGCGGCGCTGGACCGCATCGATGATCCGCCCCGGGCGGACGTTGTGCTGGTCTCCATCGGCGTCAACGATGTCACCGGCCTGAGTTCACTGGATGCCTGGCGCCGCAACTTCGGCCTCCTCCTGGAGCGCCTGCGGGCGCTCTGGCCGGCGGCGCGGCTCCTGTTCGCGGGCTTGCCGGCGATGGAACGGTTTCCGCTCCCACCCCAGCCCCTGAAGTACTGCCTGGGCATCCGTGCCGCCGCGCTGGACGCGGAGGCGGCCCGCCAGATCGGCAACCATCCGGACGCCGTCCACGTACCGACACGGATCGACCCCCGCATCCACGCCTTCTGCGACGACGGATTCCATCCCTCAGCCGAAAGTTGTAGGCTTTGGGCGATGGAACTGGCTGCCATCGAATCAGGGAGAGAATCACCATGAGCGAATCCGTTTCGGACGCCTCCAGGCTGAAACCGCGACCCGAGGATGTCGCCTCGCCGGACGCCATCATCAAGGCCATGTACGAAACCATTTCCGGGCCCGCCGGCAAGCGCAACTGGTACCGCGAGAGGAGTCTCTACCTCGAAGGCGCACGCCTGATCCCGACAGGCAACCGCGTCCACGGCAAAAACGGCCTGCAGGTTCTGTCGGTCGACGAGTGGATTGCCGAGGTGGAACCGTTCTTCCTGGAGAACGACTTCTGGGAGACCGAGATCATGCGGCAGATGCACCGGTTCGGGAACGTGGTGCAGGCCTTCAGCACCTACGAGGCCCGTTACAAGCAGGATGAACCGCCCGTCGCGCGCGGTATCAACAGCATCCAGTTGCTGTTCAGGGAGGATCGCTGGTGGATCGTCAGCGTGATGTGGGACAACGAATCGAAGGACAACCCGATCCCGGGCGAGTACCTGCCGTATCTGTGGTAGGAAACCTGGTTGTTGCGGATTCTCAAGAGATTTCCGCGGAAAACGCCGAGAACGCTGACTGACTTGAATTAACCGGGTTTGCGGGCGGCTCAGGCCATTCAAGCGTGTTCGGCGCCTTCTGCGGAATTCCTTTCAGTTGTCCTTGTCTTGTTCCGCCAGCCAGTCGCGGGGTTCGAGGTAGTCGTAGAGGACGGCTTCCTCGGAGCCGGGTTCGGGGCGCCAGTTGTAGCGCCAGGCGACCAGCGGCGGCAGGGACATCAGGATGGATTCCGTGCGCCCCCCCGACTGCAGGCCAAATAGCGTGCCGCGGTCGTAGACCAGGTTGAACTCCACGTACCGCCCCCTGCGGTACAGCTGGAAGTCTCGCTGCCTTTCGTTCCACGGCGTGCCGCGGCGACGCCGGACGATCGGCAGGTACGCTTCGAGATAGCTGTCGCCGACAGCCCTCATGAATTCGAAGCAGCGCTCGAAACCCCAGTCGTTCAGGTCGTCGAAAAAAAGCCCGCCGACACCCCTCGGCTCGCCCCGGTGCTTGAGGAAGAAATACTCGTCGCACCAGGCCTTGTACCTTGGGTAGACGTCCTCGCCGAACGGCGCGCAGGCGGACCGGGCAACCTCGTGCCAGCCGACTACATCTTCCAGAACCGGGTAGTAGGGCGTGAGGTCGTAGCCCCCGCCAAACCACCAGACCGGGGCCGCGTCCGCCCGCTCCGCAATAAAGAAGCGGATGTTGGCATGACTGGTCGGTACGTGCGGGTTGAGCGGGTGGATCACCAGCGACACGCCCAGTGCCTCGAAGCGCCGACCGGCCAGTTCGGGCCGGGCCGCCGTGGCCGATGGCGGCAGTTGCCCGCCGCGCACATGGGAGAAATTCACGCCGGCCTGTTCGAACACGTCACCCGCGCGCAGCACCCGCGTGCGGCCACCGCCTCCCAGCGACCGGGTCTCCTGGCCACCGCCCTCGTGCTCGCGCGTCCAGTCGTCTTCCTCGAAAACGGTTTTGCCGTCCTCCGCCTCGACCGCGCCGCAGATCCGGTCCTGGAGTTCGAGCAGGTATGCCCGCACCCGCCCGGCGTCGATGTGATCGGATTCGTTCATTTCCGGGGCCAAGCCGGGCGGATGACCCGGCCGCTCAGAAGATCGCGGATTTCGCTGGGGGCGGCCTGCCCGCCCAGCTCTCCCTCGACTGTGCCGCAGAGAGCGTCGCCGAAATACGCGTGTACCTGCTCCGCGCTTCGCGCCGGCACGGCCGATGACGGATTGGCGCTGGTGGACACGATCGCACCGCCGAAGTCGGCGCACAGCGACCGGCATACGGGGTGCGCCGTCAGGCGCACCGCCACCGTTTCGTGTTCGCCGGCGAGCCAGTCCGGAACCCCGGCGGCCCGGGGAAACAACCAGGTCACCGGGCCGGGCCACGACGCAAGAGCAGGCCGAAGCTGCTCTTCCGACGGTTCACGGATATAAGGCTGGAGGTGCTCGTAAGCGTCCGCTATGAGGATCAGCCCGGCAGCCGCTGGACGCGCCTTCAGAGAGAGTATTTCCCGGACCGCGTGTTCGCTGGCGGGATCGCAGCCCAGACCGTATACCGCTTCGGTCGGGTAGGCGATGACCTCGCAAGCGCGCAGGCAGGCAACTCCCGCTGCAACGCTCAGCAGGTTCGCCGCCACGGCTTGCCGACCGGGGGATGCGAGTGCAGACCCGAAGGCGGATTGCGGCCGCTCATGCTGAGCTCTTCGACGCTTTCCTGGCAGTGGATTTCTTGCCGCGCGCCTTCTTTTTGGCGGTCTTCTTTTTCTTGCTTGCAGCTTTCTTGGTGGCCGTCTTTTTGCTGGCGGCCTTCTTTCGGCTCCGCTTCTCCGGCGCAGCGTCGAGAATGGCCTGGCATTCTTCCAGTGTCATGGACTCGGGTTCCCGATCCTTCGGAAGGCGGCCGTTCTTTTTGCCGTCGGTAACGAAGGGTCCCCAGCGGCCTTTCAGGATCTGGATGTCGGTGCCTTCGAAGGTCCGCAGGATACGGTCCAGGTCGGCCTGCTTCTTTGCCGCGATTAGCTCCAGTGCGTGCGACAACTCGACCGTGTGCGGGTCGGCGTCGCGCAAGGACACGAACTTGTTCCCATAGCGGATGTACGGCCCGAAACGCCCGATGCCGGCCGACACAGCCTCGCCCTCCGGCGTAAAACCGAGGTCCCGGGGCAACTTGAACAGTTCGAGCGCCTCCTCGAGCGTAATGGTCTCGAGGCTCTGCCCGGGGCGCAGTCCGGCGAATTTCGGCTTCTCTTCGTCCTCTACGCTACCGATCTGCGCATGGGGCCCGAACCGGCCCAGCCGGACCGACACTTCCTTGCCCGAAGCGGGATCCGTACCCAGCACGCGGGTCAGCTTGGCGTCCGAGCGGCTGACGGACTCCTCCTTCTCCCTGACGCGCCGGATAAACGGCTTCCAGAATTGCATCAGGGGAGGAATCCAATGGAGCTCTCCCCGTGAGATCTCGTCCAGCGTGTCTTCCATGCGGGCCGTGAATTCGTAGTCCACGTAAGGCTCGAAGTGCTGTTCCAGGAAGCGCGCGACGACGCGGCCGGTGTCCGTCGGAATGAACCGCCGGCGGTCGAGTTCCACGTACTTGCGGCGGACCAGGGTCTGGATGATGCTGGCGTAGGTCGACGGACGCCCGATCCCGTAGTCTTCCAGCGCCTTGACCAGGCTTGCCTCGGAGTAGCGCGGCGGCGGCTCGGTGAAGTGCTGTTCGGCGCGGATGGCGCGGAGCTCGACGACATCACCCTCCTTCATGTCCGGCAACCGGGTCTCCTTCTCTTCCTTGCCCTGCGGCGCCGACTCCTCGTAGACCCGGAGAAAGCCCGGGAAGGCGATAACCGATCCGTTCGCCCGGAACGTGGCGTCGCCGTCACAGTCGAATTCCACCGCCACGCTGTCCACCCGCGCCGGAGTCATCTGTGAAGCCATCGCGCGTCGCCAGATCAGCTCGTAGAGCCGAAACTGGTCTTCCGACAGCTTGTTCTTCAACTTGTCCGGCGACAGCGCTGCCGAGGTGGGGCGGATCGCCTCGTGGGCCTCCTGTGCGTTCTTGGACTTGGTCTTGTAGGCGACCGGCTTGCCCGGCAGGAACTCTTTGCCGAACGCCTGCCTGATCTGACCGCGCAGATCGTCCAGGGCCTCGTTCGACAAGTGCACCGAGTCGGTTCGCATGTAGGTGATGAGCCCCTGGCTCACTCCATTGACCTCCATGCCTTCGTACAGGGACTGCGCGGTGCGCATGGTCCGTTGCGCTGAAAACCGGAGCTTACGGGCGGCGTCCTGCTGCAGTGTGGACGTAATGAACGGCGGCGCGGGGCGACGCTTGCGCTGGCTGCGCGACACCCGGTTGACGGTCAGCTTGCCGCCGGCCGCATTGGCCAGGCGGTCGCGGACGGCGGTCGCGTGCTCGGCCGTAACGATATCGAACTGCTTGAGCCGCTCGTTCTCCAGCCGCACCAGGCGGGACAGGAACTCCGCACCGTCGTGCTTCATGTCGGCCTCGATGGACCAGTATTCCTGTGCCTCGAACGCTTCGATCTCGCGTTCACGCTCCACGATCATGCGCAGGGCCGGGCTCTGTACGCGCCCGGCCGAGAGCCCGGTCTGGATCTTCTTCCAGAGCAGCGGCGACAGGTTGAATCCGACGAGGTGGTCCAGCGCCCGGCGCGCCTGCTGAGCGTTGACCAGGTCCATGGACAGCTCGCGGGGATTCGATACCGCTTCCTTGATGGCACGCTCGGTGATTTCCGAAAACTCCACCCGGTAGAAGGGCACTTTTTCCGTGACCCCCTCTTCCCGCAGGATCTCGTAAATGTGCCAGGAGATGGCTTCTCCCTCGCGGTCGAGGTCCGTGGCGAGGTACACCGCCTCGGCCTTTTTGGCGGCCTTTATGATGGCGTTGACGTGCTTTTCGCTGCCTTCGTTGAGCTCATAGGTCATCGCGAAGTCGTTGTCCGGGTCGACCGCGCCGTCGCGCGAAGGCAGGTCCCGCACGTGGCCGTAGGAGGCCAGTACCTTGAAGTCTTCTCCAAGATAGCGGTTGATGGTGGCCGCTTTGGCCGGCGATTCAACGATCAGCAGTTTGATAGCCGGTTCCTCTTTTCACGCGCAATGAAATTCCAGGGCGTCACCGCTCGCTTTGTCATTCAGTAATGGGGCGGCACGCCTGCCCGTGCGGGCAGTTCACCTTTTATTAATGGCGGTAGTCCTGCTCCGTGTCAAACATCAGGTCTTCCATCCAGGCGAAATTCGCCTCCTGCCCGGGCAGGTTGAACAGGACCATCAGAACCACCCACTTGACGTCTTCCAGCGTTATCTCGTCGCTTTCCAGCGCCATCAACCGATCGAGCACGAGTTCCCGCCGCTGGGCATCGAGGATGCCCGAATTGGACAGGTACATCAGGAAGTCACGGCACTGTGTGTCCAGCCGCCGGTTCTCGGAATCGACGAACACACGGATCGGCTCATCGGTCTGCATGTTGAAATCCGGCTGGTAGCGCTGCTCGGCCAGGCCGTCCAGCCACTGGAAGGCCTTTACGATCTCGCCATTGCTGAATCCGGCCTCGTGCAGGTTTTCCTCCATCGACGCGCGGTCGGGTTCCTCTTCCGGCTCGTCGTAGAAGTAGTTCTCGAACAGGTACATCAGGACCTCGAGTACGTTTTCTTTCATTATTGACCTCGTACTTTGCGGCTGTAGGCCCCTCCGGGGTGGGCTTCAACCATTCCTCTCAGCTCCAGCATGAGCAGCATGGCCGAGACGGCTCGCGCCGTCAATCCGCTTTGCTCAATCAATGAGTCGACGGGCCGGGGATCGAATCCGAGACAGGACCACAGGCGCCGGTAATCGGCATCCAGCTCGAATTGGGGTTCAGTCGGTTCGTTCTCAAGCGCGTCCCGCGAAGGCCTTCCGGAACCGTCCTGCAGTTCCCGCTCGAGGGATGCAGCCAACTGGCCGGCCATCGGCGCCAGTTCCTGCATGATCTCGGCCACGCTTTCCACCAGTTTCGCCCCGTCGCGGATAAGTCGGTGGCAACCCTTGGCCATCGGATTGTGGATGGAGCCGGGCAGAGCGAAGACGTCGCGCCCCTGACCGCCCGCCTTCCTGGCGGTGATCAGGGTACCGCTGCGCAGGCCGGCCTCGATGACGAGGACGCCGAGGCTGAGGCCGGAGATGATGCGGTTACGGCTCGGGAAGTTTCCCCGCCGGGCCCGGGTACCGGGTGGGTATTCCGAGACGAGGACACCGCTGCCACGGATACGCCGGGCCAGCGCGGCCCCGCTGGCGGGATAGACGATGTCGAGCCCGGTGCCGGTGACCGCGACCGTCAGTCCCCCGGCGTCGAGGGCGGCTTCGTGCGCGACGGAGTCGATGCCGGAAGCGAGCCCGCTGGTGACGGTCATTCCCTGGCGGCTGAGTTCCGCGGCGAAATCGCGCGCGTTGTCCCTGCCGCCCGCCGTCGGGTTGCGGCTGCCGATGACCGCTACCTGCGGACGCCAAAGCACGTCCGGGTCGCCATCCGCGTACAACGCCGCGGGCGCCGAAGGAATGTCCCTGAGCAGAGGCGGAAAGCGGTCGCTTTCCCAGGTGATCAGATGATGTCCGGAACCGGCGAGCCACTCGAGATCGCCCTCCAGCAAATCCTGATCAGGCCTCAGCAACGCTTCAACGGTTTCCTCTTCGAGACCCGCGCTGCGCAGGGCAGCCGGCCGCGCCGATACGACCCGGTCCATGCCGCCCAGCTTGTCCGCGAGCTGAACGAGCGACGCGCCCCCCAGGCGGGGAGCGCGCAATGCGATGAGCCAACTTCTGTCCTTCGTGGCAGCAACCCCCCGGGTTGTCTGCACGCAGAGCCCTACATGCAGGTTTCAGTCAATACCGCTTCCCTGCACGCGGGCGACGCTCACATCCGTTCGTCCGGGTGCCTCAGTACGTCGTACTCCAACACCACCCGCGAGCCACTCATGACGATGCCGTAGCTGACGTCGTCAAAAGTGCGGAAGACCATAACGAGACCGTCGAAGGTTTGCGGCAAACGAACTTCCGATTCCTTGGCGAAACTGCCGTAGCGGTAGCCCACTCGGTCATCGACGACCTGGCCCTGGCGGAACGCCGAAAACACGTGACCCGGCTTGATGCCCATGCTGGAGCCGCCGTTGATCGCAACGATCTGGTAGGCGCCGACGCCCGATTGCCGGCCGGAGGTCGCCAGGATCCGCAGACCGTCGGGAACGCTGTCCATCGCGCTCGGGAAAAAGGTGCTTTCGTAGCCCTGGTCGTTCGCTGGCAGTATAAAGTCGCCGGGCTTGATCTCTGTACGATCGCGGATGACATCGAGGACGGAAATTTCCCCGGTCTTCGCCACCCGGACGCGACTCACTTCGGCCAGTTCATACCCGACCGGGTTCTTGGGACGCTTGTTCCAGGGACTGACCGGGTTGTAGGTTTCCTGCTGGTGATCCCAGATGTTGGGTACCGGCTTCCATTTGTCCCTGGGCAGAACCCGTCGGATTTCCGGCGGATCCCCGAAACTGTCGTAGATGTTCGTCAGGCGGGCGACCACGAATTCCTCGCCGACCTTTCCGTCCAGGCCCCGCGCGTACGTCTGGTCGCTGTAAGTGGCCGTCAGCCGCGCCTCGTTGTTGGCGACGATGTAGGGCAGGCCCTCGAACTCCT
This sequence comes from Lysobacterales bacterium, assembly GCA_050118555.1. GTDB lineage: Bacteria > Pseudomonadota > Gammaproteobacteria > Xanthomonadales > SZUA-36 > CALKKN01. The sequence continues at coordinate 39,653 of JASFKQ010000002.1, forward strand.
CCGGCGAAAGTACCCGGAGGTTTTGAATGAACGGTTCGATGCTCTTGAAGGGCACCGCGCTGATCGCGTTGTCGCGGTCCGTCACACGAATCGAGGGGCTGAGTTTCACCGTGTCCGCGCCGCCGCGCCGCAACCTCAGTTGGGGCGAACCGTCAACGTACACCAGCGAAATCACGTCGCCGGGATAAATCAGGTGGGGGTTTTCTATTTGCGGATTCGCTTGCCAGATCGCCGGCCATTGCCAGGGTTTATCCAGGAACCTGCCTGAAATATCCCACAGCGTATCGCCCTTGACCACGACATACTCATCTGGGTGATCGGATCGTACCGACACGTCCTGTGCCATGACGACTCCAGTCAAGAAAAGCGCCGCAAAGGTGAGGTGCATGAGTGCTCTGATCACGTTCCTTCCTCTCTAGTAGGCATCCAGCCATCTGTCAGATGCGGTCAGTTTTGCTCTGGCGAACGAGGTTCACCAGAAGCTATCATAATAAAACCAGAGCGAAAGTTCATCTAAATTGTTTTTTGCACACGTAACTCTATGGCGATATTGGAAATTCTTGAGTTCCCGGACGAGCGGCTGCGCACGGTGGCGAAACCGGTGGAACGCTTTGACGACGAACTTGGCCGGCTGGTGGACGATATGATCGAAACCATGTACGCCGCCAAGGGCATCGGCCTGGCGGCCACGCAGGTGAACGTGCACCGCAGACTGCTCGTACTGGACGTCAGCGAGGCGCAGGACGATCCCCGCGTTTACATCAATCCGGAAATCGTCGAATCCCACGGCAGCGAAACCTGTGAAGAAGGTTGCCTGTCGGTACCGGGCATTTACGCGGAAGTGAGTCGGGCCGAGCGCGTCCGGGTGCGCGCCTTCGACCGGCACGGCGAGAGCTTTACCGAAGAGATCGACGGATTGCATGCGGTTTGCCTGCAGCATGAGATGGACCACCTCGAAGGCAAGTTGTTCGTCGACTACCTGTCGGCCCTGAAACGGCGCATGGTCGCGAAAAAGCTCGAGAAGCAGCGCAAGCTCGCCGCCCAGAAACCCGACCGGGCCGTTCTCTAGCCCCGCCCGCAACACAGGAATCATGGCCAGGACGACCTCGTCTTCCTCCGGCAACAGCCGCGTTCCGGCAATCGTGTTCGCCGGCACGCCGGATTTTGCCGTCCCGGCGCTGCGCGCACTGATCGGGGCCGGGCATGCCCCGCGGGCAGTGTTGACCCAACCGGACCGGCCGGCGGGCCGTGGCCGGCAACTGCAGACGAGTCCCGTGAAGCGTGAGGCCATGCAGGCCGGCATTCCCGTCTACCAGCCCTCTTCGCTCAAGACACCGCAGGCCTTCGAGTTGATTTCCGGCCTGCAACCCGACCTGCTGGTCGTGGTCGCATACGGCCTGCTTCTGCCGCAGGAGATCCTGGACATCCCTCCGCATGGCTGCTGGAACATACATGCATCGCTGCTGCCACGCTGGCGCGGGGCTGCTCCCATCCAGCGGGCGATCGAGGCCGGCGACGCGGAGACCGGCGTGTGCATCATGCAAATGGAGGCCGGCCTGGACACCGGTCCGATTCTCGACCGCCGTTCCCTGTCCCTGACGGGCTCCGAAACCGGTGGTGAGCTGCACGATCGCCTGGCGGCCCTCGGCGCCGAAGCCCTCCTCGAGTGCGTGCGGCGCATCAGCGACGGCGAAACCCTGTCCGCCGAGAAGCAGCCGGACACCGGCGTTAGCTACGCCCGCAAGCTCGAAAAGGCCGAGGCGCGCATCGACTGGTCCGCGCCCGCCCGACACCTGGAACGGCAGGTGCGGGCCTTCAATCCATGGCCGGTTTCCTGGTGCCTGGTCGGGGAGGAACGGACGCGCGTGTGGAAAGCGGAATGCGTGGACAGGGCGCACGACAGGCAGCCGGGATCCGTGCTGGCGGCAAGCCGGGAGGGCATCGACATCGCCACGGGGGAAGGCGTTCTGCGCCTGCTCGAATTGCAACGGCCAGGCAAGCGGCCCACGAACGCCGCGGACTACGTGAATGCCGTCGAAATGCCCGCCGCCCTGAATGGCGATGGCTGAGCCGCAACGATGAGCGGCAGACCCGGTCTGGACTCCCGCCTGCACTCGCTGGAATTGCTCCGGGCCGTACTGGACGGCGGGCGCAACCTGGCCGAGCCCGGCACCGAATGGGCGGGCGCAGGCCGCGACCGCGCATTTGCGCGCTACCTGGCCTACGGTGTCCTCCGCTGGATGCCGTCGTTGGAATGGCTGGCCGCGAGACTCCTGCAACGGCCTTTCAAGCACCGGGACCGCCAGGTCCACCGACTGGTGCTGCAGGGCTTGTTCGAACTCTGGAAAGACGCCTCGACACCGCACGCGGCGATCCACGAAACCGCCGAGTGTGCGCGCGCGCTCGGCAAGCCGTGGGCCGTCGGCGTCGTCAATGCGGTGCTGCGGCGTTTCCAGCGCGAGCGGACCGACCTGCTGGAGCAACTCGCGGACTGCGACGAGCGCTTCGCCCACCCCGGCTGGCTATTGTCTCGATTACGTGTCGACTGGCCAGAGGAATGGCCCGACATCGTCTGCGCGAACAACGAACCGGCGCCGCTCTGGCTACGGCTCAACCGCAGTCTGCCGGACGGCGATGCCCCCGGCCAGCTGGTAAAGGCCGGCTTCCGCCTCACGCGCCATCCGTACGCGACGGATGCCGTCAGGATCGAACCCGCTGCCCCGGTCGAAGAGCTGCCGGGTTTCGCCGAGGGCCTGTTTTCGGTGCAGGATCCCGCGGCCCAACTCGCGGCCGGCCTGCTGGACCTGCGGGACGGTCTGCGCGTGCTGGATGCCTGCGCCGCGCCCGGGGGCAAAAGCTGCCACATCCTCGAGACTGCTCCCGGAGTCCAACTGACCGCGCTGGACCGCAGCGCCGAGCGACTGGAAAAGGTGCGCGAAAACCTGGGCCGCCTGGGTCTGGGCCGGGGCCGTAACCAGCGCCTGCAGGCGGCCGACGCTACGGACCCCTCCGCCTGGTGGGATGGGGAGCAGTTCGACCGTATCCTTCTGGACGCGCCCTGCTCCGCCTCGGGCGTGATCCGCCGACACCCGGAAATCAAGTACCTGCGGAATCCCGGCCAGGTCACGGAGGCGGTCGCCCTGCAGGCCCGGCTACTGAACGAACTCTGGCCCCTGCTCAAGCCGGGGGGTATGCTCTTGTATGCGACGTGTTCCGTGTTTCATGCCGAGAATTCGTCTCAAATCAGTCAGTTCGCCGCCCGCGTGCACGACGCGGAGTCGCCCCCGATTCCGGCCTGCTGGGGCCGGGAGCTCGATCCCGGGAGGCAGATTCTGCCGGGTGAGCAGGAGATGGACGGATTCTTCTATGCCAGGCTGCGCAAAACACTCTGATCCACGCATCGCCGGGCTGCTCCTGGCCGTAGTGCTCACGGCCTCCGCGTGCACTGCACCGGCCGAAGAGACGCGGTTCAGGATCGAGGGGATCGACGCGCAGTGGTCGAGCGGGCGCCTGAACGTCACCTGTCGCCAGCGCCTGGCGCTGAGTGACGAAGCGCGCGAAGCGCTGGTTCACGGCGTTCCGCTGACATTGGACGTGGAATTCATTCTGCGCGAAGCCGGAACCCAGTCGAGGGTCGCGAAGTTCAACCGTGAATACGAGATCCGATACCTGCCGCTCAGCGAACACTTCCAGGTCACCGATATCGAGGGCCAGGGAGTCCGCACCTACCCCAGGCTACGGCACGCGCTGGCGTGGCTGTCGCGGCTGCAGCTGTCATTCGAGACGGGGATCCTGCCCGGAGGCGACTACGAACTGCTGGCGCGAAGCCGCCTGGACATGCTACAGATGCCCCCCCCGATGAGGCTGCCCGCACTGCTCTCGTCGCAGTGGCGCCACGACTCTTCGTGGACGGCGTGGCCGCTGGAAATTCATCCGGGAGCCTGAACCGTGTCCACCGTCATCACCCACAGGACCCGCCTACGCCGACTCCTGTTCCGGACATTGCCCGCCGTCGCGCTGCTGACCGCCCTGCTGATCGCGCTGCTGCTCGTGAGCGGCGTGCAGAAGGAGCCTGCCGTGGCTGGAACGGCCCCGGCGCTGCTCGACGAGGGCTATGTCTGGGTGCTGGTGGTAACCGTGCTGGCGCTGGTCATACTGGTCTGGAGCATCGGTTCGCGCCTCCTCGCGCTGCTCAGGCGGGTTCGCAGCGGCGCGCCAGGCGCACTGCTGTCGGCCCGCTGGGTCAGGAATTTTCTCGCCCTGTCGCTGCCACCCGCACTAATCGTGTACTTCTTCTCGGCCTGGTTCCTGACCAGCACCATCGACAGCTGGTTCGACGTTCGCGTAGAGGAGGCGCTTGCGGACTCACTGCAACTGGGCCAGCAGTTTCTCGATACGCGCACGCTCGAGGTTCGTAATCATCTGCGCGAAACTGCCGCCGACCTGTCGCTTCTGCCCGAGGACGGCGATTTGCTGCGCCGTGCCCTGCTGGAGCAGGTTCGCGGTGCCGGACCGACCGAACTCTCTGTCCTGGAAACCGACGGCACGCTGCTCGCCACTGCCAACATCAATGCCCTGACCAGCCTGGCCGATCGACCATCGGATTTCGCCGTGCTGCAGGCCACCCAGCAGGGTGAGTACGCGGCCGCCGAGCCGACTGCCGATGGCGGCCTGGAAATCCGGGTCCTGCAGCTGATGCCGCCTCCCTACCCGGGGAGTTCCGCCAGGCTGCTGCAGGCCATTTACCCGCTACCGCCGGATATCACGGCACTGACCGGATCCATCGAGCAGGAGTACTACCGCTACCAGAACGTGAGTTACCTGCGCCAATCCCTGAAGCGAAGCTTCTTGCTCATTCTTTCGCTGGTGTTGCTGCTGACGGTGTTGCTGGCCATTCTGGCCGCGCTCAACGCGGCACGACGCATGGTGTTGCCGCTGTCGCGCCTGTCCTCGGCGACCCGCGAGGTGGCCGCAGGGGATTTCGGCCAGGAGGTCGAAGCGGGCGGGCGCGACGAGATCGGTTTCCTGGTGGAATCGTTCAACCGCATGACACAGGCGCTCAAGTCGGCGAGCCAGATCGCCGAGGAGCGCAGGGCGGAGCTGCAGGCGCAGGGCGAGTTCCTGGAAACAGTACTCGGCAACCTGTCCTCGGGCGTGCTGACACTCGACGCCGACGGCAGAGTGATCACGGCAAACCACGCCTGCCGCGGGATTCTCGGCCTGCCCGACCACTTTGGTTCCGGGAAAGCCGCACAATCTCCAGGTGGCGAACCTCTGGAGAAGCTCACAGCCTACGTGCCCCATCTCGACACGTTCGTCGAAGAGGTGCAGCGGCAGGTCGACAGGGGGCGGAATGCCTGGCAGCAGGAAATCCGGATCGAACGCCCGGGCGCCCCGTTGGTGCTGCTCATGCGCGGTTCCCGGCTGCCCCTGCTTGCGCTCTCCGGCGAACAGCCCGGAATGGGCCAGGTCATCGTATTCGACGACGTGACCGTGCTCAACCAGGCCCAGCGGGAAGCGGCCTGGTCCGAAGTCGCACGCCGCCTCGCCCACGAAGTCAAGAACCCGCTGACGCCGATCCGGTTGGCGGCCGAGCGACTGCGCATGAAGCTCGCGGACAAGCTGGAGGCTGCGGACGGACAAATGCTGGAGCGGGCTTCGGATACCATCGTGGCGCAAGTGGAAGCACTGCGCAGGCTGGTCGACGCGTTCGGTGACTACGCGCGGGAACCGGACCTGTCGCTGGAGGCGGTCCGGCTGGACGAACTGGTGCGGGAAGTGGTCGCCCTGTACCAGCAGGGGGATTCCGCGCTGCACTTCACGCTGGATCTGTGTCCCGGCCCGGACGGACTGTCGGCCGACAGCGGGCGCCTGCGCCAGATGCTGCACAACCTGGTCCGGAACGCGAAGGAAGCCGCGCCGGGCGACAGCGCCTCGATCGACATCACCACGCGCGTCGATGAGGACGGCAACGGGCGCTGGCTTCGGCTGGAGATCAGCGATGCCGGGCCCGGTTTTCCGGCCATGGTCCTGGAACAGCCCTTTGAACCGTACGTAACGAGCAAGCGCCATGGAACAGGCCTCGGCCTGGCGATCTGCCGCAAAATCGTCGCCGAGCACGAGGGCCGAATCACGCTCTCGAACCTGTCAGGCGGCGGAGCGCAGGTTGTCATTCTGCTACCGCTAGGCAGGCCGTCAACATTGGAGTAAGCTGTTGCGCCAGCGCAACAGGCCCGAAGCCCCGATGCCCCAACCACACATACTTGTCGTAGACGACGAACCGGATATCCGCGCGCTCGTGCAGGAGATCCTGCAGGATGAAGGCTACGAAGTCAGCGTGGCCGAAAACGGCGAGGAAGCCAGGGCTGCCTTCGCCCGGGAAACGCCGGAACTGGTCCTGCTGGATATCTGGATGCCCGACGTCGACGGCATCACCCTACTCAAGGAATGGTCGGCCGGCGGACTGGAATGTCCCGTGGTGGTCATGTCCGGGCACGGAACGGTGGAAACGGCGATACAGGCAACCCGCCTGGGCGCCTTCGATTTCGTCCAGAAGCCCATATCCCTGGCGAGGCTGCTGGCCATCGTGGAACGTGCCCTGGAGTCGGGCCGCAAGCAGGGCCGCCCTGCCCAGAAGGCGGCACCCTCGGCGATCGAACCGGTCGGTAACAGCCCGGCGATGCAGGCGCTGCGCGACAAGGCCGAGCAGGCAGCCCGGCACGACCTGCCAGTCCTGGTCACGGGGGAACGGGGAACCGGCCGCGAGAACCTCGCCCGGTTCATTCATGAGTCGAGCGGCCGGGCCGGCGCATTCGTGGCGCTTGACCGGTTCGAACTGGCCGGGGAGAAGTGCCGGTCGTACCTGCTCGGAAGCGAAGGTGGCGAGAAGGGCGAACCCGGTATCTTCGAGCGGGCCCGCGGTGGGACTGTCTTTCTTCCGGAAATCCACGAATTTCCCGAAGAAGCCCTCATCATCATCGCTCAAGTCCTCGAATCGGGTCACTACGTTTATGAGGGCGAGCAGTCGCCGCAGCCGCTCGAATGCCGGATCATCGCCAGCGGCTGCAGCCAGCTGCCGGCGCGCGTCCGGCAAAACGAACCGTTGCAGCAACTGTATTACCGGGTCAACGTTCTGCCCCTGCAGGTCCCTCCGCTGCGGGAGCGCCCCGACGACGTGCCCGAGCTGGTGCGTTTCTACACGGAGTGGTTCCCCAACCGCGAAGATCTGCCCTACCGGCCGTTTTCGGTCGCGGCGCAAAACCGGTTGCGGAACCACAGTTGGCCGGGCAATGTGCGGGAATTGCGGAACCTGGTGCAGCACCTGCTGGTGCTGGGTGCGGAGGGGGAGGTCAGCGTCGCCGAGGTGGAGGAGGCGTTGCGGCAGAATCCGGCCGGGCCCGCGTCGGACGAACCGGACCATCCTCCGCTTTTCGACCTGCCGCTGCGCGAAGCGCGCGAGCAGTTCGAGCGCGAATACCTCGTCTACAAGCTCAAGGAGGCCGGCGGCAGCGTAGGAAAGCTGGCCGATGCGGTAGGCATGGAACGCACCCACCTCTATCGAAAACTCAGATCGCTCGGAGTCGATCCCAAGAAAACCCAAGCTCGCGGTAACAACAAATGAAAATCGTCATTCTCGGGGCCGGGCAGGTAGGCTCGTCCGTCGCTTACAGTCTTTCCGGCGAAGAAAACGACATCACGGTCGTCGACATCAACGCCGCCCATCTCAAGGAGCTCCAGGACCGCCTCGACATCCGGGGCGTCATCGGGCACGCCTCGCATCCCACCGTGCTGGTGCGCGCCGGCATCGAGGATGCGGACCTGATCATCGCGCTGACCAGCAGCGACGAAGTGAACATGACCGCCTGCCAGATCGCGTACACGCTGTATAACACGCCGACCCGTATCGCCCGCATCCGCTCGTCGGAGTACATTGACAAGCCGAGGTTGTTCGAACGCGACCATTGCCCGGTGGACGTCCTGATCAGCCCGGAAACACTCGTCACGCAGTACATCGCGCGACTGATCGAGTATCCGGGGGCGTTGCAGGTGCTGGATTTTGCGGATGGCCGGGCGCAGCTCGTCGCCACCCAGGCTTACGCGGGCGGACCGCTGGTCGGACACGGCCTGCACGCCCTGCGCCACCACATGCCGGCCGACGCGGAAGCGCGCGTGGCGGCGATCTACCGGCAGGACAAGACCATCATCCCGGACGGCAGCACGGTGATCGAAGAAAACGACACGGTCTTCTTCCTCGCAGCGCAGCGCAACATCAAGACCATGATGAAAGAACTGCGGCCGCTGGATAACCCGGTGCGCCGCATCATCCTGGCGGGCGGCGGCAACATCGGCAGCAACCTGGCCCGGCAACTCGAACGCAAGCACCACGTGAAGATCATCGAACGCGACCCCGCCCGGGCCGAAGAGATCGCCGAGGGTCTGGAGAAGGCGATTGTCCTCGTTGGCGACTGCGCTGACGAGGAACTGCTGCGCGAGGAGGCCATCGATTCCACCGACGTCTACTGTGTCCTGACCAACGACGACGAGGCGAACATCCTGTCCAGCATGCTGGCGAAGAAAATGGGGGCGGAGAAAGTCATCACCATCATCAACCGCCCTGCCTACGTGGACCTGGTCGAGTCCGGCTCCATCGATATCGCCATCTCGCCGCAACAGATCACCATCGGCGCGCTGCTCACGCACATCCGGCGCGGCAACATGGTGCGGATCCACTCGCTGCGCCGCGGGGCCGCCGAGGCCATCGAGGCTGTGGCGCTCGGCGACAAGCGCAGTTCGCGGGTGGTGGGCCGGGCGATCGAGGATATCGATCTGCCGGAGGGCACCACCATACCCGCCATCGTCCGCGGGGAGGAAGTGATCATCGCCCACCACGATACCGTGATCCACGAAAACGACCACGTCATCCTGTTCGTGCCGGACAAGCGGCAGATCACCGCCGTAGAGCGACTGTTCCAGGTCGGAGCCATTTTCGTCTGACGACAGAATGGAGTTTTCTGCCGTCCAGCGGGTCGTCGGCTTCCTGATCGCAGGATCCAGCCTGATGATGCTGCCGCCTGTATTGCTGTCCCTGTGGTACGACGACGGCACGACCACGCTGTTCCTGCTGAGCGCGGCCATCCTGCTGGTATCCGGCCTGGCCGTTTACCTTCCGGTGCGCAAAAGACGGCAGGACCTGAGGCTGCGCGACGGTTTCCTGATCGTCGTCAGCGCCTGGCTGGTGCTCGTCCTGGTCGGCGCACTGCCCTTCGTGCTCCTCGAGTCCCCGGAACTGAGTTACGTAGACGCCGTGTTCGAATCGATGTCGGGGCTGACGACCACCGGCGCCACCATCGTCACGAACATCGACGCACTGCCCCGCGCGGTGCTCTACTACCGCCAGCAACTGCAATGGCTTGGCGGCATGGGCATCATCGTGCTCGCGGTCGCCATCCTGCCGATGCTGCGTATCGGCGGCATGCAATTGTACCGTGCGGAGATGCCGGGGCCGATGAAGGACGCCAAGCTGACGCCCCGCATCACCGAGACGGCGAAGGCGCTGTGGCTGATCTACGTCGGGATCACGGTAACCTGCGCGCTGGCCTACTGGCTGGCCGGGATGAAGCTTTTCGACGCGGTCGGCCACGCCTTCAGCACCGTCGCGATCGGCGGATTTTCGACCCACGACGACAGCCTTGCGTTCTGGAACAACCCGACTCTGGAGGTCGTGGCCGCGTTCTTCATGATCGTGGCCGGGATCAACTTCGCGCTGCATTTCACCGCGTGGCGCCGCGCCAGTACGCAGCCCTACTTCACGGATCCGGAGTTGCGCGTATATGCGCTGCTGCTGATAGCGTTCTCGATCTTGATGACCTTCTCGCTCTACTTCACCGGGACCTACGAGACATTGGGCGCATCGTTCCGCTATGGGACGTTCCAGGTCATCTCCACGATGACCACGACCGGGTTCACCACGGCGTCATTCCACTACTGGCCCGGATTTGTACCTGTGGTGCTGATATTCATCGCGTTCATCGGCGGTTGCGCCGGCAGCACGGCCGGGGGCATGAAAGTCATCCGCCTGGTGTTGCTGTTCCGCCAGGCCGTTCGTGAGATTCGCCGCCTGATCCACCCGCACGCCGTCATCCCGATCAAGGTCGGCGGGCAACGGATGTCGGACACCGTGATCAGCGCGGTCTGGGGCTTTTTCTTCCTGTTCGTTTCCAGTTTCGCGATCGTGACCATCCTGCTCACGGCAACCGGACTGGACGAGGAAACCGCCTATTCCTCCGCCGCCGCCTGCATCACCAACCTGGGACCAGCCCTGGGGCTGGCCGGCCCCAACTACGCGGGCCTCAGCGATACGGCGAAAATCATCCTCAGCGTATCCATGCTGCTGGGCCGGCTGGAAATCTATACCCTCCTGGTTATCCTGACACCGACCTTCTGGCGCGATTGAACACCCATGGATATCGACAGCCTTCGGAAAATGATAGACACCCCGCGGGACAACGCGATGCTGCGTTTTTCACTGGGTCGGCTGCTGATCGGCGCAGGCGAATTCGAGGAGGCAGAGAAGCACCTGGCGCAGGCCACCCGGATGAACCCGGGATACGCGGCAGCCTGGAAGGAACTCGGTCGGGCCCGGCAGCAGGCGGGCGACGAATCGGGCGCCGCCGAGGCCTGGCGGCAGGGAATCGAAACGGCCCGGTCGAACGGCGACAAGCAGGCCGAAAAGGAAATGACGGTCTTCCTGCGGCGCTTAGCTAAGCGTAAAAATCCCTGACCCCCTCCGGCTGGGCCTTGAAGCGACGATAGCTCCAAAGGTATTGCGCGGGGTCGAGCGCGATGCACTGTTCGATGCTCCGGTTCATCGCAGCAAGCGCCGTGTCGAGATCTTTCGAATAGATCGCCTCGTCCACCGGCAGGAAGTGAACGCGGTAGCGGCCGCCTGGCAGGCGCTCGCAAACGCTGGCCAGGACAATGCATCCGGTTCGCTGCACCAACCGCGGAAACAGCACGCCCGTAAGCGCCGGGACACTAAAGAAAGGCGCGAAGCGTCCCTGCCCGGTGGATGGCTGCTGATCGGGCAGCACACCGACCCCTTTACCATCGCGGAGGAAACCGTACAGGGCCCGAAGTCCCCTGGCATTAGCCGGTATCAGCGTGGCGCCGCCCCGGCTGCGCTTTTCCTGCAGAGCGCGTTCCAGGCCGGGATGGGACAGCGGTTTGTACAGGATTGCGATGTCGGGCAGTTTCTGGAGGTAGATGCCCAGGTACTCCCAGGCGCCGAAATGGGGCGCCAGGACCAGCATGCCGCGGCCGCTGGAGAGCGCGTCCCAGGCCAGTTGTTCGTTGACGAATTCGTCGCACAGCGGGACCAGCCGCTCCAGCGGCCAATACCAGTTGCGACCGGCCTCGAAGACGGAGCACACATAGTGTCGGAAGCTTTCACGTACCAGCCGCTCGCGCTCGGTTGCATCCATATCCGGGTAGCAACGTTCGAGGTTTCGCTCCGTGGTATGGCGCTTGACGGGTGACAGGCGCATCCAGAGCCCCGCCAGGCGGCCGGAAAGCCACCAGGGCATGCCGGCGGGCATCAGGCTCAGCAGCCACAGCAGGCCTCTCGCGAGCCAGGTCACGGAAGGGCTTCTCCGAAGCACGGGCGAGCCGTCACGCCAGCGGCGCTGCTACAATCGGCTGCACGTCCATTCAACGCATTTTTCCTGTTGCTCATGATCGCCTTACTGCAAAGAGTATCCGAAGCCAGCGTGCATGTTAACGGACAGTCCATCGCGCATGTCGATCGGGGCATCCTGGCCCTGGTCGGAGTCGAGCGTGGCGACACCGAAAGGCAGGCCGACCGCCTGCTCGAGCGCATTCTCGCCTACAGGATTTTTCCGGACGCCGAGGGCCGCATGAACCTCGATGTCAGGCAGTCCGGCGGCAGCCTGATGCTGGTACCGCAATTCACTCTTGCCGCCGATACGCGCAAGGGCAACCGGCCGAGCTTTACGCCGGCAGCGGAACCCGCGGAGGGCAAACGGTTATTCGACTACCTGGTGCGCCGCGCCGGGCGGCAGTTGGAGGACATTGCCAGCGGACGGTTCGGAGCGGACATGAAGGTCCATCTGGTCAACGACGGTCCGGTCACATTCTGGCTTCAGGTTCCGCCCGCCGCCTGATTGGGGAGCGAATCCGGCACCGGGTCATCCTCTTCGAATTTCTGCAGTTTCCGGGTCAGCGTGTTGCGCCCGAGGCCCAGCAATTCCGCAGCCTTGACCCGCTGACCGCCGGTCTGGTCCAGTGCGCAGTCGATCAACACCCGCTCCAGGTCTTCCTGTGCGCGACTGAACAGTTCCGCCTGGCCGGAGGCAAGTTCGCGCCTTGCCCACTGGCGCAACGCGTCGGTCCAGGCCGTGCCCGTCTCCATCTGCTCGTCGGCCGGGCCCAGGAATTCCAGCGGCAGGTCCGCCGGGAAGATCTGTTCCCCCGGCGCCATCACGCAAAGCTGGCGGCAGAGATTCAGCAATTGCCTCACGTTGCCCGGCCACGGGAAAGTCTCCATCACCGCGACGGTCTCCGGCCGCAGCCGTTTCTCCTCGAGCCCGAGCTCGGACGCACTCTGGACCAGGAAGCGACGGGCCAGCAGCGCAATGTCCTCGACACGGTCGCGCAGCGGAGGCAGAGCGATGTGAATCACATTCAGCCGGTGGTAGAGGTCCTCCCGGAAATGCCCCTGCCGCACCTTTTCGGTCAGGTCCTGGTGGGTGGCCGCGATGACCCGGGCGTCGGCTCGCAGCAGGTCGCGGCCGCCCACCCGATAGTAATCGCCTTCGGCGAGTACGCGCAGCAGGCGCGTTTGCAGCGCCAGGGGCATGTCCCCGATTTCGTCCAGGAAGAGCGTGCCGCCCGCCGCCTCTTCAAAGCGCCCCACCCGCCGTGAATGGGCCCCGGTGAAGGAGCCCTTCTCGTGGCCGAAAAGCTCCGACTCGAGCAGCTCCGCCGGAATGGCGGCCGTGTTGATGGCCACGAACGGGTTGTCCGAGCGGGGACTGTGCTGGTGCAGCACGCGGGCGACCACTTCCTTGCCGCTGCCGGTCTCGCCGGTAATCAGCACGCTGATATCGGATCTCGAAAGCCGGCCAATGGTCCGGAACACCTCCTGCATGGCCGGTGATTCACCGAGCAGGAGTCCCTGGCCCTTCTTCCGCGGCTCCCTGGGTACGACCTCGTCGGTGACGACCGCGCGCTCCACGACCGAGATGACCTCGT
>JASFKQ010000003.1:0-46346 GCA_050118555.1 Lysobacterales bacterium
GTGTCCGAAGGCACACAGGACTCTCGGATGGCTGCGCATCGGGCCGATGACCGGCAGGGAGTCGGGCAGCATGGGCCGCTGGCCCATCCACTCGGTGCGCCCCTCCCCGCCGAGCTCCGGAACCATCCGACGTCCGTTTTCGACGAGCGCCCGCGCCCGGGCGTAATCGGGGGGTGCATCCAACCCGGCGAACTCCGCGGTTCCGGCGACACGCAGACCCTCCAGCATCGGCGTCAAGACGACGTGCCGCGAATTCGACATGACCGGATGCCGGAGCGTGACGGTGGGCCGTGCGATCATGACGTGGTAGCCGCGCTTGGCCATCAACGGCACCGACGTGCCCAGTTGCCGCAGCAGAGCATTGCTCCATACGCCGGTAGCGAGCACCAGGTGCCCGGCCACCACGCGCCGCCCGGAACCGCAGGTCGCCGCTGCCGTGCGTGCGTCGCTTTCGACTGCCACCACGCGGTCGTGTATCCATTCGGCACCCAGGCGAATGGCCGCATCGGCGATGCGAGCGGTCAGCGCGCCCGGGTCCGTCACGTGCTGCCATTCCGGGTCGAAAACAGCCACGCCACCACCCAGCCTCACCGCCGGCTCCATCGCCGCCAGTTCGTCCTCGCCCAGAAGCTTCCACGGCAAACCCAAGCGATCGCGCTCACGGTACTCCCAGGCTTCGTCCGCAAAGTCCCGGGCCGAATCGTAGTGCATGATCAGGCCCCGGCGCTCGCGCAGATCTTCCGTGCCGGTCGCCGCAAGCAGGTCGTCGAAGTCGGGCACGGCACGCTGCATCAGGGTCATCTGGGCACGGATGATTTCCGCCACCCGGTCGGGTGTCCCTGCCCTCCAGAAGCGGTACAGCCAGGGCAGCACCCTGAGCGCCTGAGACCAGCGGATCCTCATCGGTCCGGCGGGATCCAGCAGCCATCCCGGGACCTTGCGGATGGCGCCCGGATAGGAAAAGGGAAAAGGGGTGGTCCAGGCAATGCCGCCCGCATTACCGAAGCTGGTGGACTGCCCTGGCTGTTCCGGGTCGATCAGCGTCACCTGGAGACCGCGCCGCTGCAGGTAAAACGCGCAGCAGGCCCCGATGATACCGGCACCGGCGACGATGCAACTGGAGGTCTTTTCGGACATTTCAGGTTCCGCGCTCTATGCTCGAGGCCAATCGTTCCATGACAGCGATCACGCCATCCGCGGCCTTCTGCGCCCCAGTGTAATCGCGCCGCGCAACGAGGCGGGCCATCTGCGAGTGGACGGAAATCGTTTCGGCCAACTGCATGCGGTGGCGGAAATAGTAGCGAAGCCGACGGCAATGGCTGCGCATCGGCGCCACGGCGGAACTGGCGAACGGGTTCCCTGCACAGGCGTCCAGCAGGACGTCGAGTTCGTTCTCGAGCCGCAGGAATTCTTCGAAGTTGTCATGCGTTATGCTCATCGCCCTGGCAATGGAAGAAATGCTGCTGCGCTGTTCGTCCCGCGCGTTCAGCGCCGCGCGATAGACAATCATGCGCTCCAGCGATTTTCTCGCCTCCAGAACATGCTGCATATCGGTGCGGCTGAGCGGAGTGACCAACAGGCCCCTGCGAGGAAGCACGCGAAAGAGCTTTTGATCCGCCAGGCGGAGCATGGCCTCGCGAACGGGTGTGCGCCCGAGGCCGGTCAGGTCGATGAGCTGACCTTCCGAAACCATCGAACCGGGCGGCAACGCAAGCGTCACCAATTGATCTTCCAGTACCCGATAGGCCTGTTCCGACAGGCTGGACGAATCCGGGGCAGCGCTCGACGCCATGCTCACAAACACCACGCGCCATGAAGGCGGTCATGGGCAAACCGCGCAGCGGAAGGGAAGGTCACAGCTCGGGCCGGCCCTCGAGGGCCCGGTTCAGGACCTGTTCAACGCGCTGCGCCTCCGTTTCCGTCAGTTGCAGCCGGGGAGCGCGGACCCGGGCGCTGCCGACCCCCATCAGGGCCTCCACCAACTTGATCTGCTGCACGAACTTCGGGCCGACATCCAGGTGCAGCAACGGCATGAACCAGCGGTACAACTCGCGGGCTTCTTTCCAGCGCCCCTCCGCGCAGAGTTCCCAGAGCCGGACCGTTTCGCGAGGAAACGCCGCCACGAGGCCCGCCACCCAACCCACGGCGCCAAGCGCCAGGCATTCGAGCGCGAGATCGTCGACGCCGCAGAACAGGGCGAAACGGTCACCGACCCGATTCTGTATGTCGAGGAAGCGCCGCGTATCCGACGACGATTCCTTGATGGCCCGGAACCGCGAATTGTCGGCAAGCCGTGCAAAATCGTCGGGTGTGAGGTCCGTTCCGTATGCAACCGGGTTGTTGTAGAGCATGATCGGCAGCCGGGTCGCGGACGCGACCTCCTGCAGATAGGTGAGTGTTTCGCGGCGGTCGCTCGGGTATCTCATCGGCGGCAGCAGCATGAAGCCGTCCGCCCCGGCGTCCTCGGCCGCGGCGGCGAACTCCCGGGCGCGCCGCGTGGAGGACTCCGCGATTCCCGCGAGCAAGGGCCTGCCGCGCCGTTCGGCCCGGGCAAAAAACCGGACCATCTCCACCTTCTCGGAAAGCTCGAGTGTCGAATTCTCACCCAGCGAGCCGAGAATGATCAGCCCGTGGACACCGGCGTCCAGCTGGAATTCCAGGTGTTTGCCCATGGCGTCCCAGTCGAGCATATCGGCGGCTGTGAATTTGGTTGTAAGGGCGGGAAAAACCCCGCGCCACTGGATTTCGGGCATGGCTGGTTACCGGGAGGATGACTTGAAGCCCGATGATATATCAGCTTTGGACAAAACTTAAGCCGAATATGAGCGAAGCCCGGCCTGGCAGGCCGGGCTTCGGAATGGCGTTGAACGACCGGCTATTTCTTGATGATCCGGATCGAACCGTTGACGGTGTTAACGGAGATTCGCGCGTCGCCGCCGCCGATATCGCCGTTCAGGTCGCGGCCGACGAAACCCTTCTCCGGCTCGAGCCCGAAATCTTCCGCGTCGATACTGCCGTTAACGGTTTCCGCGTCGATACGGGCACTGGCGTCCGCCGGCAGGTTCAGGACAATCTTGCCGTTGACGGCTTCCGCCGAGACCCGCTGGTCGTCACCCAGCGTTTCGAAATCAGCCGATATGCCACCGTTAACCGTTTCCAGGTTCACCACGGACGAGAGTCCGCCGGCATCGATGGAGCCGTTGACCGTGTTCACCTTGACCTTGCCATCGACCGAACGCACCGTTACGTCGCCGTTGACTGTCACGATGGCGTCGAGGTTCACGTCGGTGGGAACGCTGAGTTCGTAGGATATGCTGCCGCTGGAATCCTTGGCCCAGGAAAACCAGCTCCCGTCGCCCTTGGGATGGCGCGTCTCGATGCGCAGGTAATCGCCGGTCGCGTCCACCGCGATTTCCATGCCGTCCAGGTATTCCTTGGTCCCCGCCTTCTTGTGCGCAACGACGTGAACGCCGTCAGTGCTGTCGCCCGTAACCTTGATATCGCCATTGACGTTTTCCAGGCTAATCCTGGCCCCGGGGTTGACGTCGAAGTTCATCTCCTCGGTTTTTTCGACGTCCGCCACTGCGGTCAACGAGAAGGCCAGCAGCACTAAACCGGTAAAAACACCCGTTTTCATCATTTTCTTCCTCTGTTCACAAGTTGGAGCTCCTGTTTGTTCGATGCCGGCTGCCCCGAAAGGGTTTAGTCCACGCCGAACGCCACCGCCCGCCGGACGGCAATGGGAGTGGCCTGCGCGCGCAACGATTAATGAATCGAGGGCTTGCCAGGCGCCGCGAAGTCCCGTATCATAACAACGTATTAATGCACTAGTACACTATAACAAACATGAAACGTCACGATCAATCGCAGAAGACCGAGATTCTTGCAGCGGCCCGGACGCTGTCCGAGGCATTACTCTCCTTGCAGACACCGCGGGAAGTAACCGAGTTCCTCGAGGACCTCTGCACGCCCGCTGAAATCGAGGCCATGGTCGACCGCTGGCGCGTGGCGCAGCTGCTCGACCAGGGCTACTCGTATCGCGATATCCGGGAGATGACTGAAGTCAGCGTTACGACCGTGGGAAGAGTGGCACGCTACATGGAGCAGGGCGCGGGGGGCTACCGCACTGTGTTGGACCGCCTGGGGAGGAAAACGCCATGAGCCGGCTTCGCGTCGCCATCCAGAAATCGGGCCGCCTATCGGAACGTTCGCAGGCGTTGCTCAAAAGCTGTGGTCTGCGGTTCGCCCAGAGCAAGGACAAACTGTTCTGGTATGGGCAGGACTTCCCGGTCGACCTGCTGCTCGTGCGTGACGACGACATTCCCCGGCTGATGCTGGACGGGGTCTGCGAACTCGGGATCGTCGGCGAGAACATCGCGCGCGAGGTGATGCTGCAGCGGAACCGCGAGAGCGGGCTTGCCTGCGTCCGACAGCTGGGCTTCGGCCACTGCCGGCTGTCCGTCGCCGTCCCGGAAGATTCCGGCATCGGCTCCGTCCCCGAACTCGAGGGCCTGACCATCGCCACCAGTTACCCGTCGCTGACGCGCCAACTGCTGGGGGAAAGGGGCCTTTCGACGCGCATCGTCGAACTGTCCGGTTCCGTCGAAATCGCGCCCAGCATGGGAACCGCGGACGCCATCTCCGATCTCGTGTCCACCGGGTCGACATTGCGGGCAAACCACCTCCGGGAACTTGAAACCCTGTACGAAAGCCAGGCGGCTCTGTACTCGGCCAACGGCCGGATCTCCGATGACAAGCAGGCCCTGTTGGAGCGTCTCCTTTCCCGATTGGAAGGCGTGCTGCAGGCTGCGGAGAGCAAGTACGTGATGCTGCATGCACCGCGCGAGGCGCTGGAACGGATCACAGAGCTTCTGCCGGGAGTGGAGCACCCGTCGATCATGCCCCTGGAGGGCTCGGACCGCATCGCCGTTCACGCGGTTTGCGGTGAAGCCGTGTTCTGGGAGCACCTGGAGGCGCTCAAGGCGGCCGGCGCATCCGCCATCCTGGTGCTTCCCGTGGAAAAGATGCTGGCCTGACCCGGCCGCGCAAGGACAGGGAACCATGTTGGAACAACTTAAAGCCCTGCGCTGGGCGGAACTGGGACCGGAGCAACGCAGCCAGCTGCTGCGGCGGCCGGTCTTCGACGCGGCCGGTCTTTCCGATTCGGTGGCCGGCATCATCGAACGCGTCCGCAATGACGGCGACGAGGCCCTGGCCCAGCTGACCCTCGAACTGGACGGCGTGCGGCCCGCAGTGATGGAACCGGGTCCCAATGCGCTGGACGCCGCCGCGGAACGCGTTGACCGCGCGCTGCTCGAGGCCATCGCAGACGCCGCCGCCCGCATTCGGCTGTTCCACGAAAGCGACATGCCGCGGGACCGCCGGGTCGAGACGGCACCCGGGCTCGAGTGCGAGGTTCGCTACCAGCCGTTGTCGCCAGTCGGCTTGTACATTCCCGGCGGCAGCGCGCCGCTGGTGTCGACCGTTCTGATGCTGGCCGTGCCGGCCGCGCTGGCGGGATGCCGCGAGATCGTGGTGTGTTCACCGCCCGGCAAGGGCGGGACGATTCCGGATGAAATCCTCGCCGCCGCCCGCCACTGCGGGGTTTCTCGTGTGGTGTGCGTCGGCGGGGCGCAGGCCATCGCCGCCATGGCCTACGGCACGGAAACAGTGCCCCGGTGCGCCAAGATCTTCGGCCCGGGCAATGCCTGGGTCACGGAAGCCAAGCAACAGGTTTCACAGGATCCGGACGGAGCGGCCATCGACCTGCCCGCCGGCCCCTCGGAGGTGCTGGTAATCGCCGATTCCGGTGCCGAGGCAGAACACATCGCCTGGGACCTTCTGTCCCAGGCCGAACACGGGCCGGACTCGCAGGTCATCCTCCTGACCGACAACCCGGCGTTGGCAGAGGCGGTCATCCGCCAGCTGCGGGCCCTGGCGCCGGCCTCACCGAGGGCGGCGATCCTCGACCGCTCGCTGGCCGCCTGCCGCATCCTGATCGTCGAGAGCCTGCAGGAAGCGGTGGCGCTCTCCAATGACTATGCGCCCGAGCATCTGATCGTCAATACTCGCGACGCGTCGGAATGGGCGGATTCGGTGCGAAACGCGGGTTCGGTTTTCCTCGGACCCTGGACGCCCGAATCCCTGGGCGACTACTGCTCCGGCACCAACCACGTGCTCCCGACCTATGGCTGGGCGCGCTCGCACGGGGCGCTCGGCGCGGGTGACTTCATGCGCCGGATGACGTTTCAGACGGCCAGCCGCGAGGCGCTTGGCGTTGTCGGGCCGGTAGCGGAGAAGCTCGCGGAGGTCGAGGGCCTGGATGCCCACCGCATGGCGGTTCGCAGCCGGCTCCAGCCTGCCCGGACGGAATCAGGCAAATGAGCATCGAATCGCTGGCGCGGCCGGAAATCCTGGCCATGAAACCCTACTCCTCCGCACGCAGGGAGGCGCCTGCGCACGGCGTCCTGCTCAATGCCAACGAGTCCCCGGAAAGCCTGCTGCAGGAGACGGGGCTGGCCTCCGGCCTCAATCGTTATCCCGAACCGCAACCAGCCGAACTGCTGCGGCGCCTGGCTGCGTTGTACGCGGTTCCGGAAGAGCAACTGCTGGTCACGCGCGGCAGCGATGAGGGCATCGACCTGCTCACCCGGGTGTTCTGCCGCGCCGGCCAGGATGCGGTCATGTACTGCCCGCCTACATTCGGTATGTACCGGATCGCGGCCCAGGCCCAGGGCGCCGGGATCGTGACCGTGCCCCGCAGCCCGGAGAACGCATTCCGGATGGATGAGGCCGCGGTGCTCGCCGGGCTGGAGGCCAACCCGGCCGTCAGGCTTGTCTTTCTGACTTCCCCCAACAACCCGACCGGGGATCTCGTTACGGGCGGATTCCTGCGCGACCTGCTTGACGCTACCCAAGGGCGCGCACTTGTGGTGCTGGACGAGGCATACGTGGAATTCTGTTCGAGCGATTCCGCCGCGCCCCTCGTGGCCTCCAACGAAAACCTGGTCGTGCTCCGCACGCTGTCCAAGGCCTGGGCCTCGGCAGGGCTGCGCTGCGGGACGGTGATCGCACAACCGTCCATCATCTCGCTCCTGCAGCGGGTCATCGCACCCTATCCGCTGGCCGGCCCGGTGATCTCGCTGGCTCTTCGCGTGTTGCAGCCGGACATGATGGAGCGGCAAGGTGAGCTGCTGGCCGAACTGAAGCGCAACAAGTCCCGGCTGCTGGAAATACTGGCGAGCCGTCCGTTTGTTCGACAGGTACTACCGGGTGAGGCCAATTTCGTTCTGGTCCGGGCTGAGCGAGCCAAGGACCTGCTCGCCCATTGCGCGCGTCGGGGCGTCGTACTGCGAGGTTTCCCGGCCGAGGCGGAGCTCCGCGACTGGCTGCGCATCACGGTCGGGAGTTCGGATGAAATCTCGGCGCTCGCCTCGGCGCTCGACACCTGGGAGGGCGCATCATGAATGCCCGGAAACGCCGGATACTGTTCATCGACCGCGATGGCACGCTGATTGTCGAACCGCCCGACGAACAGATCGACTCGCTGGAGAAGCTGGAGCTGGTACCCGGCGTGATTCCGGCCCTGCTGAAGCTTCGGGACGCCGGTTACGAGTTCGTCATCGTCAGCAACCAGGATGGCCTCGGCACCGACTCGTTCCCTGCCGAGAACTACGAAGCGCCTCAACGCAAGATGCTGCGCCTGTTCGAATCACAGGGTATCGCCTTCAGCGCGGTTCACGTCGACCCGCATTTCGAACACCAGGGCAGCCATACGCGCAAACCCGGCATCGGCATGGTGCTCGACTACCTGAAGTCGGGTGACCTCGACCTGGACGACAGCTGGGTGATCGGCGACCGGGAAACCGACGTGCAACTGGCGAAGAACATGGGCATCGGTGCCCTGCGGCTCGGCAACGGGTTCGAGGACTGGGCGTCGATCGCCCACCGGCTCGTCAATCGACCCCGCCAGGCCACCGTCGCGCGCCGGACGCGCGAGACGGACATCGAGGTCTTCGTGGACCTCGACGCCGGCGGGACCCGGATCGGGACCGGCATCGGATTCTTCGACCACATGCTCGACCAGCTGGCGAGCCACGGCGACTTCCGCCTCGACCTGCGCTGTAGTGGCGACCTGCACATTGACGAACACCACACGGTGGAAGACTGCGCGCTGGCGCTCGGCGAGGCGTTGAACTCGGCCCTCGGCGACCGCCGCGGTATCGGCCGTTACGGGTTCGTACTGCCGATGGACGAATCGCTCGCGACGGTTTCGATCGACCTGTCGGGACGGCCCGCGCTGGTCATCAAGGCAGAATTTCCAAGGGACGCGGTCGGCGGCTTCTCGACGGAAATGGTGCGGCACTTCTTCGCCTCGCTGGCACAGTCGCTGGGCGCGGCGATCCACATCGACGTCGAAGGCGACAACACCCACCACATGATCGAGGCCGTCTTCAAGGGCGTCGGGCGAGCGCTGCGGCCCGCGCTCGCCCGCGAGGGTAACGCCGTCCCGAGCACCAAGGGGGTGTTGTAGTGACAGTGGCGGTCGTGGACAGTGGCGGCGCCAACATATCCTCCGTGCTGCACGCGCTCAGGCGCTTGGGCGCCGAACCGCGGTTCACGTCCGACGCCACCGCGATTGCCGCGGCCGATCGCGTAATCCTTCCCGGCGTGGGCGCCGCAGGCAGCGCAATGGAAGTGCTCCGGCGAAACGCGCTCGTAGAGGTGCTGCGCGGCCTCGACCAACCGGTGCTCGGCATCTGCCTGGGCATGCAGTTGCTGTTCGAGTCCTCGGCGGAAGGCGACGCCACCCTGCTCGGCCTGATTCCCGCCCGCCTCGAACGTCTTGCCGAGCGGCCGGGCTTGCGCGTGCCCCACATGGGTTGGAATGCAATTTCCAACCTGCGTCAGGATTCGTTTACCGACGGCCTGGATGCACACTGGTTCTATTTCGTACATTCCTACGCGGCGCCGATCGGGAGTTGGACGCTGTCCTCCAGCCGGCACGGTTCGGATTTCAGCGCCATCGTTCGAAGAGGCAATTTTTACGGCGCCCAGTTTCATCCCGAACGGTCCGCGGGCGCCGGCGCCGACTTGCTGCGCCGCTTTCTCGAAACGGAACTCAAATGACTGGCAGCCAACCCGGAAACACCGGACTCATCCCCGCAATCGACCTGCTGGACGGCAGCTGTGTTCGTTTGCTGCATGGCAATTTTCATGACTGCAAAGTGTACGACCTGGACGTACACCGCTTGGCCGCGGAGTACGCCGAAGCCGGCGCGGAATGGCTCCACGTGGTCGATCTCGCCGCCTCCCGTGACGGTGATGATGCCGATATCCGGCCCTTGCTGAGGTTGCTGCAGCGCGCGCCACAGCGGGTGCAGACCGGCGGCGGCGTACGCGACGAGGACGATATCCGTATTCGCCTGGAACAGGGCGCGGATCGGGTGGTCGTCGGCAGCGTCAGCATTGCGCAACCCGAGCGGTTCGCCGCCTGGCTGGAGATGTTCGGCGCCGACCGCTTGGTGGCCGCCCTTGATGTCCGCATCGGCGAGGACGGCGTACCCCGCCCGCGCACGCACGGCTGGACCCGGGGCTCCGAACGGGACCTGTGGCAACTGCTGGATTTCCACACCGGCCAGGGACTTCGGCATCTGCTGTGTACCGATATCGGCCGCGACGGGGCGATGGCCGGCCCGAACGTGGACCTCTACCGGCAGATCACGGACCGCTACCCTTCCCTGTCCGTGCAGGCCTCGGGCGGCGTCAGCGGTCTCAGGGATCTGCGCAGCCTGGCCGCAACCGGGGTCGATTCCATCATTACCGGCAAGGCCCTGCTCGAGGGCTGCTTTACGGTCGCCGAGGCGCTGGAGGCGCTGGAATGAGCGGCCGGTGCGGCTCGACCGTGGCGCGACGGATCATTCCCTGTCTGGATGTTCGCGACGGCCAGGTGGTCAAGGGTGTCCGCTTTCGCGACCACCGTGTGATGGGCGATATCATCGAACTGGCCGCCCGCTATCGCGAGGAGGGGGCGGACGAACTGGTGTTCTACGACATTACGGCCAGCCCCGAGGGCCGCAGCGTGGACGTCGAGTGGGTCCGCCGCGTGTCGGAAACCATAGACATCCCGTTCTGCGTGGCCGGCGGCATACGGAGTGTCGAGGCAGCTGGACGGGTTCTCGCGCAAGGCGCCGACAAGATCTCGATCAATACACCCGCATTGGAGGACCCCGGCCTCATCGACCGTCTCGTCGATGCCTTCGGCAGCCAATGCGTGGTCATCGGGGTCGACTCCATCGCGGACGACGGCGTCTACACGGTCCGTTCGCACACCGGAACCCCCGACGCGATGCGCAGCCCCGGCCGAGAGACCCTGGACTGGCTGCGCGAGGTCGTGGAACGCGGCGCCGGCGAAGTGGTACTGAACTGCATGTCGGCCGACGGAACGCGCGCAGGATACGACATCGTGCAGCTGCAGGCGGCCCGGCACGTTCTGCCGATACCGCTGGTGGCGTCCGGCGGCGCGGGTGCCACAGAGCATTTCGCGGACGTTTTTCGACTGGCGGACGTGGACGCGGCCCTGGCGGCGACGGTCTTCCATTCCGGCCAGATCCCGATTCCCGAACTGAAACGCTCGCTGGCCGCGGCCGGCATCGAGGTGCGGCCATGCTGATTCGCGGCGCGCGTGACATAGACGCGCTGGACTGGGACAAGATGGGCGGCCTGCTGCCCGCGGTGGTGCAGGACGGCTTCGACGGCCGCGTGTTGATGGTGGCCTACATGAACCGCGAGGCGCTGGCCGGCAGCCTGGAGCACGGCAAGGCGACCTTCTGGAGCCGCAGCCGCCAAAGCCTGTGGGTCAAGGGCGAAACATCGGGCAACCAACTGGAGGTGGTCGAAGTGCATGCCGACTGCGACCGTGACTGCCTGTTGGTGCTTGCGAATCCCACAGGGCCGACCTGCCACCGCGGCACGGAAACGTGCTTCGACGATCCTGGAGCGGTGCGGCCGGTACTCGCTTTTGCAGCGGCCCTGGAACGCCTGATCGGGCAGCGCGAGGAGGAGTGCCCGGAAGGCAGCTACACCACGAGCCTGTTCGAAGCCGGCACGCGCCGCATCGCGCAGAAGGTCGGCGAGGAAGGCGTGGAGACGGCCCTCGCAGCGGCGGCCGGCAGCGACACCGAAGTCATCGACGAGGCTGCCGACCTGCTCTATCACCTGCTGGTGCTGTTGAGGTCCCGCGGACTGACGCTGGAAGACGTTATCGCCAACCTGAGGGACCGGCACGATACAAAGCAGGGATAAAACACGTTCGTAATGTAGCGGGCGGGGCAGCGGCTAGAGGACCGAAAGGTCTAGCGTCTGACCGGGTTTGGGGATGTGGACCTCGGCGCCGTTGCGGTTGGAGAGGTAGGCGCTGAACGCTTCCTGGGCCTCTGGTTCTCCGTGCACCAGGTAGACGGGCGGGCGGTTTTCCATGCATTCGTACCAGCGCGCCAGGTCTTCCTGGTCACCATGCGCCGAAAAGCCGCCGAGCGTATGGATGGTGGCGCGCACCGGGACTTCCTGCCCGTGTATCCGGACCACCTCTTCACCGTCCACGAGCCTGCGGCCCAGGGAGCCATGCGCCTGGTAACCGACGATGATCACTTCGGTCTCCTCACGGGAGAGGTTGTGCTTCAGGTGGTGCACGATGCGCCCGCCGTTGCACATGCCGCTGCCGGCGATGACGATGGCGCCCGACGAGAGGCGATTGATGGCCATCGAATCCTCGGTCGATTGGCTCAGCTTGAGGTTGGGCAACAAGGGCATGCCGCCGTTTTCGCGCCGTAAGCGGGTAGCCTCTTCGTCGTAAAGATGGGGGTGCTCCCAGTAGACACGGGATACCTCGATGGCCATGGGGCTGTCGAGGTAAATCCGGAAACGGCCGAGGTCCCATTCATCGTAATGCTTGCCCAACTGGTAGAGGATTTCCTGGCTGCGGCCTATCGCGAAAGCGGGAATCAGGACATTGCCCGAGTGACCGCGCGCTGAGGTCAGGATTTCACCCAGTTCTTCGACGGTCCGCTCGCGATCCCGGTGGCGGCGCCCACCGTAGGTGCTCTCCATCAGCACCACGTCCGCGCGGTCGATCGGCTCCGGGTCGCGCAGGATGGGCGTATCGTACTGGCCGAGATCGCCGGAGAACACCAGCTTCCGCTCCAGGTCTCCTTCCCGTACCCACACCTCCACGGCACAGGAACCCAGTATGTGACCGGCATCCCGGAACCGTGCCCGGATGCCATCGACGACGTCGAACGTCTCCCGATACCGGACTCCTTTCATCTGCCGCACCACCCGTTCCCCGTCTTCGAGCGTGAACAGCGGCTTTACGTTTTTCCCCGTCTTGCGACTGCGGTACTCGGCGTCACGTTGCTCCAGGTGAGCCGCGTCGGCCAGCAGGATCACCGCCAGTTCGCAACTGGCTTCCTGTGCGAACACGGGTCCCCGGAAGCCGCGCTTGACCAACAAGGGCAGCCGTCCGCAATGGTCCAGGTGGGCATGGCTGAGCACGACGGCGTCAATGGCCGATGCGTCGAACGGGAAAGGATCCGCGTTCCGGGCCTCGTCACTGCGCCCGCCCTGGATCAAGCCGCAATCGAGCAGGACCCGGCGGGAACCGACGGTCAGGATATGGCAAGAACCGGTGACTTCTCCGGCTGCCCCGAAAAACTCCAGCTGCATCGTACCCGGGCGCTCAGTTCTGTTTCAGCATGCGGGCTCGGACCAGGGGGATGGGAGGCCCGCCAAAGGAAAGAAAGGTGTCGTGGAACGACTTCCAGGCGGCCCTTCCGCCCCGGTCACGGGTCCAGTCGTCGCGCAACTGCCGGATCATCAGCTTGCCCATGGTGTAGTTGAGGTAAGCCGGATCGTAGGTGCCCCTCGCTGCCTGTTGCATGGCGGTGCCCTTGCTCTGGTAGGCCTCTTCCATGAACATCCGCTCGGACTCCTCGACCGTCATACCCTGGGTATGCAGCCCGATGGCGGATAGGAAGCGGACATCGCGCAGCAACGCGTTGCCGATCTCTCCGATGCGTGTTTCCGGCGATGCGCCGCGCAGCCCGGCCTCGAGCATCATCTCCTCGGTATAGTGCGCCCAGCCTTCCGCGAAGGCGTAGGTTACGAAGATCCGGCCGAAGAACCAGTTGCTGCGCTTCGCGTGTACGAAATTCAGGAAGTGTCCGGGCCAGACTTCATGCACCGAGGTAAACAGGAGGTCGGCTTCCCCCGGAATGTAAGCCTGCTGGACTTCCGCGGACCACTCCGGGTTCGGCGGGGCAATGTAGTAAATCGACGGCTGGTTTTGCGAATACGGCCCCGGGATGTTGATGTACGCGCCATTCGAACGGGCGTAGGGCGGCGCTTCGGCCACCAGCGCGCGTTCATTGCCCGGAATGGAGACCAGATCGTGTTCCACGACGAAGGCGCGTAATTCCTTCAGCTGCACGCGTGCTGTTTCGACCGGCCCTCCCGGCGGCTTGCGCGCGGCCATCTTGGCGAAACATTCGGCAATGCTCTTGCCGGGAGCAAACTCCGCGCAGGCATCGGCCAGCGCTGCCTGGTTGCGAAGCAGGTCCTTGCGCCCCATGGCCTCGAGCTGGTCCAGCGGGATGTCGACACGCTCGGTGTCGTAAATCATCTGGCGGAACAGGTCGGGTCCGAGCGCGTAGTCCTCGGTCGCGGTGTCCAGGTTGGACTTCAGCCATGCCGTCAACTCATGCATGGCCGCGGCCGCGGCCGAGTTGGCGGCGGCGAAGTCGCTCTGCAGGCCTGCGTCCTCGACCGCGGCAAACACCGCGGGCACATCGTTTTCGTAGTAATTCGCCATTCCACCAAACGAGTCGATGCCGAACTGCAGCACGGTGCGGGCCATTGGCATGCGCAGGTTGGCGCGGATCTGGTCGGCGGCGCGCACCACGCTGCGCGCGTAGCGGGTATACGACTTGATGCGTTCCTCGAGCGGAGCGTAGTCCAAGGTGATATACGGGCTGGGATCCAGCGAATCGGACATCCAGTCGAAATAGAACGCGGGGTTGCGGAACGGCCATTCGGCCTTGTCCAGCCAGAACAGGGAGCGGTCGATAGCGGCGAGCAGATATTCGCGTTCGAAGCGCTGCTGCTCGTTCAGTTCGTCGTCGCCGAATTCCGTTGCCTCCAGCCGCAGGGCTTTCAGGCGAGCAATTTCTCTTGCGATACCCTCGGCGCTCCAGTCCTGCAATTGCCCGTCGTATTCATGGCGTCCCTGAACGACCGCGAACGCGGGATGGGCAGCGAGGAAACTCTCGATATAACGATCCACAAAGGGCTCCCACTGGGCATTTGGGGGTTGGTCTTCGCTGGAGGCACCACCCGGTGCGCCGGCGCCCGCACCCGGCGAATCGGCGGGCTTGCAGGCGGTGAGCAGCCAGCCGGCCGCCACGGCGGTGAGAATCTGCAGCAAGGGGCGTTTCTGGGTCATCGATATGCTCCGTGATCGTTGCGCGTTCTGGAGCCTGGGGTCTGACAGGAGACCCGGGCGGCCGCCCGGGTTTCCCGCCGGTCCGTTTTCCCGGCTACTTGACCCCGTGCATCAGCTTGTTGATCAGCGGGGCGCTGAGCAGGTACGCGAGGCCGAACCCGAGTCCTACCCAGAACAGCATCTGGTAAGTCTGCGCGTACTGTTCGATGCCGGCGCCGGCTTCAACGCCATGGCCCCCGCCACCACCGGAAGCGATCGCGGCAATCAGACCAGCCACATATTGCGCCATCGCGATGGAGAGGAACCAGCCGCCCATTGCCATGCCCGTTTCCTTTTCGGCCGCCAGCTTGGTCACCATGGACAGGCCGATCGGCGACAGGCAAAGCTCACCCGTCGTATGCAGCAGGTAGCACAACGCCAGGAAGATCCACGGAACCAGCCCCGCGGCATTCTGGAAGTTCGAGATCGCCAATACCAGCAGCAGGAAGCCGAGCGAGACCTGGATCAGTCCCAGCGAGAACTTGCGCGGGATCGAGGGGTTCATGCCGTGCTTTTCCAGCCAGGGCCAGAAGGCGGCGAAGACCGGCGCGAACAGCAGGATGTACAGGGGGTTGAGCGACTGGAAAATGCCGAAGCCGCCGGCCTGCCAGGTTTCCATGCTGCCGTACATCGGCGTGACGAATTCGCGTGCGAAGAAATTCATGGAACTGCCGGCCTGCTCGAACAGGGCCCAGAAGCAGGCGTTGGCAAGAAACAGGATGATCATCGCGATGTAGCGCTGCATCTGCACCTTGTCGCCACTGCGGATGCCGGACGAGATGAAATAGACGATCAGCGCCAGCATGATGCCGCTCAGCAACCAACCCAGGATCTGGCTGGCCGACAGCAGGAAGTAGACCGCGAATGCCATGAGCAGTGCGCCCAAACCCACCAGGAAAAATCGGCCCCAGCCGTCCTTGCCTTCGGCCGGACGGCCGATCGCACCGAGCGACCGCTTTGCGACTTCCAGAAACAGCGTGGACAGGATCATGCCAACTGCCGCGGCGCAGAAGCCCCACTTCAGGCCCCAGGTCGCTCCGATCCACGCAGCCGTGATGAACGGAGCGATGAAGGCGCCGAGGTTGATGCCCATGTAGAAAATCGTGAAGCCGGAGTCACGGCGCACGTCACCGGGCACGTAAAGCTTGCCGATCATAGTGGATATGTTGGGCTTGAACAGGCCGTTGCCTGCCACGACCAGCGCCAGCCCTACCAGGAACCAGTGCAGATCCTCGATCAGCAGCACGAACAGGCCGGAGGCCATGATCAACGCGCCCAGCAGGATGGAGCGCTGGTAGCCGAGCACGTGGTCGGCGACGTAACCGCCGACGATGCCGGTGGCGTAGACAAGTGCGGTATAACCGCCGTATACCAGGCTCGCCTGGGAGTTGGCCTGGTCGCCGAGGTGGCCGAAGAAGGTGGTCGCCACGTACACAGCCAACAGGGCCCGCATGCCGTAGAAGGCAAAACGCTCCCACATCTCGATGTTCGAGAGCTGCCACAGTGCCTTGGGGTGTCCGAGAAATTCCCCGGGTGGAATGCCGGGCCGGCCGGCTGCTTCGGTTTGGGTGTTCACGAGTTCCCTCCGAGTCTTATCCTGATGGTCGGTTGCGCTTCGGCCGCCTGGGGCGCGCCGAGGTGCCGCAAGCATAGCAGACCCTCCTGCGGTTGGCGCGAAAAATGCCTCGCCCCCCGAGGGCAGGCGAACGCACCGTGCGCCTCAGGCCGGGTGAAACCGCGCCCCCAGCAGCCATGAAGTCCCGCCAGGTCCCAAACAGGCGCAGGTCAAGCCGGGCCCACCGGTTCCATGAATCTCGATGGTGCGCATGCGATAATTGCGGCACTCACCGAATCAACATCAAGGAAAGCCATGAACCCGGAAGCAGCGCAGAAATTCATCGACGAGATCTGGATGGACTCGATCGTCCCCGAACTCGTGGAATACATAAGAATTCCGAACAAATCGCCACACTTCGATCCCGACTGGGAAAAGAACGGCTACATGGAGGATGCGGTCAAGCAGATTTTCGCGTGGTGCCAGAAACAGGAAATCTCCGGCATGACGTGCGAGATCGTCCGTTTGCCCGGCAGAACTCCGCTGATCTACATCGAGATTCCTGGCCAGGGTGACGACACGATCCTGATGTACGGCCATCTGGACAAGCAGCCGGAAATGACGGGGTGGGCCGACGACCTCGGCCCGTGGAAGCCCGTCGTGAAGGGCGACAAGCTGTACGGCCGCGGGGGAGCGGACGACGGCTACGCAGCCTTCGCGTCGCTGGCCGCGGTCATGGCAGTACAAGGCGAGAAGCGCCCGCATGCCCGCTGCGTGGTGATCATCGAAGCCTGCGAGGAATCCGGCAGCTACGACCTGCCGCATTACATCGAGCATCTGCGGGATCGGATCGGCTCGCCGTCGCTGGTGGTCTGCCTGGACTCGGGCGCCGGCAACTACGAGCAGCTATGGCTGACCGTCTCCCTGCGCGGCATGGCGGCCGGCACCGTGCGCGCCGACGTACTCACCGAGGGCGTCCATTCGGGTTATGCCTCCGGCGTCGTGCCATCGAGTTTCCGGGTGCTGCGCCGACTGCTCAGCCGCCTGGAGGACGAAGACACCGGGCGCGTCCTTCCCGACTACCTGCAGGCCGACATTCCGGCGCAGCGCATCGAGCAAAGCCGCAAAATGGCCGAAGCGCTGGGCGACAAGGTGTTCGAGGCCTACCCTTTCTGCGACGGCGTGGAGCCCCAGGCGGACAACAATCTGGACCGCATCCTGAATCGCACCTGGCGGCCGGCCCTGTCGGTCACCGGCGCCGACGGCATGCCCAGCCTGTCGTCGGCGGGCAACGTGCTGCGGCCGCACACCTCCCTCAAGTTGTCCATGCGGCTACCGCCGACAGTGGACGGCGACGAGGCCACCCGGCGCATGAAGGAAACGCTTGAAGCGGACCCGCCGAACAATGCGCGCATCCGCTTCGAACCAGACCACCCGGCATCCGGGTGGAACGCACCGGATATTGCGCCCTGGCTCCACGCTTCGCTGGAAAAGGCGTCGAACGACGCTTACGGACAGGGTGTGATGTACATGGGCGAGGGCGGCACGATCCCGTTCATGGCGATGCTGGGCGAATTCTTCCCCGAGGCCCAGTTCATGATCACCGGCGTCCTTGGTCCCAACTCCAATGCCCACGGCCCGAACGAATTCCTGCACGTGCCCTTTGCCAGGAAGCTCACCGCGTGTGTGGCTCAGGTCATCGCCGATCACTGTGATCGTGGGTCCGCCTGAGGAAAACTCTCCACCATGATGAACATCATGCTCAGCGCGGCCTGTATCGTACTCCTGGTGTCGGCCGGCCCCTTGCCGGCCGACGTCACGGAATCCGGTGACGACTACTTCACGGTCCGGCACACATTCGTCACAGGCGCCGAACCGGCCACGGTATATCAGCGGATGAAGGCCATCGGCGAGTGGTGGAACCCCGAACACAGCTGGAGCGGCGAGGCGTCCAACCTGTACATGGACGCGAGGCGCGGCGGCTGCTTCTGCGAGCGGCTCCCGGACGGCGGTGGCGTCGAACATCTGCGCATCATCTACCTGGCGCCGGGACGTGAAATCCGCTTCGAGGGCGCGCTGGGGCCGCTGCAGCCGATGGCGGTCAACGGCCGCATGACGTGGTCGATCGAAGCTGCCGACGAAGGTTCGTCGGTGACGTTCATTTACCGCGCGTCCGGGCACGCCGACGGCGGGCTGGGTCGAATCTCTCCAGCCGTCGATAACGTCATCGGGGAGCAGGCGCGGAGGCTGGAAGAGCGCCTGTCACTGGATTAGTCGGCTGCCCCGTCATGATCGTGAAGTTAATCCCGGCTCCGACCGGAATGAAGAAAAGGCCGAGCAGCGGGCCTTTGAACAGCTCGATATTCGATACCAGTTCGTGCCGAAACTCGCTTTCCGCGAGCACCACGCCAAACTCAGCGAAGTGCATGACATACCGGGTTTCCTGCCCGACCAGGCCAAGCACGAAGGGACCGATGATCACCCCCGCCAGCAGGTAGCCGAGCGCGGAACCCAGACCAAATCGCCGCGCCAGGGGCACGGCCAGCACCGCCGCGACGAGGTAGATGAACGCCTGGGAGAAAAAGCCGCTGAACACTGCAGTCGTCTCAATCTGCGCAATTCACGGATTGGCCACAGGTCACCCCGCTGTCGGTCTTCTCGATCTGGATGGTCGGGTGCTTGATTGCGAAGCGCGCCAGCAGCTGATCCGCGATATCGGCCAGGAACTGGTCATCCGCGGGCAGTGCGTCCATCACGAGGTGCGCCGTCAGCGCGGTGTCGGTAGTACTCATCGCCCAGATGTGGAGGTCATGCAGGTCCCGCACGCCGGGCTGGGCGGCGAGATACTGCCGGACGGCCTCGGGATCGACGCCGGGCGGCACCGCGTCCACCGCAAGATTGAGTGAATCCCGAAGCAGGCCCCAGGTGGAGAGAAAGATCACCGCTGCGATCACCAGGCTGATGACCGGGTCGATCCAGTACATGCCGAAGTAAAGGATGAGCGCCCCGGACACCACCACACCCAGCGAAACCGCCGCATCCGCCGCCATATGCAGGAATGCGCCGCGAATGTTGAGATCATGGTCCTTGCCGGACAGGAAGAATAGAGCGGTCAGGGTGTTGATCACTACCCCCACCGCGGCGACGACCATGATCGTTCGCCCTGCGGGTTCGACCGGCTGCACCAGGCGGCTGACCGCTTCCCACCCGATCGCCCCCACGGCGAACATCAGCAACAGGCCACTGAACAGGGAGGCAATAATGGTGGCGCGTGAGTAGCCATAGGTGCGGCGGGGCGAAGGCCGACGCCGGGCCAGCGCGGCGGCGCCCCAGGCCAGCAGCAACCCCAGCACGTCGCTGAGGTTGTGGCCGGCGTCGGTAAGCAGCGCCAGGGAGTCCGAGAGGACGCCATAAACCGCCTCGACGACCACGAACACGACATTCAGCGCCACGCCGGCCGCGAACGCCCGATTATAGTCGGGCGGCGCGTGATGATGATGGTGATGGGTTTCCCGATTCAAGGACAGCAGTCTATGTCAGGTTGAAAACGCCATGGTACAGCGTCCATGCGCCGATCAGTATGAAGCCGGACCCGGCTGCGATGGACATCAGCTTCACGCTGAAGAACTGCGACACCAGGCTGCCGGCGAGCACGCCGATCGCGCTGGCCAGCACCAGCGCGGATGCTGAACCGAAAAACACCACCCACTTGCTGACGGCCTTGTCGGTGGCGAAGAGCAGGGTCACCAACTGGGTCTTGTCCGCCATCTCGGCGACGAACACGCTGGCAAATACCGTTGCGAGGATCTTCCATTCCATACACTTTGGCTCCGTTGAAACCGGCATCGGCCCCGTTACAAGGGACCGCTGAAGAAGGCCATTCGAGCTGACGATTGGTTTATAATCCGCCGATTGTAATCCCCCACATTCCATTAATGCAGCCCAAGGTTATCAATGATGAGCACGCGGGAACGAATCTGGTTCAACGGCGTTCTGCGGGAATCCGCCGAGTGCACCGTCCACATCGCAAGCCATGCACTCCACTACGGTTCTTCCGTGTTCGAGGGAATCCGGGCTTACGACACGCCGGATGGAACGATGATGTTCCGCTGCCGGGACCACCTGGAGCGTCTCAGGTATTCCGCGGAGGTTTACCGGATGCCGATGGCTTACAGCGTCGACGAATTGCACGAGGCCTGCCGTGAAACGGTTCGTGACTCCGGCCTGGCCAGTGCGTACGTCCGCCCGCTGATCATGCGCGGCAATTGCGGGCTGGGCGTCATTCCGCGCGACATGAATCGCGTGGATGTCGCCATCATCGTGATGGCCTGGGGCGCCTATCTCGGCGAAGAGGGCCTGAAGAATGGCATTCGGGCCTGCGTGACGTCCTGGAACCGGCTTGCGCCGAACACGATGCCGCCGGGTGTCAAAGCTGGCGGCAACTATCTGTCGAGCCAGCTGATCGGCTTCGAAGCTCGCGACCGCGGCTTCGAGGAAGGCATCGGGCTGGGACGCGACGGCCTGCTTAGCGAAGGCGCAGGGGAGAACATCTTCGTGGTGCTGAAGGACCGGCTGCTCACACCGCCCGCGTCCTCATCCATCCTGACCGGCATTACCCGGGATACGGTGATCACGCTGGCCGCGCAGCTGGGCATCGAGACGGTGGAAGTGGCGATATCACGCGAACAGCTCTATGCCGCCGATGAAATTTTCATGACCGGTACGGCCGCGGAAGTCACCCCGGTGCGTCAGGTGGATCACATGAGTATCGGCAACGGGGGCTGCGGGCCGGTGACCCGAAAACTGCAGGATGCGTTTTTCGGCCTGTTCAACGGCCAGACCGAAGACCGCTGGAACTGGTTGGAACCCGTCAGCGCCTGAATGCAGATCGCGTCGCCTCATCCTCGCTCAGGGCGTGCACCGTGTGACAAAAAGTGTCATAGGCGCTGACGCAACGCGACACTCCAGGCAGCCCAAACGGCCAACAGTATCTGCCAGTTTATCCTCAACTAATTGATTTTACGTCCTTTTATTCTGATTGGCCTCTATGGCCCGATTATTGCATTACCATTCATGAACTAACTAACTGACTGGTAGCAGTTAGCGGGACGAATCGAGGCCCTGCCCCTCCTTTGCCCAATCAGGGCCTCGACTCTCCCACCTCCTCCCGGATTGGAGGAAAACGGAACTCAAGGAGCTTTTGTCATGGAAGACAGAAAGATGAGGAAACTACTCTCTGAGCTGCTGGGAGCACAAAAGCAACAAGATCATCGCCACCTGCAAACTGACGAGAGATCAGTCGCCACGGGTTGCAAAACCAGACCCGTGGCCCGTCCACATATCAGCTTGAAAGCACGAATGCTCGGGGGACAGGCAGAAACGGTCATGCGACTCAGGGGTTTATTTCGCTGACCACCAATAAAGGTCCGGCGCACAGTGAGACCGGTGTGCCATTAGGACAAGGGAACTACTATTGAACCCGGCGCAAGCCGGGTTTTTTTTGGCTGGCGCCGGGTTCGCGAACCCGAAGGCCGACCGCGCGCCTACAGGGGTACGACGTTCTCCGCCTGCGGGCCTTTCAGGCCCTCGCCGATGGTGAACTGCACCTGCTGGCCTTCCTTGAGTGTCTTGCGGCCTTCCATTTGGATGGAGCGGAAATGGACGAACACATCGCGTTCGCCTTCAAGGGAAATAAAACCGTAACCTTTGGCGTCGTTGAACCACTTCACGGTCCCGACAATAACATCTGACATCGCTCTGACTCTCTGTAACCATTGAAAAAACCCCGGGTCGCGGATCCGGGGCCGCCATTCGATAATACACCGTGCCCCGACGGCTTGCCAACGCGCCTCGGGCAGGGGATATGCGGGTGGCCGGCGGCCTCCGCGGGTCGGTTCAGAGAACTTCGGTGATGATGTAGCCCCCGGATTTTTCGTCATACGCGAGCTTGATCATCTCGCGCGATTCCATCTCTTCCAGCAACTTGCCGAAAGAACGAAATCCGTGATAGCTCTCGTTGAATCCGGGTTTACGACGCTTCAGGGCCTGCTTGACCATCGAGCCCCACACCTTGTCCTGGTCCCCACGCTCGGAGAAAAGATCGTCTATGGTTTCCAGGACCTGGTCGAAAGCCTTCTCGGCCCGGGTTTCCTGCCGCGATTTCTGGTTTCGTTCGCCGGTTTCCTTGCGGGCGGTGGACTTCTTGGCTTCCGGTTTGGGCTTGCGCCGTTCGGCCATGCGGAGCAGGTCGTCGTAATAGATGAATTCGTCGCAGTTGGCGATCAACAGATCGGAGGTCGAGTTCTTGACGCCGACACCGATCACGATCTTGTTGTTTTCGCGCAACTTCGACACCAGCGGCGAAAAGTCGGAATCTCCGGACATGATGACGAAGGTATCGACGTGGGACTTCGTGTAACACAGGTCCAGCGCGTCGACCACCATCCGGATATCGGCCGAGTTCTTGCCTGACTGGCTGACATGCGGAATCTCGATCAACTCGAAAGACGCTTCGTGCATGTCCTTCTTGAACCCCTTGTAACGCTCCCAATCGCAATAGGCCTTCTTGACGATAATATTGCCTTTCACGAGGAGACGTTCGAGGATTTCCTCGACGTCGAAACGCGCATAGTTGGCGTCACGGACGCCGAGGGCGATATTCTCGAAATCACAAAACAGGGCTAGGTTCTTGGTGCCGTTGGCCATTGGAAAAGAACAGATCAGATGGGATAGGTTATTTTACGTGATTATGGCACGGTCTGCCGAGCGGATTTGACCGATCCGACACGGCGGCCGCGGCGGCTCGTTCGGATCGGGGTATGATGCGACCATGACGGACGCCGACGACGATCGAACACCTTACTACCGCCTGGACCCGGACACTGTGCTCCAGGCGGTCGAGTCCGCCGGCCTGCTCACCGATGGCCGCCTGCTGGCGCTGAACAGCTACGAGAACCGTGTTTACCAGGTGGGCATCGAGGAAGCGCAACCGCTGATCGCGAAGTTCTACCGGCCCGGCCGCTGGACAGACGAGCAGATCCTGGAAGAACACGCGTTTTCGCGGGAACTCGCGGCCGCGGAGATCCCGCTTATCGCCCCGGAGGTCATGGAAGGGACCTCCCTGTTCCACTCCCGGGGCTTCCGCTTCGCCCTGTTCCGCAGGCAGGGTGGCCACGCGCCCGAACTGGACGACCGGGATACCCTGTTGTGGCTGGGACGTTTCCTTGGGCGCATCCACGCCGTGGGCCGCGTGCGACCTTTCCGGCATCGGCCCGCCCTGACCCCCGCGCGTTTCGGGCAGGAGCCAATAGACTATCTGCAGGCGGGTGGATGGCTGCCGGCCCATCTGCTGGACGCCTTCAACAGCCTGTCTGCAGACCTGATGGAGAACATACGCCAGGCATGGGCGCGTGCCGGTGACTTCCGGACCATTCGCCTGCACGGAGACTGCCATCCCGGCAACCTTCTGTGGCGGGACGGCCCGTTCTTCGTGGATATGGACGATTGCCAGTCCGGACCCGCTGTCCAGGATCTCTGGATGCTGCTGTCCGGGGAGCGCCACGAGATGTCGGGGCAGCTCTCCGTCCTCCTGGAAGGCTACACGGACTTCTGCGAATTCGATTACCGTGAATTGCTGCTGGTCGAGGCCTTGCGCACCCTGCGAATGCTGCACCACGCAGCGTGGCTGGCGCGGCGCTGGGAGGACCCGGCCTTCCCATCCGCCTTTCCCTGGTTCGACAGCCCGCGCTACTGGGAAAACCTTATACTGGATCTGCGCGAACAACTCGCCGCCCTGCAGGAACCGGCACTGGCGGCTGACTGAGACGCAGCATGGGAACGGCCATGGGCAACAACGAGACTTTCTCCTGGAGCATCTCCCTGGGCGGCACATCGGCCCCGCCACCACCGGAGCTGTTCGCTGTCGGCAAATTGAGCGAATATCCTCTTCCGGACCACACCGTGTTGGTCCGCAACCCGGCGAACGGACGCACCTTGCGCCTGCCCGAGGAGGTTGCCAGCGCGCTGACCTTCTGCGATGCCTACCGTACGCTCGAAGAGCACACGGATGAATTGATGAAAGGCAGCGACGGCAGCCCGGATCGACGCCGAGCCATCCGGGAAGTGGTCAAATCCGTTCACGACGGGGGCCTGACTTCGTCCGCCAGGAGCCTGTGCGAAACGTTGCGGCCCAGGCAGGGCAAGGATGCCGCAGCGTCCGATCCCGTCGTCGCGGTCATCACCTGCGATCGGCCCCGCGCACTGGCGCGACTCCTCGACTCCATGGCCGAGACCTGCGATTTCGGGCACATCCATCGTTGCTGCATCGTCGACGATTCACGCTCCGCAACAGCCACCCGGCAGAACCGGGAACTGGCCGGCCGTCTGGCCAGCCGGACCGGTTGCCGGGTGGATTATTTCGGCCGGCAGGAGGCCAGTGCGCTGCAGGCGTATCTCGCCAACCGTTTGCCGTATGCGGAAGACTCGATCCGGTTCCTGCTGGACTGGGAAGGCTGGCGCGATTTCATAAGCACCGGGACCGCACGCAACTACTGCCAACTGCTCTCGGCGGGGCGTCCGCTGGTCGTGTTCGACGACGACACGGTCTGCCGCCTCTACGCGCCCGCGTTCGAGCGCGCCGGACCGGAATTCTCGTTGGGCCGCCTGCAGGCGCAGTTTTTCGACGACCTGTCGGAGCAGGACCCGCTTCGTCAGCAGGAGGATGCCGATCCGGTGCGACGCCATCTGCAATGCCTGGGCCTTGGCATTCCGGAAGCGCTGGGCGCACTCGGTCTGGAGCGCCTGGAGCAGGACGCGTTCCGTTATGCCCGGCCGGAGGCCGTTGCCGCCCTGCACAGGAACTCGCGTATTCGCGTGACGGAGTGCGGGTCCGTCGGTGATCCCGGCTCCATTGATTACACCTGGCTCGGCAGCCTTCCGGAGGAAACTCTGGACATCCTGTGCGGAGACGAGCGCCAGGCTTCGCTCGCGGCTGCCGAGAGCCGCTGCTGGCTCGGGGTCAACCGTCCCACCCTGACCCACGGCGCCAACTTCTCGCAGGTCACAGGCTTCGACAACCGGGATTTCCTGCCGCCCTACTTTCCGATCGAGCGTGGCCAGGACCGCATAT
The DNA here is from genome assembly GCA_050118555.1 of Lysobacterales bacterium. Taxonomy (GTDB): domain Bacteria; phylum Pseudomonadota; class Gammaproteobacteria; order Xanthomonadales; family SZUA-36; genus CALKKN01. The sequence continues at coordinate 25,219 of JASFKQ010000003.1, forward strand.
TCGGCGACATGGCGCATTTCCTGTATCCGGACAGCGTCAGTCTCATTTACCCCTGGGCGGTGCTCCACTTGCGCGAGAACCATACAGTCGTCCGCCCGGGCAGGATGGAGGATTTCAACCCGGGGGGCGATGTCGGCCACCTGACGGGGATGCCGGCCACGCAGGTCGAAGCTTGCGCGGCTGCCGGCCTGGAGGCGCGGCTTGATTGTCTGGCGGCTTCGTTTGCCGCCCTTTCCTCGGCCAGCCACGACACGATCATCGACCTGTGCTCTGAGCAGCGCCTGCGCCAGAAGTCCTGGACGCTGACACAGGCCTCGAAGTCGCTGCACCGCTGTCGGAATGCCCCGCGGGACTGGAAATCCTGGCTCGCGCGGGCGGAAAAGAGGGCGCAGGAGCGCCTGCTGTCCACCCCCGCGTTGCTGCAGCCGGACCGGCCGGGCAAACCGGGCCGGGGAGAGATCATCGACTTCTGGCGGGACGCCTGGCGGCGATTCGGTGATTCACTGGTCGCCTGGCCCGCGCTGCGCCGCGCCGCAGCGGAGTGGATGGAGGAATACCGCCCTTCCGCGGATCAGTAGTGGGGAGGAACTTCGTGGCCCGGCGGCGTTCCGCTCAGCGCCGCGGCTTCAGCCATCTCGGCCAGTTTGCGCTCCAGTTCATCCAGGCGCCGGACCAGCCTGGTCAGTTCCCGGTCCTGCCGCACGACGACTCCGTTCAGGCTCTCGATCAGGTCGTCCTGGAACGCCAGGCGGCTCTCGAGTTCCTGCATTCGCTCTTCCTGGTCTGCGCCCGCGTCGTTCATTCGGGCTCCGGCGGTTGCCACAATTCGACGCGATGGCCATCCGGATCGATGAACCAGCCGAAGCGCCCGAAATCGTGTTCCTCGCGCTCATCGAGCACCACGGCGCCACCCGCCGCGACGCGTTCCAGCGCCGCTTCCAGGTCGTCCACCACGAGGTTGATCATGTAGGCCTGGTGACTCTCACCGAAGTAAGCCGTGTCGTCCGCGAACGCGCTCCACACGGTGAAGGCCGTGGGAGGCAGATCCGCGGGCGAAAAGCTCGCGCCCCGCGTATCACCCCAGGACTCAATATCGAAATCCAGGTATTTCGCGTACCAGTCGCCCAGCCGCGCCGGGTCACTGGAGCGAAAAAAAATGCCTCCGACGCCAAGCGCCCGGCCTTTTGCGTGTTTCCTCATTCGTGTTCCCTCCGGCATTCATGTTAACCCAAGGTGTGCGGCGCCGTTGACCGGTATTGGAAATTCCCGGCTGCCACATGGGCGGGAGGCGACACTGGCAGGGGCAGCTGGTTTATACTCCCCGTGCCCGAAAAAAGGACTTAAGGAGATACCTGCAAATGAATCAAGGCGCCCCGGGGAGTTCCAGCGAGAAGCTCGAACATCTTATTCTGGAAGCGCAGCGGCGCGCGCCGCTGGACGTGGCCCAATTGCTTACGGACGAAACCGACGAAACGATCGGCGCGGTGTTGCAGCACCTGCCCCCGGAACCGGCGTATCGGGTACTCATGCGATTCCCAAAGGATCGGCGTCAGCACATCGTTCCCTTCGCCGGCGATCACGTGGGGGACCCGTGGGCAGTCGCCCAGAAATACCCGGAAGACAGCGTCGGACGGCTGATGGAGCCCGTTGTCGCTGTGTTCACCCCGGAGTTGAAGGTCAGCGAGGCTGTCGAAAAGATACGGGAATGGGTGCACGACACGCTGATCACCTACGGCTACGTCGTCGGCGACGACAACCGTCTGCAGGGCGTCCTGACCATGCGCGAGCTGCTGCTTGCCCGGCCGGAGCAGGAACTCAGGGAAGTGATGCTGACGGACCCGTTCGTGCTGGACGCCTCGATGTCGGTGTCCGACGCCATGAAGGAAGTGGTCTATCGCCACTATCCGGTGTACCCGGTGTGCGACAAGGAGGGCAAGCTGCAGGGCATCGTGCACGGGTTCATGTTGTTCGAGCACCAGAAGTTCGAAATCAGCGCACAGGCCGGACGCATGGTCGGTGTCCACAAGGAGGAACACGCCACCACGGGTTGGCGCCGCTCGCTGAAGATGCGGCATCCCTGGCTGCAGCTCAACCTGGTCACCGCCTTCGTGGCCGCTTTCGTGGTCAGCCTGTTCGAGAGCACGATCGCCCAGATCGTCGTTCTGGCCGCCTTCCTTCCCGTATTGGCCGGACAATCCGGTAACACGGGCTGTCAGTCGCTGGCCGTCACCATCCGGGGTCTCACTCTCGAGGAGTTCAAGCCCGGGGTATTCAGGCGCGTGCTGTCGAAAGAAATCGTGTTGGGCGTCGTCAACGGGGCCGTGGTTGGTCTGGTGGCGGCGGTCGCAATGATCGCCTATGCCATCCACTCCGGCGCGGAACAGCCGGTCATGCTGGGGCTGGTGGTTCTGCTGGCGATGACCGGAGCCTGCCTCGCCAGCGGCATGACCGGTGTGCTCGTTCCGATCACGCTGCAGCGACTGGGGGCGGACCCGGCAACGGCTTCCAGCATTTTCCTGACCACGGCGACCGACGTCGTGAGCATGGGACTCTTCCTGTGGCTGGCGCAAATGCTCGTTCTGTAAGCGCCAGTCCCCATGCCCTGAGCCGGGCCCGACGATGCGCTGCAGTCAGGCGAATGCCGACTGCAGCACCAGTTGCATGTGCTCCCAGGAGCAGCGGTCCGCCAGTTCGTTGTAGCGCAGGGGGAATTCGAACTTTTCGCCGTTCACCGTAGCAGCCGGGTTGGTGAAGCCGTGCATCGCGCCCGGGATCGTGACGAACAGGCAGTCAGCGTCCACTTCCATCATTTCGGACTGGAATGCCTGCACGGCCTCGGCCGGGACCAGCTTGTCGTCTTCGCCGTGATAGACGGCGATGCGCGCGGTAACTTCGCCGCCCTCCCCTGCAGGCGCCACGCCGAGCGGCAAGGAACCATGGAATGAGGCCACCGCCGCCAGATCGGCGCCGTAGCGCGCCATGTGCAGCACGATGCCGCCGCCCATGCAATAACCTATCGCCGCAATCTTCCCGGCGTCGGTTGAATCATGGCTTTTCAGGACTTCGAGCGCTGCATTGAAGCGCTCCCTCATCGAACCGAGGTCGGCGAGCAGTTCGTTCATCAGCTGACCGGCCGCGTCGGGGTTGTCGGCGGTCCGACCGCCTCCGTACATATCGACCGCCATGGCAGTGTAACCGAGCTCGGCCAGCAGGTTCGCCCGCAGCCGGGCGTAGTCGTTGTTACCCCACCACTCGTGCACGACCAGGACGCCGGGCCGGGTGCCGTCGACATCCGCGTCCCAGGCGATGTAGCCGTTCATTTCGGCGCCGTTCGCGCTGTAGGTGGTCTCGTGAGATTGAATATTGGCCATTGATTTCATACGCTCCCTTGATTCAGAACCGGAACCGGGACAGTGTACTGCAATCGCAGACCCGAATGCCCGGCCGGGGAGCCAGACCCACCATTGGATTGGGCTGAGCGAACCCCCAGATAAAGCGCAGCCAAGAAGGAATCCAGCATGAGCAATCCAGAGAGCACCAATGAGATCCGGATGGACGCTTCCACCCTGTACCGCGAAGAGGTCTTTACCGACAACACGGTCGGCACGCTGCGGCGGCTCACACCCGTGACCGCCGAAGGCGAACCCGATGGTTCGCGTGAGATCCAGTTTGTGGGATCGACGCAGGTCCTGACCACGGCTGGCCCGCTTCCTCTGACCTTCGAAATCGAGGCGAAAACGCTCTCCGAAGCGGCTGCCGGCTTCGGCGATGCCGCAAAGAAAGCCTTTGAACAGACCATGGAGGAATTGCGTGAAATGCAGCGACAGCAGGCGTCCTCCATCGTCGTACCGAAGGGCGGCGTGGACCCGACTGGCGGCATGGGAGGACCCATGGGTGGCGGCAGAATCCAGATGCCCTGATATCGGCCCCCGAATGAAACCGGGCAGGCAAGCATGAGCACCAGGGGCGCGCCAGTTCTTCGTTGCGCTTTCGCCGCCGCGATGCTCGCCTTTGCGACGACAACGTCCACCGCGGACGACGAGTTGCTATGGCGGCAAGTGGACCCCGACAACCTCGTTCTCGTCGAATTGACCGAAGGCCGGGTCGTCCTGGAACTGAATCCCCTGTTCGCCCCCGCGACGGTGAAGCAATTCCGCAAACTGGTGCGGGACAAGTTCTACGAAGGCCTCGCGTTTTACCGGGTTATCGACGGATTCGTGGCCCAGGGCGGGGACGGAAGCGACCTCGGCCAGATGAGCGACGTCCCCCTGATCGACGCCGAATTCGAGCGTGAATGGTCGGAGGACCTCCCCTACGTTGCGGTGCAGGAAAACGACCTGTTCGCCCCGGAAACGGGTTTCATCGAGGGCTTCGCGGTGGGACGCGACCCGAAGTCCGGCTCGGTCTGGCTGACCCACTGCCCCGGAGTGGTCGCCATGGCGCGAAACGAAGCGGCGGATTCGAGCCGTACCGACTTTTACATCGTGATCGGCCAGGCGCCCCGCTACCTCGACCGGAACATGAACGTATTCGGCCGGGTGATCGACGGCATGGACGTCGTCCAGCGGATCGCCCGCGGGGACGCCGGCAACAACGGCTTGTTCAGCGACGAGACCGCCACCACCCGGATTCGCCATATGACGCTGGCCTCGGATATTTCCGAAGAGGAGCGTCCGGCCGCCTATGTTCCGGACACCGACAGCAAGGGTTTCGCCGCCCTGCTCGAGGGACGACGAAACCGGACCCAGGCCTTTTTCCACCACAAGCCGCCCGAAGTGCTCGATGTCTGCCAGGTGCCAATGGCAGGTCGCATGTCGAAGTAGACGGAGGTGACGGTAGTCCGCGCATTGCGTGCACCACCCGGCAATCGGCTGGCGCGGTCGAACCGCGCGCGCCACAATCTGCGGGCCATCGCCGCCCTCGTCGCCACGGTGCTCGTCACCCTTCAGCCGGTTTTCTGTCCCGTCGCCGATGCCCGGACGAACGATCCCGCGCTCACTGCCAGACCTTACGTCGTGCTGGTCTCGCTGGACGGGTTCCGGTGGGACTTCCCGGACCGATACGACACCCCTGCGTTGCACAGGCTCCAGCGCGAAGGGGCCAGGGCCGAGGCGCTCCAGCCGGTTTTTCCGACCCTGACCTTTCCAAACCACTTCTCCATCGCGACCGGGGTTCCGCCCTGGCGGCACGGAATCGTCGCAAACGAGTTTCCCGACGACTCGCGCAGCCGCTGGTATCACTACAAGGACCCGGAGAGTGTCGGGGACGGCAGTTGGTACCTGGCCGAGCCCGTGTGGGTCACGGCCGAGAAGCAGGGACTGGTGTCGGCGGCCTACTTTTTCGTGGGTACCGAGGCGCCCATACTCGGTGTTCAACCGACCTACTGGCGCCCGTTCCGTCTCGGCGTGAGCGGGGAGGAACGGGTCAGGCAAGCCCTTCAATGGCTGTCGATGCCGCCCCTCGAACGACCCCACCTGGTGATGCTCTATTTCGAACAGGCGGACGATCACACCCACTGGTCAGGGGTGGGTTCCCGCGAAAGCGAGTCGGCTATCCGCGACGTCGATCGCTATGTCGGGGAACTGCTGGCCGGTATCGACCGGTTGCCGCACGGGGACCAGGTCTACGTGATCGTCGTTTCGGACCACGGCCAGGCGAACTACCGGGATAGCGTCGAGCCCCTGATTCTCGACGAGGTCGTGGATTTGTCGGAAACCCGCGTCGTCGAAGGCGGCCCGTATGTGTTCGTGTACCTTCAGGAGGAGGGCGGGGACCGCGCGGCCGACATGAGGGCCGCCATCAACTCCGCCTGGGACTGCGGCCGCGCACTGCTGCCGGAGGACACTCCACCTACCTGGGAGGTGCACGACAACCCCCGGTTTCCGGACCTCATCGTGCAGGCGGATCCGGGCTGTGGCGTGCTTTCGACCCGAGCGGCACGCGGCAAGATCACACCGGGCGACCATGGCTGGCCACCGGAGTTCCCCGACATGCGAGGCATTTTTTTCGCCCGGGGGCCCGGAATTCGCCCCGGTCTGCAGCTGCCCGTCCTGAACGTTACGGATGTCGCGCCCCTGGTACGGTCCCTGCTGGGGCTCCAGGCACCGGGCACGATCGACGACCGGGCCCGATGGCTGCGACGTGCGCTCGCACCGCAACCCAACTAAAGTCACTTAAGAACGAACGCGCCTTGTGAGAGAATCAAGTGTTTTTTGACGTTCGCAGGACGCGGACGGACGTATTCCACGGAGCATGGTGAATGTTGAGAAGTCTGTTCATTCTGATGCTGGTGGCCATCATGGCCGCGGTCGGTTTCTATTACGACCGGCAGGCGGGGCTGTCATCCGGCGATGCCGATAACGCGCTCGCCGGTACTGCCCTGAAGCCCGCGGCCGCGCCTGTTTCGGGCGTCGACCTCGGCGCGCTGGACCGCGAGACGGCGCCCCAGGACGACTTCTACCAGTTCGCGAACGGCGGATGGCTGGATACGACCGGGATTCCCGACATCTACTCGGGCTACACGGTCTACCACGAGGTCCAGGAGCGGGTGGAAACGGCCTTGCGCGAGATCATCGAGAAAGCGGCGGCCGAGCCGGGCGAACCGGGCACCGAATCGCAGCAGGTCGGCGATATCTACAGCAGTTGGATGGACGTGGCCGCCATCGACGCGGCCGGAATCTCCCCGGTCCAGCCCCAACTCGACGGCATCGCCGCGATCCGCTCCGTGCCGGACCTCGTCCACACGATGGCGCAGCTCTCGCGGCAGGGCGTCATGATGCCGTACGAGACGACGGTCTACCCTGACCTGAAGGACGCGTCCGGCTACACCGTGTACTTCTCGCAAAGCGGCATTACCATGCCCGACCGCGACTACTACATCGACACCGCCAACCCGAATTTCACCCGGGCCAGGGAGGAGCTGCCGGGGTACATCGCGCGACTGCTGGTGCGCGGAGGACTTGCAGAGACCGAGACCGCCGCTGCGGCCGAAGCGGTTTTCAACCTTGAAGAGAGTATCGCGCGAGCCCAGTGGGATTCGGTGACCAATCGGGATCCCGAAAGGACCTACAACCCCTATCCTGTGGATACCCTTGAACGCCTGGGCGAAAACCTGGACTGGCAGGCGACCAGGGATGCACTCGGCATCCAGAGCGAGGACACGCTCATCGTCGAACAGCCCAGCTACTTCGAAGCGCTGGACCGCATGCTGACGGAAGTGCCTCTGCAGACCTGGAAGCATTACCTCGCTTTTCGCGCGCTGGACCACGCCGCACCGCACCTCGACGAAACGACCGCCGCGATCCGATTCGACTACCGCAACCGGATATTGCATGGCCAGCAGGAAGAACGTCCGCGGTGGAAACGGGGCATCAGCGTGGTCGACGACCTGGTGGGCGAGGCCGTGGGCAAGCTTTACGTTGCCCGGTACTTTCCGCCGGAAGCCAAGGCGAAAATGGAGGAACTCGTCGCCAACGTCATCGCCACGCTGGACGACAGCCTTGCAACACTGGACTGGATGAGCCCGGAAACCCGTGTGAAAGCCCGGGAGAAGCTCTCGAAGTTCACGGCCAAGATCGGCTATCCGGACGAGTGGAAGGACTACTCGACGCTGGTGGTCGTCGCCGGCGACCATTTCGGCAACCTGCAGCGGGCGACCGAGTGGGAGTACCAGAGAAACCTGCACAAGCTGGGCACCCGGGTGGACAAGAAAGAGTGGTTCATGACGCCACAGACCGTGAACGCCTACTACAGCCCTACCAAGAACGAAATCGTGTTCCCGGCCGCTCGCCTGCAGCCGCCGTTTTTCCAGCTGGACGCAGACGACGCGATCAACTACGGCGCCGTCGGCGGCGTAATCGGGCACGAAATCAGTCATGGTTTCGACGACAAGGGCAGCAAGTTCGACGGCGACGGGAATCTCGTCAACTGGTGGACCGACGCCGACCGTAAGGCCTTCGAACAACGAACCCACGCGCTCGTCAAACAATACGACGCCTTCCAACCGGTGGAAGGCATGCACATCAATGGCGAGCTGACGCTGGGCGAGAACATCGGGGACCTCTCCGGTATTTCGATGGCGTACCGGGCCTACATTCGCAGCCTGGACGGCGCGGAACCACCGGTGATCGACGGCTTTACCGGGCCGCAGCGCTTTTTCATCGGCTACGCCATGTCCCGAAAGGGCAAGTACCGCCGCGAGGCCCTGGTGAGCCGCCTCGCGTCGGACCCGCATTCCCCGCTCAAGTACCGCGTGAACGGCCCCTATCGCAATATCGACGCCTTCCACCAGGCTTTCGGCACGAAGGAAGGCGACGGCATGTGGCTGCCGCCGGACAGACGCGTCAGGATCTGGTAGCCACGCGAGAGACAAACGCACGTTTCGGGAGCCTGCATGAAAATCCTGGCGGCAGACATCGGCGGCACCAATGCGCGCTTTGCCGAAGTCACAATGGACAGCATCTCGGATCTCGTGATGTCCGAGCCCGTTGTATTCCCCACCTGGTCGGAGGACATCGACTCCTTCGACCGGCTACTGGAGCATTTCGTGAAGAGCCGGCCGGCCGACAGTCCCGCCATCGAGGACTACGACGCCCTGGCCATCGCCATCGCGGGCGGAGTCAGCGGGCGGCGAGCGACACTGCCGAACATCGCGTGGGACATCGACCTGACGGTATCGCGACCGGTCAGGCATGCCTATCTGCTCAATGACTTTTTCGCCCAGGCCCACGCCTACATGGATCCCGGCATTTTCGATCGCCTGCGCCTGCTGCGCCCGGGACCGGGCTCGGGCCCGGGTTCGATCGCGATCGTCGGCGCCGGCACCGGACTCGGGCACGCGGCCCTGAAGCGCGTCGGAGGCGAATGGATCGTGCTGACGTCGGAGAACGGCCATGCTTCATTTCCCTTTCACGGTCCGGAGGAACACAGGATCGAAGCGTCCCTGCTGGCCCGCACGGGCAGGAAACAGCTCGTCGGCGACGACGTGGTGAGCGGCTCCGGGGCCGCACTGATCCACGAGAGTCTGACCGGCGCAGCCGTCAGCCCGGCCGAAGCACTGGCCCGGGGAAAGAGTGAATCGGCCACCTGCGCCTGGTACGCGCGATTTTACGGCCGCGCATGCCGCAATTACTGCCTGGCTATCTACCCGGTCGAGTCGCTGATCATCACGGGCGGCATCGCGGCCAAGAACCCGCACATCGTCGAGTCCCCCGCATTTTTCGACGAGTTCAACGACGAACGCACCTACCGCCACCACCTGGAACGAATTCCCGTCTACCTGAACCAGGAAGAAACCCTCGGCATCAAGGGCGCCGCGATCCACGCCTTCCAGCAGCTGACTTCCATGTAGGAGCCCGCTCTGCGGGCGATGCAGCAACCACAAGGAAAGGCGTCAGCCGCGATTTGGGCCAGGTGGCGAGAGAGGGCTGGTGACCTCCTCGCGGGACACGCTCAAGACATCCTGTGCGCTATGAACCGGTTCCCGGTGGTCTCAACAGGTTAATGTCCCGCGAGGAGGTAACCAGCCCTCTCTTCACACCACGGGGCGCGGCTTCGGACCCGATTGGCCACCGGAACGTCAAAGAAGTCCCGGCTGGCACTGTTCCGGACATTCGAGCTGTCGGGAACAGTCGAATAGCGCACAGGGAAGTCTTGAGCGTGTCCGGAACAGTGCCAGCCGGGGCTTCCAACCCCACAGGACCCAATCCCAATCGGCTTTGAAGACGTGGTCACAACACCCCGAACTGGAGCTCGGCGAGACGGGCATACAGCGGGTTGCTGCGGGTCAGTTCGTCGTGCGAGCCCACGGCTTCGATACGGCCGTGGTTGATAACCACGATGCGATCGACCTTCTTCACGGTCGCCAGACGGTGGGCGATGACCAGCGTGGTCCGATCCTTCATCAGGCCCTCCAGCGCGGCCTGCACCAGGCGCTCGCTCTCCGCATCCAGGGAACTGGTCGCCTCGTCCAGCAGCAGAATGGGGGGATCTTTCAGGATGGCTCGCGCAATCGCGATGCGTTGGCGCTGACCGCCCGACAGCCTCGTGCCCCGTTCGCCGAGGAACGTGGCATAGCCTTCGGGGAGGTTGAGAATGAATTCTTCGGCTGCCGCCAAGCGGGCGGCGTCCTTGACGTCCGCCTCGTCCGCATCGGGCCGCCCGTAGCGGATGTTTTCCAGCGCGCTCTCGCCGAACAGCACCGTCTCCTGAGGCACCAGGCCAATCTGGCGCCGGAGTTCAGCGGGGTCCAACCTGGAAATGTCCACTCCGTCGACCGTGATCCGCCCGGCGGCCAGGTCGTAGAACCGCAGCAGCAACTGGAAGCTGGTGCTCTTACCCGCGCCCGAGGGCCCGACGATCGCCACGGTCTCACCTGGCCTGATGTCCAGGCTGAGATCATCCAGCGCGAGGATATCCGGTCGGGAGGGGTAGCTGAAGCTCACGTGTTCGAATGCGATGCGACCCTCGGCGCGCGCCGGCAGGTGCTCGAGGCGTTCCGGGATCCTGATGCCGGGTTCCGCGGCGAGCAACTCCGAGAGCCGCTCCATGGCGCCGGCTGCGCGTTGAATCTCACCCCAGAGGCTGCTCAGCATGGTTGCCGATGAACCGACGAAATAGGCATACATCAGGAACTGACCCAACTGACCGCCGGTCATCTCGCCCGCCATCACCGAGCGCGACCCCGCCCATAAAACCAGAGTCAGCGAGCAGAACACGAGCGCGAATGCAGCCGCCACCAGAATCGCGTTGAGGCGAATCCGGTGCACGGCCGTCAGGAAGCTTCTCTTCACCGCATCCGCGTAGCGGCGCGCCTGCATGTCCTCCAGCGTGAAGGACTGGATGGTCTGCATTGCGTTCAGCGTCTCCCCGGCCAGACCGCTGGTGTCAGCGACGCGGTCCTGCGACTGGCGCGAAAGCCTGCGGATTCGGCGGCCGACGATCATCACCGGCAGCACTACCGCAGGTATGCCGACCAGCGTGTAGGCGGCGAGCCGCGGACTGGTCAGAACCAGCATGACCAAGCCGCCCAGCAGGGCCAGCGATGACCGTAGCGCGATCGATATGCCGGCGCCGGAAATACTCTGGACCAGGGTTGTGTCCGTAGTCAGGCGGGACAGCACTTCGCCGGTCCGTGTCACTTCGAAGAACACGGGGTCGAGCCGGATCACATGCGAGTACACCGCATTCCGGACATCGGCCACGACCCGCTCGCCCAGCCAGGTTACGAGGTAATACCGAAGCGCGGCGAACAGGCTGAACACGAGCGCTGCCGCCAGGAACCAGATGAAGTAGCGATTCACCGTGCCAAGGTCCTGGGCGATGAAACCGTTGTCGATCAGGAAGCGCAGGGCTACCGGCAGGGCCAGCATCGCAGCCGAGGCGATCAGCAGGGCGGCCATGGCCACCAGCAGTGTCCCGCGATAGGGCTTGATGAAGGGCCACAGGGTACGGAGCGGCCGCAGCGAACGGGCCGGCGGCCGCTCGCTGGAGGCGGTTTCACTCATGGGCCAGCCAACTTTCTACATGCGCTCGCAGAATTCGGAGCGTCGGAGCAAGCGGACATCCGGACATGTCAAAACTCCCGTGAATTGATCTGAATCGGGTGAAATTTCTCCTCGTGCTACTATGCTAAGTGATGTGGGGCCCTGTGTCCCCCGGGTCCCGCGCGAAACAGGCCTGACACGCTTTATTGCCGTCAAGCCCCGGTTGAACCTGCAAGCCGAGGAGCAAGCCATGGCAATCGCAATGACCCTGAAACAATATCTGGATAGTCATCACGTTCCGTACGAGGTGGTCGAGCACGTCCACACGGAATCGGCGATGGACTCGGCCAAGTCGGCCCATGTGCCGGCTCACCAGATGGCCAAGGCCGTCGTGCTGGAGGACGACGGCGGGTATATCGTCAGCGTGCTGCCGGCGAACAACCGCCTGAATCTCGGTTGGGTGAACGAGGAACTCCAGCGAGACCTGAGAATGGCCACCGAACCCGAACTGAAGCGTCTTTTCGACGACTGCAGCACCGGCGCGATCCCGGCGCTGAGCGGGGCGTATGGTCTAGAAGTGATCTGGGACGATCAGCTCAAGCACGCTTCCGACATTTACATCGAAGCCGGAGACCACGAACACCTGATCCACCTCAGGGGAGATGACTTCCAGCAGCTGATGCAACGCCTGCCGCACAGCGTCATCAGTGCGGGCAAGGAATATTCGCGCTGGGTCTACGAGTAAGGCCGGGCGCGGCATCGGAAGGACTGACCGTGCGGGGCTCTAACCCGCATACTGCATCAGTATCCCGGATGATGGCGAAGGACAGGTGCGGATGGATACCGGTCTGGACCTCAATCCGTAGCCGTAGCTACGGGTTGAGGGAAGACCAAGTCCAGACGCGCTTGGACCAGCCCGGGGCCGGGATACCGGTGCACTATGCAGGTTTCTAATGCTCCGTCGGCAGTTCCGATTGCACCCAGTTAACGATGTCGGCCGCCATCATCGCACCCGAACGGCGCGCGATCTCGCGGCCGCCATGAAACAGGATCATGGTCGGGATACTGCGAATCCGCTGGCTGGCTCCGATCAACTGTTCCTCGTCCGTATTCAGCTTGGCCAGCCTGACCCGGGGTTCCAGGCGGGCTGCGGCCTCCTCGAACGCCGGCGCCATCGCCAGGCACGGGCCACACCAGGGGGCCCAGAAATCGACCAGCAGCGGGATGTCGTTCCGCTGCAGATGCCGGGTGAATGAGTCTTCGGTAAGTTGCGCCGGGTGGGCGGAGAAAAGGGGTTCACGGCATTTGCCGCATTTCGGCTGATCCCCCAACCGCTCCGGCGGAACCGTGTTCGTCGTGCCGCACTGCGGGCACACCACGCGCATTCCGGTCATGACGTCTCTCCCTTCCTCGAAAGGCCTAAACGCCTCGCAGCGCATCCCTGATTGCGGCCAACTTCGATTTGACCCGCGCCGCGTTCTCGCTGCCCATCCGGACCAGGATCTTCTGGCCTGCGCTCAGGGACTCCAGGTCAGGGTCGGCGAACAGGTAGTAGGCCTCCGGCTTGATCAGCCGGACCGGATCTTCCACGGTCGGGGTCGCCAGCAGTTCGTCGATGACTTCCACGAGCCTGTCCTCGAAGCGGCCCTCGGAGTAACCCAGCTGCCGGTAGGCCTGCTGGAACAGCGGCTGGTATTCGCGGAACAGGGCGGCTGCCTGGTCCGGTGTCACGGAGTCCAGCATGGCCACATACGGGTCGTAGCGCGCGTAGTTGTCCGGATCCAGAATGAACTGGGGCACTTCGTCACCCTGCTCGTTGTGAATGACCGTCTCGGGATTTTCGACGGGCCTGACCTTGAAAGTGCCTCCGGGGCCGTGCACGGCCTGAATCACGCCGGGAATCTGCCCGCTGTCAAGGGCGTCGACCGTCGCGACGATGCGGGATATGACGCCCTCCTGGTTCCAGTATTCGTTGACATCGGCCTGCCCCACCAGCCCGCTCAGCTCGTCCACCACCACTGGGTCGCTCTGCGCGAGGTCCGGAAGCGGCGCAGCCTCCTGACCGGACTCGGCCATCGCGGCCGTTGGCGCCTGCGGCTGTTGCGCCGGGGCCTCCGCAGCGGGTTGGGGCATCGGCGCCGCGGGCTCTTGCCGTGGGGCCACCTCGGCAGGCGAAACCGCCGGCTCCGGTTCCGTCATCCGGGCCTGGTAGTACCAGATACCGGCGCCCGCAAGCACGATGATCCCGATCGCAATAAACCAGTTTTTCATACCGTGTTCCCTCTTTTCTGAGCGCGACAGGCAGGTAGCCCGCCTGCCTGTATTATGACCCGAATTTGTAGTCCGGGTTCAGCTGCCGGACCTGACTTTCTGGTATTCTGTACTTAGATACTCCTGTTTCACGTGGGCCATTGCCACTGGGGAGATCGTCATGAACAGGTGGATACCCATCGCCATTTTCGCCGGCGCCATGGGAGCCTCCATGAGCCTTCCGGCTGCGGGACCGCAAGTACCGGACCCCGCCACCGATTCAGACTACTACGATAATGGGGCGCCCCCTTCCGCCAAAGTCCAGCTCGGCCGACTGCTCTTCTTCGACAAGGTGCTGAGCGGCAATCTCAATAGCTCCTGCGCCAGCTGCCATCACCCGCTGGCCGCGACCGGGGACGGGCTGTCCCTGTCCGTGGGCGAGGGTGGGCGCGGGCTGGGGGTCACCCGTGACACCGGCACTGGTGCCAGCGCAATCAGGGAGCGCGTGCCCCGGAATGCGCCCCATCTCTTCAACCTGGGCGCCCGCGAATTTGCCGCGCTGTTCGACGATGGCCGGGTCGCCGCAGATCCCGGAGCTCCGTCCGGTTTCGATACGCCGGCCGGAAGCGACCTGCCCCCGGGGTTGGACAATGCGCTGGCCGCGCAGGCCCTGTTTCCGATCACCTCCGCCACCGAGATGGCAGGGCAGGAAGGCGAAAGCGCGCAATCCGATGCTGCCGCCGCCGGAAGGCTGGCTGGCGAAGACGGCGTGTGGGATCTCATTGCAGAGAAGCTGCGGGCAATCCCCGAGTACGTGGATCTGTTCGCCATGGCCTACCCGGGCGAAGTGATAAACGCGGAAGACATCGACATGGTCCAGGCGGCAAATGCCATCGCGGCCTACGAGGCGAAGGCCTGGCGATCCGACCACAGTCCGTTCGACCAATATCTCGCCGGCGACATGCACGCGATCAGCCAGGAAGCCCGACACGGCATGCGCCTGTTCTACGGGCGAGCACGCTGTGGCGGATGCCACCAGGGAACCTACCTGACAGACCATGCTTTCCATAGCGTGGCCCTGCCCCAGATCGGCCCGGGCAAAGGCGATAATCAGGATGGCTATGTCGACGGCCGGGACGATTTCGGACGGGAGCGGGTCACGGGCGACCCGTTCGACCGGTTCCGCTTCAGGACACCTTCGCTGCGCAACGTGGTGCTGACGGCGCCGTACGGACATTCAGGCGCCTATGACACACTGGAAGCCATGGTGCGGCACTTCGCCGATCCCGCCGGCGCACTGATCGGCTACGACACCGAACAGGCTACCCTTCCCTCGCGGCCGGATCTCGACGCGGTCGACTTCGTGGTACAGTCCGATCCCGGGCGGCTCGCGGCGATCGCGGACTCGAGCGACGCGCTGCCCGTCCCGCTCACCGACGCGGACGTACAGGCGCTCATCGCGTTTTTGAACACCCTCACGGATCCGGACATGCTTGACCTTCGAAGCGAAGTGCCGCAACGGGTTCCCAGCGGACTTCCGGTATGGGACTGAGTGGCCCCGGAAAGCGTCCCGGGGCCACACTATGCCCATGGTGACCGACCTACCCTACATCGAGCCGGTTTTCCGTCCGCCTTCCGAGGCGCGCAGCCTGATCCTGCAGGTTACCAACGGCTGTTCCTGGAACCGCTGCACCTTCTGCGAGATGTACACACAACCCCAGAAGCGGTTCAGGCTCAAGCTCCAGGAAGAAATCGAGGCGGAACTCGCCGCCGTGGCCCGTTCGGGGCTAGCCGTGCGGCGGGTATTCCTGGCGGACGGTGACGCGATGGCGCTATCGGTCCGCCGGCTGCGGCTCATACTGGAGGCCATCAGGACGCACTTGCCCGACGTACAGCGCGTCGCCTCGTATTGCCTGCCCGGGAATCTCCGCCACAAGAGCGCAAAGGAACTCGCCGACCTGAAGGCCCTGGGCCTGTCGCTCTACTACGTGGGCTGCGAGTCCGGCGACGATTTCGTATTGGAACGGGTCAGCAAGGGCGAGACTTTTCGTTCCTCTCTCGACGCGCTGCTCAAGATTCACGAAGCCGGAGCCCGGAGTTCGGTAATGATCCTGAACGGACTGGGCGGCCAGACGTTCAGCTGGCAGCACGCCCTGAACTCGGCCCGGTTGATGAACGCTGCGCAGCCGGATTTTCTGTCAACGCTGGTGGTCAGCTTCCCCGCTGGCGAGGCACGGTTCCGCAACGGGTTCCAGGGCCGGTTCGAGCCACTGGACCAGCCGGGACTGTTCCAGGAAATGGAGTGGTTGCTGCAGCACCTCGAGCTGGACCGCACGGTCTTTCGAAGCGATCACGCCTCGAACTACCTCGTTCTCAAAGGCACACTCAACCGTGACCGGGATCGGCTGCTTCGGATCGTGCGCAAGGCGCTGGAGCATCCGGGGTCAATCGCCCTGCGCCCGGAATGGCTACGGGGCCTTTAGGCGCTGCGAATGGAGGCTTGCCGGAATTTCCTTGATCCAGGGCGGTGTGCCCGGCACGCCACATACGCATAGAATGGCCGGATGAAAAGCGACCGTCTGTCACTGCGCGACCTCTCACTGATGCTCATCATCTGCGTCGTCTGGGCAGGCAACTTCATCGCAGCGGCACGCGGCACCCAGCACTTCTCCCCGTTCCTGTTCCTGAGCCTTCGATTTATCCTGTTGCTGGCCATTCTCGCGCCGTTCCTGAGGCCGCCTCCGAGGGGACAGTGGACCCGTCTCGTCCTGGTCTGCCTGTGCATGGGAGGATTCCATTTCACGCTCTTGTTCTGGGCGCTGTCCCGCTCGGAAGATGTTTCCTCGGTCGCCATCCTGCAACAGACCTATATCCCCATGGCCGTGTTGCTGGCGATGGGGCTGCTCGGGGAGCGGGTTGGCTGGCGAACGCTCGCCGCAACAGCGCTCGCGTTCACGGGTGTCATGCTCGTGGGCTTCGATCCGCTCGTGCTGGGGCAACTGGACGTGCTGACCATCACCTTGCTCTCCGCACTTTCACAGGCCCTGGGTTCAATTTACCAACGCGGCATCCGGGGCGTCGGCGTGCTGAACTTCCAGGCGTGGTCCGCGGTCATCGCGCTGCCGTTCCTGCTGGCAGCCAGCGCAATCGCGGAGCACGATCCGGTCACCACGCTGCGCACCGCGGGGTTGACGGACTGGTGTACGGTCGCCTACTCCGCCGTGCTGGCATCGCTGGTCGGGCACGGCCTGTTCTTTTTCCTGGTTCAGCGCCACCCCGTCAGCAGCATCATGCCGTACCTTCAGATGACGCCCATCCTGGCGGTGCTGTTCGGCGTGATCCTGTGGGGTGACCGGCCGGGCTGGCACCTGCTTGCGGGAGGCGCACTCGTCATGACGGGTATCGTGCTGATCACCATCCGCGCGCGGGCCCGGCTCAGCGTCCGGCTCGGAAAGAACAACCGCGACGCGGTCTGACGCGACGCATCGCGGGGCCCCACTCGCCCGTGCCTACTTCTCCGGCTTGCGAAACTTGAACGTCCAGCGGTCGGTATTGCCCGTCACCGTCTTGCGCCCGACTTCGTAGCGCAGTTCGTCGTCCGGCCGATAGTGCAGGTCCGAAAAATCCACGAATTCAAAGCCGGCCGCCTGGATTTCCTTGATCGCGAGCACCGGGTCCACCCGCCGGCCGTTTTCCGGGTTGTCGGGTTCCATGTGGCGCCGGTGATGATCGACGACGGCATAGATCCCGCCCGGTTTCAGGGCATCGTACACCGCGCGGTCCAGCTTGGCCCGACCCTCGGCTCCGAAGTTGTGGTAGTTCCGGAATGTCAGCACCATATCGGCGTCCTGCACGCCGAGGCTGTCCAGCTCGAGCTCATAGTGGCGGGAACCTTCGGGCCGGTAGATCTTCGCGTCCTCCGCCACGACCTGTGCCTTTTCGAAACCGGGCAGGTTCAGCACGTGGTCCTTGATCCAACCGGTTCCGAGCGCCACGAAGTACTCACCGTTTTCCGCCATGACCGGCGCCAGAATCTTCGTGTACCACCCGCCGCCAGGCAGCAGTTCCACGATTTTCATGTCGTCCCGAAGCCCGAAGAAATTCAGCGTCTCCACCGGCTTCCGGTTGGCGTCACGCGCCACTTCCTCGGGCGTCCTCACGTCCGAGGCCATTGCGTCACGGATCTTTGTTTCCAGGGTGGAATCCTGCGCGAAGGCCGTGGATACGGACAACACCGCAAGGAGAAAAGCAAAAAGGGTTTTCATGGGCTTGGCTCCGCTTTTTCCGTTCGTAGGAAGCCGATCATAGCGGAAAAAGACGCGGCCGGCCCGACGCCGGAAGCTCCGGTGAGGGTAAATCAGTTCGAGCCGCCTGCCGGCCCGGAAATCAGGCCGCTACGCGGGCGGGTGCGAGCCGCTCCGAATCGTTCAGGGCGCGCAATGCCCGTCTGAGGCAATTGCGCATTTCCCTTTGGCGGGCTTCCGGCAGGCGATTCCGATTGAGGCGCAGCATTTCGTGCCAGTACTCGACTTCCGCCTGGAGCAGGTAGCGTCTGGAAGATTCCATATCTTTTGCCCAATCAGGACCCGCGTTCTGGAGCGGGCGATACTGTCCGGAATCATCCCTGAATTCAGCCGGCGGGCTCTCCGTTCCCGCGGCCACCGCGTTGCCGCGCGGTGAGACGTGACTGGTAGATCACATCCAGGATGTTGTAATCAAACTGAAAAATAAAGTCAAGCCGGCGGGATCAATTCTTCGGAAATCAATGACGCCATTGATGCCACGAATGATCCTGCGGACCATTTCATTGCTCGCGGAGGGCGGTGGACACGGGCTGGCGGGCGGCGCGAATCGCGGGGAACAGGCCGCCGATCAGGCCGATCGACAGGGCGAAAACCAGCCCACGGACCAGCAGGGATGGGGTCACGTCGAACGCGAAAGCGACCATGCTGAAACTGGAGAAGTTCAGGGTGGCCGCCCGGAATCCGTCGAAGGCCCACCAGGCGAGCGTCGCCCCGACGAGGCCGCCCGCGAGGGCGAGCAAAAGCGATTCGACCAGCACGGAAACGACCACCGGCACCGAGTGAAAACCGAGGGCGCGCAGCGTGGCTATCTCCCGGGTGCGCGCAGCAACCGCCGTGTACATGGTGTTGAGGGCGCCGAAGATCGCGCCCACGCCCATGATTACCGCGATAAGCGTACCCAGCCCGGTGATCAGGTTATAGAGCACCGTCGACTGGCCGGCGTAGTAGTCCGATTCGCGCATCGGCTTGACGCTCAGCCGCGGGTCGCTGGTCAGGGCATCCTTGAATGCCTGGAAGTCGGCGGCGGATTCCAGCTTGCCGTAAACGGCCTGGTACGAATTGCCTCGTCGATAAGCCGGTTGCAACACGGATGCGTCCACCCATATCTCGGTTTCCGCCAATCCGCCTGCGGCTTCGAATACGCCCACCACGGGCCATTCCTCGCTGGCCACGGGAATGGTCGAGCCGACCTCGAGCCCTTCGAACTCGATCCGCGCCCCGGTCCCGACGACCACCTCGTTGCGGCCCCATTCGAACATCCGCCCGGACACGATCCGGAACCGGTCGCGAACCGCCGGCGCCGTGCGGGTCACTCCGCGCAGGGGAACATTCGCGTCCGTACCGGTACTCTTCTTCTTAAGGTTGATCACGACGAAAAGTTCCGGTGAGGCCAGGGCTCCGCTCTCGTCGCGCGCCAGCCCGGGCGCCTCGGCGATCAGGCGCACTTCATCCCCGGTCAGGATGCTCATCATCTCAGAGTCGGAACCGCTGCGCAGCACCATGACGTTCTCCGGCGACGCCGAACGGTTCATGGTGCCGAGTATGCCCTGGGCAATGGACAGTACGCTGACCATGACGGCGACTACGCCGGCAATGCCCACAACCGCGGTGATCGACGAGCCGAGACGCTGGGGTACGGTGCGCAGATTGAACAACGTGACCGAAACGACTTGCGAAATACCGTTGAACACCCCGGCCACCAGTCACCTCCTCAGCGCGTCGGCGATGCGCAGGCGGCTCGCCTGCAGCGCCGGCAGGATTCCTGCGATCAACGCCATCAGGAAGATCAGGACCACTCCGGCCGCCAGGTCGGCCCGCGGACTGTAGAAGAGCGGCAGCGAACCGCCGGTAGGGTCTCCCGAGGCGACCAGCAGTACGGCCAGGCCGAGGCCGAGGCCGCCGCCCAGCATGGTCAGCGCCAACGACTCCCCCAGCACCAGCCCGAGTACGGCGCGGTCCGTAAAGCCGAGGGCCTTCAAAACCGCCAGTTCGCCGGTCCGCTCCCTGACGGCGTAGGCCATGGTATTGCCCGCCACCAGCAACATGGTGAAGAACACGGCCGCAATGATGGACATCATGATCAGGCCGATGTCGCCGATCTGATTCGCGAAACCCTGCAGGAATGCGCCCTCGGGTTCGGTCTTGGTTTCGTACCGCGAATTGGCGAATTCCGCGTCGATAGCCGCGGCCACCCGGGCCGCCTGGTCCGGATCCGCAATGCGAACGGTGTACCAGCCCACCTGCCCCTGGCCGAACTGACGGGACTCGTCAAAAAAATCGTAGCGGAACAGGAACTGTGAAGTGTCCGTGTCCTTCGTGGCGCCGTCGTAGATGCCCACCAGGTCGAATTCCCAGGTCCGCTCGCCGCCTTTTCTCGTCCACACGGTCGCCTGGATGGGAATCCGGTCACCGACTTTCCAGCCGAAGCGATTCGCGAGGGTACGCCCCGCGATCGCGCCGCTGCGGGTTTTCAGCCAGGCTTCCCGCTCCGACTCGTCCAGCCGGATCTCGGGGTACATGTCCAGGTATTCCTCGGGCACTACCGGCATCTGGGCGAAGAAATTGGTGGGTTTCTGGTAAACGCCCCCGAACCACGTCTGGTGCACCGCGGCCTCGACGCCGTCGACCTGCTCGATCCGGGATTCGTAAGCAACCGGCAGCATCTGGATGATCGACACCTTGTGCCGAACGATCAGCCGGTCCTGACCGGCCAGGTCCACACCCTGGCTGAACCCCTGGCGGATTGCGCCGAGGTATCCGAACAGCAGGAACGCCACGAGGATGGAGAGCATGGTCAGTAATGAGCGCAACTTCCTGCGCTTCAGGTTGCTCCAGACCAGGAAGACGTATTTCATACTTCCGGTTCCGTCGAGAGACGTCCCTTGTCGAGGTACAGCGTTCGGGAAGCGCGCGCCGCAGCGTGGATGTCGTGCGTGACCATGATGATGGTCTTGTTCTGTTCCCTGTTCAGGGCCTGGAGCAGGTCCAGCACCCCGTCACCGGACTTGCGGTCCAGGTCGCCGGTCGGTTCGTCGCACAGCAGCACCGTCGGGTCGGTCACGATGGCCCGGGCGATTCCCACCCGCTGCTG
>JASFKQ010000004.1:0-45611 GCA_050118555.1 Lysobacterales bacterium
CGTGGTGACCGACGGCATTTCCATGGGTTCGGAAGGTATGCGCTGTTCGCTGATGTCGCGCGAAATTGTCGCCGACTCGGTCGAACTGGTCACCCGCGGCCACTGCCTGGACGGGGTCGTGGTGCTGGTGGGCTGCGACAAGACCATACCCGCCGCCGCCATGGCGCTGGCCCGCATGAACGTTCCCGGACTGGTGATCTATGGCGGTTCCATCATGCCGGGCAAGCACCGAGGTATCCCGATCACCATCCAGGACGTGTTTCAGGCCGTCGGCGCCCACGCAGCCGACAAGATGGACGATGCGGAATTGCACGAGATCGAGAGCGAAGCCTGCCCCGGGGCTGGCGCCTGCGGTGGGCAGTTCACGGCCAATACGATGGCCATGGCCATGAGCGCCCTCGGACTTTCGCCCATGGGGGTCAACGACATCCCCGCGGTGCACCCGGACAAGGAAGAGGCCGTCCGCCGCTGCGGCGCGATTTTGATGGACGCGGTAAACAGCAACCGCCGGCCGCGGGACCTGGTAACCAAGGATGCGCTGAGGAACGCCGCCACCGTGGTCACGGCGACCGCCGGCTCCACCAACGCCGTGCTGCACCTGCTGGCGATCGCGCGCGAGGCCGGCGTGCCCTTCGACATCGACGAGTTCGACGAGGTCTCGCGCGCCACGCCCATCATCGGCGACCTGAAACCCGCCGGACGCTTCATGGCACCGGACCTGTTCGCCGCCGGCGGCACGCCGCTGGTGGTCGACCGCCTGATCGAGGCCGGGCTGCTTACCGATTCGCCGACCGTCACGGGCAAAACACTGTTCGAGGAATGCGCCGGCGCGCGGGAGACCGAAGGTCAGGAAGTCGTCGTGGACGTCGATCGCCCACTCAAGCCGCGAGGCGGCTTCGGCATCCTCTACGGTAACTTGGCGCCCGAGGGCTGTGTGGCCAAGCTGGCGGGGCACGGCGAATTCAAATTCACCGGCCCGGCGCGCGTCTACGACAGCGAGGATGAGTGTTTCCACGCCGTCCAGAAGCGCGAGATCCAGGCCGGCGACGTGATCGTGATCCGTAACGAGGGTCCTCGCGGCGGGCCCGGCATGCGCGAAATGCTGGCGGTGACCGCCGCCCTCGTCGGTCAGGACCTCGGGGACTCCGTCGCGTTGATCACCGACGGCCGTTTCAGCGGCGCCACTTACGGCTTCATGGTGGGTCACGTGGCGCCGGAAGCGGCCCGCGGCGGTCCGATCGCGCTGCTGCGCGACGGTGACATGATCACCATCGACGTCGACGCCCGGCGTCTCGATACCGACGCCGACCTCGAATCCCGGCGCGCGGAGTGGAAGCCCAGGCCCCACGCCTATGCTTCCGGCGCGCTGGCCAAGTACGCCTATCTGGTGTCTTCCGCATCGGAAGGCGCTGTTACCTCGTTTCCGAACCTGGACGCAGAGGATCGCTGCACATGACCGATCCCCGCTCCAGAAAACCAGCAACAGGAGAGCCGACCATGGCCGACTACGTCTACATCTTCGATACGACACTGCGCGACGGTGAACAATCCCCGGGCTGTTCCATGAACGTCCAGGAAAAACTCCAGGTCGCCCGCGTGCTCAACGAGCTTGGCGTGGACGTTATCGAAGCCGGTTTTCCGGCGGCGAGCGAAGGCGATTTCGATTCAGTGCGCAAGGTCGGCCAGTTGGGCCTCGACGCCACCATCTGCGGCCTTTCGCGCACCCGGCACGGGGACATCGAAGCGGTCGCACGGGCGCTGGACAAGGCCCGCAGCAAGCGTCTGCACATCTTCATCGCGACCAGTCCCATCCACCGCGAATTCAAGCTGAAAATGAGCAAACAGCAGATCATCGATGAAATGTGCTCGGCCATGGAATTCGGCAAGCAGTGGTTCGACGACATCGAGGTGACCGCAGAGGACGCAGGCCGGACCGAGATCGACTACCTGGTGGAGTATTTCCAGGCGGCTATCGATGCCGGTGCAAAGGTGCTGAACGTACCGGACACCGTCGGTTACGTGACCCCCGGGGAGAGCAGACAGCAGTATCAGCACCTGAGCGACAACCTGCGCCACGATGGCAGCGTGATCCTGAGTTGCCACAACCATAACGACCTGGGCCTGGCCGTCGCCAACGCGCTGGGTGCTATCGAGGGCGGCGCGCGCCAGGTGGAATGCACGATCAACGGCATCGGCGAGCGCGCCGGCAACTGCTCGCTGGAGGAACTGGTGATGGCCCTGCGCACGCGTCACGACCACTACGCGCTGCGTACCGGGATCGACACCACCAAGCTTTACCCCGCCAGCCGGGTGGTCTCCGCCGTCACCGGGTCCCGGGTGCAGCCGAACAAGGCCATCGTCGGCCGCAACGCCTTTGCCCATGAGGCCGGCATCCACCAGGACGGCGTCCTGAAAAACGCCGAAACCTACGAGATCATGAAGCCGGAAGACGTCGGCGTGCCCGAGAACAGCCTGGTGCTGGGCAAGCACAGCGGACGCCATGCCTTCAGCAATCGCCTCGAGACCCTGGGCTTCGCGGTGGACAAGGAGCGGATGGAAGAACTGTTCGTTCGATTCAAGGCGCTGGCCGACCGCAAGAAGAGCGTTTACGACGAAGACATCGAAGCGATGGTGCTGGGCGCCGAAACCAGCGGGCCGTGGCACCTCGACGCCATTTCAATCCACACCGAAGTGGAGGACAGCGACCAGTCCGCCGAGGCCAGTCTGAAACTGCGCTTCAACGGCCAGGCGCCGCGCATCTACACCGGGCGCGGGGACGGTCCCGTCAACGCGATCGTCAACGCGATCCGCAATGTCATGGACGAGGAGTTGCATCTGGAGGAGTTCCAGGTCAGCGCCGTATCGGGCGGCAGCGACGCCCAGGGGCGGGCGACCGTGCGGGCGACGATCGGGGCCAGCCGCTACAAGGGCACCGGCGTCTCGACCGACATCGTGGAGGCCTCCGCGCAGGCGCTCGTTAACGTCATGAACCGCCACCACCAGCATCAGGGCCGCGACATCGACGCACCCCGTGTCGCGGCGGCGGTCTGAACGCGGGGAGATCACAGCGAATGCCGGAAGCGACCACTCTTTTCGAAAAAATCTGGCGGCGCCACCTGGTCAGGGAGGAAACAAGCGAAACGCCCGCGATCCTGTATGTTGACCTGCAATTGTTGCACGAGGTGACCACGCCACAGGCATTCGACGAGCTGAAACGGCGCGGCCTGCAAGTGCGCCGGCCCGACCGTTGCCTGGCGACCATCGATCACTCCACCCCCACATCACCGCCCGACGCGGACGGCACACGGCACTACGTGACCGAGCAGGCCAGGGCGCAGGTGGATCGTTTCCACGAAAACTGCGCCACGTACGGGATCCACCTGCACGGCTGGGACAGCCCCAACCGCGGCATCGTGCATGTGATGGGTCCCGAAATGGGCGCCACGCAACCAGGCATGACCATTGTCTGCGGCGACAGCCACACGGCCACCCACGGTGCGTTCGGGGCCCTGGCTTTCGGCATCGGCACCACCGAAGTCGGCCACGTGTTGGCCACGCAATGCCTACTGCAGAGCAAGCCGAAGACGCTGGGCATCCGCATCGAGGGCGAACTTCAGCCCGGCGTCACAGCCAAGGATGTCATCCTGCACGTCATCGGCGCCATTGGCGTGGACGGCGGCACCGGGTCGGTGATCGAGTACTTCGGCTCCACCGTCCGCGAGATGGGCATGGAGAGCCGCATGACGATGTGCAACATGTCCATCGAGTGCGGCGCCCGCGCCGGCATGGTCGCACCGGACGAAAAGACGTCAGCCTGGCTGCAGGGCCGGCCGATGGCTCCCGCCGGAGACGCCTGGGAGCGGGCCGTGGAGGACTGGAAAACGCTGAAGACGGACGAGGGCGCCGCCCATGATCGCCTGGTCGAGATCGACGCCGCCCACATCCGGCCCAGCGTGACCTGGGGCACCAACCCGGGCATGGTCATCGCGGTGGACGGCCTCGTGCCGGATCGGCAGGACGCCGCGGCGCGGGACGCGCTGGAGTACATGCACTTCAAAGGGGGCACGGCGCTGGCCGGAGAACCGGTTAACGTCGTGTTCATCGGAAGCTGCACCAACTCGCGCCTGTCCGATCTGCGGGCCGCGGCCACAGTGCTCAGGAATCGCCACGTCGCGGAAGGAACGCGGGTCCTGGTCGTTCCGGGCTCGGAAGCCACCCGGCGGGCGGCCGAAAAGGAAGGCCTCGACCGGATTTTTGCAGATGCCGGCGCGGAGTGGCGGGAACCCGGCTGCTCCATGTGCATTGGCATGAACGGGGACATCGCGCAGCCGGGCGAACTGGTAATCAGCACCAGCAACCGAAATTTCAAGGGCCGTCAGGGCCGCGGCGTGCGCACGGTGCTCGCCAGCCCGCTGACCGCAGCCGCCAGCGCGGTCACCGGCCGCGTCACGGATCCGCGCGAATTCCTGGAACACTCGCAGGAGGACCGGCAATGAGCAACGACGCCATGAGCGTGATCGAGTCGCATACGTTCAGCCTGCCCGTCGACGATATCGATACCGACCAGATCATACCGGCCCAGTTCCTGACCACGACCGAGCGCACGGGCCTGGGCCGTTACTGCTTTTACGGCTGGCGCTTCAATGACGACGGCAGCCCCAAGACCAGCAATCCGCTGCGGAAACACGATCCCAAAACACAATCAATCCTGGTGGCCGGCTCCAACTTCGGTTGCGGCTCGTCCCGTGAGCACGCTCCCTGGGCGTTGCTGGACTTCGGTTTCAGGGCGGTCATCAGCAGCCGTTTCGCGGACATCTTCCGCAACAACGCGCTCAAGAACGGTTTGCTGCCGATCGAGGTCGACGAGGCCGTGGCGCAACACCTGCTGGACAATCCCGGCACCGCTGTTCGCATCGACATCGAGAAGCACACGCTGACGGTGGAAGGCTACGGCGAATTCGATTTCCCGCTGGATCCGTTTTCCGCCTACTGCCTGACACGCGGCATGGACCAGCTCGATTTCATCCTGCGGAACGAGGCGGCCATCGCCGCCTACGAAGGCACTTGCGACCACACGGCTCCAATCGCCTAGTACCGGCGGAACTTTCCGTCTGGCGCCAATCCGGCAGACACCAAAGAGGCCCTTTGCAGGGCCTCTTGGCGTTCCTTCCCGCGATAGTGGTTTAGGGCTGGCCGATCGCAGCGAGTTCAGCCACATCTTCCCCGTGTAAGCGGGCCAGATTGCGGGCTGCCGTTTCGGAATAGACCTCTAGAGCGATTGCGCGCACAAAGTCATCCTCCGAGCCGTTCTGTTCCCTGATGGCTCTCAGCACCCCGCGATTGGACAGCGCAACCACCAGTCGCTTGTAATGCTCCTGGCGCTCGTTTTCCGGCGCTGTGAGTACTGCCTGTTCAGTCAGCTCAACAGCCCGGTTGCAGTCACGCCGTGCCCTGACGTACTCACCGGCCATCGTCCTGGCGACACAACGATTGATCATGGTCGCGATTGGATTATGGGCTTTGCTCGAAAGCAGGTATACGACGAGGCCGTAGCGGCCTTCCTCCAACAGGTCCCCGTGGGCCATATTCGACACGAAGGACATCTCGTAGCCGGATTGGGTTTCGGCCGCCCAAAGGTTCGTAAACCCGGGAACGGCGATCATCAGGAGCAGGATTGCCGCAGTCCTGACACCGTACGAGGCGATCTTGCGTTGCGTATTCATCTTCTCCTCCCGTCCATTCGACTCACGATTCTCTTGTAACGCCGGACAACGCCTGGCGTCCCCAACAAAGCACAAGCGCTTCACAAGCAAAGTAAAAACGTCCATGGCTGTGTGTGGATCCGACTTGCGCCAGCGCAAGCCGATGCAGTCATTCGTGCGTAAAATGGAAACAGGAAGGCCTTCCACCGAGACAGGCATGCCGCACCGAATTTTTCAAATTGGCGATTGGATCGTGAGGCCGCAGCGCGATTGCGTCGAGCGCGGCGGCGAATTCGTTCACCTCAAGCCCAAGGCCATGGCCGTGCTGTACTGCCTCGTCCGGGCCGGCGGCAGGGTGGTCACCCGCGACGAATTGTTCGATGCCGTCTGGCCGGGCGGCGTGGTCTCCGATGCCACGCTGACCCAGTGCGTTGTCGAGCTGCGCCAGGCTTTCGGAGATTCTGCACGCGACCCGCAGATCATCGAAACCGTGCCGAAGATCGGCTTCCGCCTCATTCCCCCCGTGACTGCCCTGGACCACCCGTCGGCCGATCATGCCACGGGGCCTTCAATAGCCGCACCGGCAGGTCCGAGTGCTGCGGCAGGCACGAGGATCAGATGGTTGCTGGCGGTCGTCGGCGTGATCGCCGCGTCGCTCCTGGCCTGGTACCTGGCGTCATATCGGGAATCTCCGTCACGAATCGACGACGGCACGGTAGTGAACCTCGTCGTTCTCTCCTTCGAGGATTTGAGCGAGGATCAGAGCCTGGGCTGGATTGCGAACGGCCTGGCTGAGGAACTGACCAACCAGCTGGCAAACGTGGACGGTTTGCAGGTCATGGGGCGGGCTCCATCCTCCCGCGTAGCGAACTACGAGTACAAGAGCGTGGAACTGGGAGACATCGCCGATGAGCACGGCATTGAATACGTGCTGGAAGGCAGCGTACGCGGCGACAAGCACCAGCTTCGCATTGCCGTCAAACTGGTCAATGCCAGGAATGGATTTCAGGTTTGGGCCAGAACCTTCGACCGTCCACTCAAGGATATCGTTGCGGTGCAGGCCGAGATTGCCGAGGCGGTGGCATTCGCGCTCGGCATCACTTTCGACCTCCCGTACTTCCCGGGGCTGACGTCCAGCGTACAGGCGTTCTACTTAGGACAAGAAGGCGATCACATGCTGCTGTCCGCCTGGAAAGAGGGCTCCGCGCAGTCCATGCTGGAGGGCATCAAACTCATGAAACGGGCGGTGACTATCGATCCTGAATATGGATTGGCCTGGGGTGGGCTGGCTCATTGGTACGCATGGACCGCATGTCTCGAGGACGACAGGGTAAAACTCGACTGGCTGGCGCTCTCGGCGCAGGCTGCCGAAAAGGCCCGTCTCTTCTGGCCT
This sequence comes from Lysobacterales bacterium, assembly GCA_050118555.1. GTDB lineage: Bacteria > Pseudomonadota > Gammaproteobacteria > Xanthomonadales > SZUA-36 > CALKKN01. The sequence continues at coordinate 7,096 of JASFKQ010000004.1, forward strand.
GACTTGCCGGGCGAGGCCGGCCTGGCCGTGAACCGGTTCACGCGCAAGCGGCAGTGGGCGGAGGCGGACAAAGTGATGACCGAAGCCTGGGACCGAGGAGCCTCGGGCAATCCCTACAGCCTCTATTTCTGGGGCATTTTCCAGGGTCACGTGGGCCGGATCGAAGAGGCATTGACAGCGCTCCAGAGTTCGCGACTGAAAGATCCGCAGGGCCCCGACGCCGGCCCGTGCCGCGACCGCTTCATCGCACGCATGTATCTGCTGCAGGGCCGCAACGGCGACGCGCTGGAGGCTTACGAACGCGCCTGGAACGAAAACATGATGGTTCCCCGGCTGGGCAGTTTCGATGGGCTGGCCGCCGCGCTGGCGTTCGATGACCGGGAGACGATCCTGAAATGGCTGGCGCGGGGCGCGGAGCATGCCTTCACCGACGAGAGACCGTGGTTTCTGGCCATGACCGAACGGCTCGAAGACCCCCCGGCGGCACTTGGCTGGCTGCACGATGCGGACCAGCGGGCGGCGGGCGGCTCGGCGGGTCCCCTGATGGATCCCTTCATCATGAACTGGGCGGCCTACTTCGGCGACACCGCGCTTGCCCTGAAGGCCATGCGGCGTTCGCCCGATCCCCTGTGGTTCTGGGCTCCGCTGATGGCGGAAACGCGTAGCCGGACGGAATTCAGGGACATCGTGCGCGAACTGGGCCTGGTCGGGTACTGGCGCGATTACGGTTGGGGCGATTTCTGCCATCCGGTCGGCGACGACGATTTCGCCTGCGATTAGTCTGCACGTTGGGGCCGGCTCAGAATGTCTGCGTATACCGGGCGTACAGGATGCGGCCGAACGCGTCGTAGAGCGTGGTGTTGTAGCGGTTGTATCCCGTCGGCCCGATGTCCAGCACCGGCTGTTTGTTGAATGCGTTCTGCGCGCCGACGGCCAGGTCACCATTCCAGGGGGCATGCCACTCCAGTTGGAAATCGTGTGTGACCCACGCCGGGATTTTGCCGGCGCCGCTGCCGTCCAGGTCGCCCTCCTGACTCCCGATGTAACGCACGTTCCAGGCCAGCGTAAATGACGTAATGTCGTAGCGGTTGTAGAGTGTCCCGCGCGCACGCGGAGCGCTCAGCAGGCCCGCGAAATCGATCCCGTCCCAGACATCCTCGATCACGTAGGAGCCCATCAGCTGCGAAGTCCAGCGGCCCGGACCCATGCCGAAACCGGCGTTCAGCGTGAGGTCCACGCCCCTGGTGTCCACCTCGCCGATATTGCCCCAGCCGGAGGTGATGGACTGCAGCGCTCCGGTCAGCGGGTCCCGCTCGATCCCATGACCCGCGGGCAGGGAAGCGCCCAGGCGATCGCGGACCAGCGCCACTTCCGGGGCGATCCACTGCAGCTTGTCATCGACGGTGATGTGGTAGTAATCGAGCACCGCGCTGAAGTGCGGTGACGGCTGCCAGACCGCACCCACCGAGTATTGCTTCGATTGCTCCGCGTCCAGGTCCTCGCCGGGTTTGTCGATGAGATGGAACGGCACCCAGCAACCGGGCGGTTGCCCGTAGGCCGCGCAGGTTTCCGGGTCCTGGTCCGTCCAGTCTATTCCTTCACGGGTGCCGGCTGCGGGAATGGCGAGTTCCGGCGCCCGGAAGCCCCGGCCGTGGGAGGCACGGAGCACCAACTGGTCGGCAATGCGCCAGCGAACCGATACCTTGGGCGCGAAGTTGTCGCCCCAGTCGGAATAGTCGTCGTAACGCCCGGCGAGGGACACTTCGAGGTTTGGGGTCACGGGCAGGAGGGATTCGAAATACAGCGCCTTGACCGTGCGGTCGGCGTGTCGGTGCGGGTCATCGGGCCACTCGGAATCGGAGATTTCTTCGCGGTACTCACCACCCGCCACCCATTGCACGGGCGCCCCGCCGATCTCGAACTGGTCCCAAGAGGCCGTCAGGAACAACTCGTTCTGGTCGTAGTCCCAACGCCACTGTAAATCCCGACGGATGGCATCCAGCACTGCCTCTGGATTGCCCAGCGGATGCTGCAGGTCGTAGGTCCCGTCGACGACGAACGCATGCGCCAGGCCCGCGTCAATCGCGTTACGGGTGGAATCCTCGGTTTTGTTCGTGGTGAACCGGATGCCGAAGTCCAGCTCGACGCGGCCCAGCCAGCCGGTCATGCCGGCCTGAAAGTCCCGCATTGCCGTCTCGATACTCGTGTTGTAGTTGCCCAGGCCGGCGAACACGTGCCAGTAGTTCACCGGCATGTTGGGGCCGAAGGCCGGGTCGTACAGCGCGCTGACCGGGTTGGTCGGATTGTTCGGGCTGTCGGGGGGGATGGGGCTGTTGAACCAGGAAGATTCGGGGGCGAGTTCTCCGAATGCCTCGGTCCCGGACGCGCCGAGGTTCAGCCAGGCCGACCACTCGGGCCCGATGTCGTACGAGAATTTCACCAGCAGACCATCGGTGCCGACCGAGGTCTCCTCGGCCGCCACCCGGTTGTAGTCATAGGCGCAGGCCTGGCCGTTCAGGGATGCCGGGAAGGGGACCAGTTGATAGGCTTCCGAATCGCCGCAGCCGACCGGGATCGCCGTGAAGTTGTAGTAGTCGAAGCCGAAATCCGGATCGACGAGCGTGAAATTGTTTCCGAATACGTCCACCGACGGTTCGTACCAGGGATAGTCCCGGTTCCAGGTGATGTCCCGATCGTTCCACGACCAGGTGGCGATCAGCTTCCATCGCTCGCCGGCATGGCCGAACATCACGGACCCGTAATCGCGGTCGCCGCCTCCCGTGTCGGTCCGCGCGCGGCCGTAGCTCAGCTCCCAGCCGGAATAGTCGTCCCGCGTAATGATGTTGACCACGCCCCCGATGGCATCGGAACCGTAGACGGCCGATGCGCCGTCTGACAGGACCTCGATGCGCTCCACCGCACCCATGGGAATGGTATTCAGGTCCTGGTAGTTCGTGGAGACCGGCGCCTTGGGCAACCGCCGCCCGTCGACCAGCACCAGCGACCGTTCGGGGCCCAGCCCCCGGAGGCTGACCTGGCTCGTCCCCATCCCCTGCGTGCCCATTTGTGAGCGGTAGGAACCGTGGGTGTTGAGGCTGAGGCCTCGCACGAAGTCGGCGAGCGAACTCTCCCCGGACAGGTCGATGGTTTCCCGGTCGATTCGGGTGACAGGCAAGGCGCCCTCAGCATCGGCAAGCTTCAACCGCGTGCCGGTCACCGTCATCCGGTGGAGCTCAACAGCCTCGTCCGCATCTGTGCGGGCATCGCTTGCTCCCGCCCCGAAAGCGAGAGGCGGGATCAGGGGAATGGAGACCGCACTGGCCCGAAGCAGGCTCATCGCCGACCTGAAAGACCGAGCTCGTCTACCCATCTTGATCGAGTCCCGTATCGCGCCGTATCCGCCTCCCGAACAGACACCTGGTCTGGCCGAGCGCATGCGCGGTCGTGAACGAAGTCTTCATTCTAGGAACCCGGGTCAGCTAGCTTATTGATTTGTATCAAATAAGGAACGAGATCGAACACTGAGCCGAGGTGCTCCGGGCGGGGCACTACAGCGGCTGTGCTCCTGGTGGTACCATGCCGAACCACAACGCGCCCGAGCGTCATCACCGAATACCATGGAATTCGAATCCTACAAGCAGTTCTGGAACAACAAGGCCGCCACGCCGGAATCCGCGCTGGCCGCCGTCGACGGCAGCGCCAGCGAGGAAGTGGTGCGGATCACCGGCCGCTTCACAGCTGCACAGGTGGCCACCGCCCTCGAACTGGGCGCGGACGACCGCGTACTGGAACTGGGCTGCGGCGTTGGCCGGATCGGCCGTGAACTCGCGCCCAACTGCGCTCACTGGACCGGGGTCGACATCTCCGAGAAGATGATCGCCCACGCTCGCGAGCGACTTTCGAGCCTCCCCAACACCGACTTTTACCAGCTCGAGCGAACCAGCCTCGACATGGTTCCCGACGGCAGCCTGACCAGGGCCTACTCGGTGGCCGTGCTGTGCCACATGGACAAGGAAGATTTGTACCTCTACCTGCGGGAACTGCACCGGGCGGTCCGCCCGGGCGGGCTGATCTACGTCGAAACCTGGAACCTCGCGCACCCGATCGGCTGGAAGCGCTGGGAGTACGAGGTTGCCCACTGGGCCCGGTCTGACCAGAAGCAGCGCAAGGACGTGGCGCGCAACCAGTTCTGTACCCCCGGCGAGTTTCAGCTTTACGTGGAGAAAGCAGGCTTTCAGCCGCTGGCATGTTATGGCGACTCGCCCTGGGTTCAGGTCATCGCCGGCCACTCGCTCAACGAGGACGAAACGACCCGCCAGCGCCGCCGGCTGGCGGAGCAGGCCGCTGCCGTTGCCTACTCGCCCTTGTTCGGGCGACTCTTCGAACTCACCGTGGATGTCATTTACGGCGTCATCCACCCCCGCGAACTGGTGGCGGTGCTGGACGAGCACGCCGACCAGCCGGAAGTGCCGGTGTTCCGGCCTTTCGTCGAGTCGATGTGGCGAAAGAACCCCGAACGTTGGGGGGGATTTCCCTCGGGCTGACGGAGCACGTCAGTTGTTGTCGCGCCGCGCCAGGACGCACGGGTGCTAGTGCCCTGCCCGTCAAAACGCATTTTCCATTTAAAACAATTGGTTGAGAAGACACTGCCCGGCACTGGCCCGGAGCTTGCATTACCCGTGTCGTAGAGGGGTCTATTGGGCGATCACCGACAGCGTCCGAGAGGGAACCTGGACATGAACACGACGCACCGCTCGAACAGGGGATTTTCCAGCATCGTCAACTTGTTGGTGCTGATCACGCTCGCCATCATTCTCACGTTGCTCCTGCTGCCTTCGCGGGACGCGTCCATCCGCGCACACGTATCGCAGGGACTCCACCAGGCTGATATGGCCAAGGCCGCGCTCGCACAGGCCTGTCGCAACAGCGCCGACAAGGTCGTCTCGAACAATGCGGACGCCGGCTATTTCTTCATGGAGTCGAAATACGTCGCCAACATCCAGTTGAGCGCCGATTGCGCTTCCGGGACCATGGGCATCCGCGTTTTGATGCAGAACACCGGCGCGAAGCCCGACCCTGAAATCCTGCTGATGAGTGACAGTGTGAGATCCGGGCAGGTTCAGCCCGAGTGGCGTTGCGGCCTGGCCAGGGGCAACGCGGAGCAAGTGCCCGCGGAATGCCGCGACAAACTCAGCCCGGGCTAGCTGCCCCTTTCCTCGAGGCCCCGCCGCCTGTGTGGGATCACCTTTGGGTGCCAAGCGGGCGGGGCGAGCCCGATCGCAAACAAGCCCGCTCCGGCGGGGGAGGGCTAGTTCTTTGACTTGTCGACGATCTTGTTGGCTGCGATCCAGGGCATCATCGCGCGCAGTTTTTCGCCGACCACCTCGACATCGTGTTTCGCCATGTCCTCCCGCGCACGGGTCATCAGCGGGTAGCCACTCCTGCCTTCCTCGAGAAAGCGCTTGGCGTAGCTTCCGTCCTGGATGCGCGCCAGGGCGTCTTTCATCGCGGCGCGTGACTGCTCGTTGATGACCTTCGGGCCGGTCACGTACTCGCCGAATTCGGCGTTGTTCGAGATCGAGTAGTTCATGTTGGCGATACCACCCTCGAACATGAGGTCGACGATCAGCTTCAGTTCGTGAAGGCATTCGAAGTAAGCCATCTCGGGCGGGTAACCCGCTTCGGTCAGGACTTCAAAGCCGGCCTTCACCAGTTCCACGCAGCCGCCGCAGAGCACCGCCTGTTCGCCGAACAGGTCCGTTTCACACTCGTCCTTGAACGTGGTGCCGATGATGCCGGTGCGGCCGCCGCCGATCGCGGAAGCGTAGGACAGCGCGGTATCGAGCGCCTGTCCGGAGGCGTCCTGCGCGACAGCGACCAGGTCCGGGATCCCGCGGCCGGCCTGGAACTCGGAACGGACCGTGTGTCCCGGCGCCTTGGGCGCGATCATGATCACGTCCAGGTCGGGCCGGGGAACGATCTCACCGTACAGCACCGAAAAGCCATGCGCGACGGCCAGCGTGGCGCCCTGACGGATGTTGGGCTCGACCGACTCGGCATACAGTCCGCGGTGGTGCTCGTCGGGAGCCAGGATCATGACGAGGTCCGCCCCGCTGACCGCTTCCGGCACGTCCGCTACTTTCAGGCCGTGTGCCTCCGCCTTGGGGCGGGAAGACGAACCGGGCCGTAACCCGACGGTCACGTCGACGCCCGAATCCTGCAGATTGCAGGCGTGTGCGTGGCCCTGTGATCCGTAGCCGATGATGGCAACCTTCTTGTCGCGGATGATTTCCGGATTGCAGTCGCTGTCGTAATAAACTTTCATTCGGTGTTCCCCTTCTTTCGCCAGTGTGGGTGTTGGTCGACTCACTATAGCGACGTTTATATATTGCGTAAATTGCAATATTTGCACATTAATAGTGCGTACTATGCAATACTCTTCCAGATGGACGCACGCTCTCTTCGGCATTTCGTCAATCTCGCGGACTGCCTTCATTTCGGCCGCGCCAGCGAGGCCAGCCACATCAGCCCCTCGGCACTCAGCCGCAGCATCCGCCGGCTCGAGGAAGAGGCCGGCGCCACGCTGTTCGAACGCAACAACCGCAGCGTGTCGCTGACGCACGCGGGTCAGCTTTTTCTGGACTACGCGCGGAATGCCCTCGGGGAGTGGGATGGAATCCGGAACCGCCTGATGGAAGAAGCCGGGGAATTGCGCGGTGAAGTCAGCATGTACTGCTCGGTGACGGCCAGCTACAGCTTCCTGTTCGACTTGCTGGCCCGGTTTCGGAAAGACCACCCACGGATCGAAATCAAGCTGCATACCGGCGATCCGGAGGAAGCCGTCGGGCGCGTTCTCGCCGGTTCGGAAGACATCGCCATCGGGGCCCGGCCCGACGCACTGCCCGCCGGACTGGCATTCCGCCGGATCACGGTCTCGCCCCTGGTTTTCATCGCTGCCGCCGGAGGCGATTTCTCCGCGCTGGGCAGCGGACGGGCGGCACGGGCGGCCGACTGGGCCGGTGTGCCGGTGATCCTGTCCGAACGCGGAGTCGCGCGCGAACGGATCGACGCGTGGTTCCGTTCGCTCGGCCTGGCGCCCAATGTCTACGCCCAGGTTGCGGGCAACGAGGCGATCGTCAGCATGGTCAGCCTGGGGTTCGGCATCGGCCTCGTGCCGCAAATCGTGCTGGACAACAGCCCACTGGCCCGCACCGTCCGGTCGCTGGACGTCCAGCCTGCGCTGGCGCCGTACGAAGTGGGGCTGTTCGCACTCGAAAAGCGACTGGCCAGTCCGCTGATCGGCGCGTTCTGGTCGTCAGCGGGTGGAGCGGCTGCCGGGTGAGGATCCGAACGAGCCGAAGCACCCGCCTTCGCGAGTGCTCCGACTCCCCCGAGCCCCTTGGGCCGAGCATTACGCCAACATCCCGGATGCCGGCGCAATGTTCGGCTTGGGTGGCGTGCGGGGCTCTACTCCGGACCCGCCACCTTGCTGCGCTCACTGACGTAAATCTCCCCCGAGCGCCCGAAATGCAACCGCTTGCGATCCCAGGACATCGAAGCCCGGGTCTCGTCGGCGCCGGTGTTGATACCCGGACCGAGGTTGACCGGAGTTGACCAGGGATCATCGGTGCTGTCGCGCCATGAAGTGTAGACGTCCTGCCCCCCGACACTGTCGTACTCGCCGCTCTCCCCCCAGGTCGGGCGGTCAGAGCTGAACACGATTTCGCGCCCATCCTTGCTCACATTGGGCATGCGATCGTCGAAGGCGGTGTTGAGTTCCGCAATCGGCTGGCCCGGACCGAAATGGCCGTTGGGCTGCAACTCGCTCATGTAGAGTTCCATGTTCCCGGTGCCGTTGCTCGAATAGAACAGGAACACGCCTTCGTCCATTTCCACCAGCGAAGGGCTGAACTCGCCGCCGCTGGTATTCGGCCCGTCCGGGGCACAGTCCAGGTGGATTGGCTCCTCCCAGCCGTGGGCCGGATTGTTCCGGGTCAGGTAGATATCACCGGAGCCGCAGGTGCCTGCGCCAGGCCGGGTCGAGACAAAAAACAGGTATTTGCCGCCCACGGGCGTGGGACAGAAGTCGGCGTACCCGGAATTCACCGGCGGCGCCAGGTCTTCGGCCTCACCGAACGGTTCGTCGATCGATTCGCGATGCGCGACCCAGATATCGAGATCACCTTGCCCGCCCGCCCGGCCGGACGCCATGTAGAGGGTCAGGCCGTCGCGTGATTCGTGCGGACAGCCTCCGGCCACGCTGTTTGCGGTATCGGCATCGGGTGCCGCCGCGCCCCACGGCGTGAAATGCGGTCCGCTGGCCACGGCGGCCGCCGGTAAGGCCAGTGTTACGAAAAGTACGGCGGTCAGGCTCGTTGATTGTGAGAGTCGATGTTTCATGAAAGACCTCCATTTGCTCGGGTGGATGCAAGCCAGGTGGCTGCAGCTGAAACCCTAGGCCGTGGGAGGCGTCCCTTGCATGAAGAACACGTGAAGATTGAATGAAGGCTTATTCATTCATTTGAAAACAATGACTTGCATAGTCAGCGCGACCGCGTTTGGCTGCCGTCATCCGCACTGACCACGTTATGTCTGGCAAGCGCCGCAGGCACGGCGTCACGTAACCCGGCCATGCGGCCCTCAATCGCCGCAAGCACCTGGCGGTAGGTTTCGGTGCTCGCGAGGCGTTGAAAGCAGGGCGCGTCCTTCAGCACCGGGTACCAGACGAGTCCCGGGCTGTCGACGACCCGGTCGAGGCGCTCCAGCGCCCTGTCGTCTTCGCCCAGCGAGGACAGGACGCAGGCCTGGTAGAGGTTGGGCCACCAGGCGCGCTCGCCGCCCGTGTCGAGCATGATCTGAAAGTGATCGGTGAGCCAGGTTCCGAGCCGTTCCGTCTCCGCCCGGTCGCCCATCGCACCGAGCGCGTCGGTCATCGTCACCAGGGCTTCGATGGCATCGGCCTTGCGGCCTTCGATCATCGCGGTTTTCGGAAGACCGGCCCTGCGCAGCATGTAGACCGCCAGATCGTTGTGGCCCATGGCATTGTGCGCGAATGCCACGAGGTAGTAGAGCTTCAGTTCCTCCGGATAGTCCAGCAGCAAATCCTCTCCGAGGTCAATCAATTCCGGGTAGCGCCGCGTGTAGAAGAGCTGGCCGACACCGGGTGTCGGTTCGAACCGGCGGGCCGAATCCGCATCACCGAGGCGCGCATACAGCTCGGCCACTTGCCAGGAAGCGTCGGGCCGGCCCGGCTGGAACTGCCGGCTCAACATCGCCCAGGCAATGGCTTCGTCGAGCGCTCCGGAGACTTCGTAGATACGCGCCAGCGCCGAGTAGCCCGCGGGATTGGGAAACAGCTTTTCGACCCGGGCCGCCAACTCGAGGGCGTGGTCGCGCTTGCCCATGATGCCGTAGAAGTTTCCGAGATCCGTGTACCTGGAAAGAGACAGCGGGTCCAGCTCCAAACCGCGACGAAACAGGCGTTCCGGGCCATCGACAAGCTGGTGGTGCCACTGCCATTTCGCCAGTTCCCACAAGGCGTCGACGTTGTTGGGGTTGGCATCGACCGCACGCTGGAAGGCTTCGCCCGCCTGTGCATCCCGCCGTGCCCAGAGGTAGAGCCCGAGGTTGTACTGGACCTCGGAAAGCTCCGGGTTGATGCGCAGCGCTCGCCGGATGGGCTGTTCCGCGTCGGCCACCTCGCCCCGGTATAGCAGGGCACCGCCCAGCCGGCTGAAGGCCAGCGCGGAGTCCGGGTCGATCTGCGTCGCTTCGCGATAGAGATCGATTGCACGGTCCAGCTTGTCCACGTCGATGCGGGGCGCCTGATCCCGTACGTCGAGTTCGAGGTCGCGGGCGAGCAGCAGGAGTTCGTAGGCCGACACGTCGCCAGAGATCGGCGCCAGCTCGCCACGCGCAGGGGCGCCCGTGCCCAGCAGTTGGCCGATTACCGCCTGCGCCATGTCCTGGTGCACCGCGACCAGGCTCTGATCCTCCCGGTCGAAACGCCGGGACAGGGTGCTGAAGCCGGTCTGGCCGTCGATCACCTGGATGGATACGGACAATTGTTCGCCCTCCCGGCGGACCGTGCCCTCGATCAGCCAGCGGACGCCCAGCCGGGCGGCGATCTCCCGCGCATCGGCAGGTTCCGACTGGAACACGCGGGACGAGGCCCGGGCGCTGACTTTCATTTCGGTCACCCTGCCCAGCTGGTCGCGCAGTTCGTCGGCGAGTCCGGTACCGAGGTAGTCGTTGCCGGGGTCCTCACTGGCATTGACGAATGGCAGCACTGCAACCGTATTTTCCGGAGGTTCGCGCATGGCGGAGTCGCGCCCCACCAGCAACCAGAGCGAAGCAACCGCCAGGGCGGCCAGCAGTACGACGATCGCCAGCCGCCGCTGCGGGCTCCCTGGCTCCAGGGTTTGCTGGCCGACTGTGCCGGCATCCAGGGGCGCCGGTGATACGTCGACCAGAAGGCGGTACCCTTCGCCACGAACCAGGCCGATGTAGCGCGGATCCTGCGCGTCGTCCCCCAGGGCCTGGCGCAGCAGCCGCACGCGCTGGGTAATGGTTTCCGGGGTAATCACCCGGCCGGGCCATACCCGGCTCACCATCTCGTCGTGCGAAAGGACGTCCGGCGCCGCCTCGGCCAGCGCTATCAGAAGGCGGTACGAAAGGCGCGGAAGCGAGATGGCTTCATTGCCGCGCCGAACCTCCCGCCTGCCGGGATAGACGTCGAGGTCGCCGACGCGCCATGCGCGCGCGGCCTGTTTGCCAGATCCGAACATCTTTCGCCGCCGGTCAGAACGAGCGGGACAGACTGATATTGAAGGCGTATTTCATGATGTGAACCTGGTCGGCGTGCGCCATGGTCAGCGCAGACAGGTCGAGCCGGTAGCGGTCATTCAACGCCCAGAGCATGCCCAGGCCCACGTTGATGTAGTTGTGCTTGACCATTCGGTCGTGCTGGTACCACCACTCCGTCGTGCGGGGCGGAGGAAAGTCATCGGGGAATTCCTGTCCGTCACCCTCTTTGAGCATGAAGAAACCGTAGCCGGTGATATGGCGGCTGAAGAAATAACCGATTTCTCCGTTAACTCGCCAGTGATCGATGCTGACGCCAAGCGTTTCCTCCACAAACACCCGGCTGATGTCGAGCTGGTAATAAGCGTCGGAGAGCGGCGGGACATAGCTGAAAGCGACGCCGACGTCGAACTTGTTGAGATTCTGGCCTACCGCGGACTGTGCGAAGAACGGGTAGTCGGTGCTGGGAACGCCGAATGCGGCGAAGGCTTCCATTCCAAGGCCAAACGGTACGTCACGCAGCCGGTATGAGGCGCCGATACGCCAATCCTGAAAATAGGTGTGGTAGCTGCCGGTGTCGATGAACGGCGCATCCCTGGGGGGATCCAGCAAGGCGGGCACGTGCGGGCCCGGGCCCCGGTACCGTTTGCTGATCAGAGGAATGCCGAGCTCGAATGACCAGCGCTCGCCGACGCGGTAATGGACGTCGAAGTTGATCGACCGGGCGTCGGTCGTTCCAATCGGCAGTTCGCCTTGCGTGCCCTGGAACCCGTCGGTATGTATGAACTGGAAGCCGACTTCGAACACGCCGCGAGGCTCATCGTCAACGTCGTCAGCCAGGACAGGACCTGCCAGGAAGGCTGCTGTCAGCGCCAATCCTGGAAGCCAGGTGTTCAGCCGTCCACCCATCCACAGGCAGTCTTTATCAGGCTTGCCGGTGTTTGAGTGTCTTGTGGATAACCTTGAGGAAGTGTTTCAGGCTGTCATTGCTCTCAAGGGATTCCGGATACAAGGCGCGCGCCTGCTTCACCTCCTCGCTGCCGTACTGGGCGACTGGCAGGTAGGTGGCTGAACTTCCGGTCATTTCGCTGGCGACGATCTCCCGGTCGCCGAAGGGCGCCATGACGATATCGAAATGATGGCCCGACAATTGCTCGGATAGTTCGTAGGCCGTTGGGACGACCGTAATGTCGTGACCCGCCCTGGCCAGCAGGTCGATGAACTCCAGATCGCCTTCCGACTGGGCGACTATCACGATGGTTCCGGGAAGCGGCGCCGTATATTCGCGATACGTCATCCCTTTCCCCACGCGAAACAGGCTCTCTCCACAAGCGAAAAGGGGTGAGGCGGCACAGGTCAGCAGCAGGACAATTCCGGCCGCAAAGAGTCGTGATTTCTGTATCATCTGTACACCTCAAAAGTGATTTAAATCGGAACGAGAATCGTTCGTAGACCTATTTTGAGTATAGCAGCCGATCTTCAACGTGCTGGAGAGGGCCCAAAACCCGCGCTCCGGGTTCAATGGATCAGTGCACTGCCACGCCTGGCGGCCCGCGGCACCGGGATTTCACGCCCTGACAAGAAGGAAACAACACGTGACGCCACCGACGAGACTTCTCCCGCGCGCAGGCGCGATCGCTCTTGTTCTGATGCAGACGGCCGTCGCCGCACCGACGCCAGATGACTCGGACCTGATCGAACTCAACCCCATCCAGGTCACGGCGACGCACCAACCAGAACCAATCGATGCCATCCCGGCATCGATGACCGTCATCAGCGGCGACGAGCTGATCCGGCGCGGCGCAAACGATCTGCGGACCGCGCTGTCGCTGGCGGCCGGGGTGGACGTCGCCCCCGGTGGTGACGGCGGGCCTGCCGCCTCGGTTCCTGCCTTGTGGGGCCTGCGCGAATTCGACGCCTTCCTGCTGGTCGTGGACGGGGTGCCATGGGGCGGCGCTTTCAACCCGGCGCTCGCCTCGGTGTCACTCACGGACGTGGAGCGCATCGAGGTGCTGCGCGGGTCGGCGCCCGTGATGTTCGGCGCCACTTCATTCGTCGGCGTCATCCACGTGATCCACTATCCGGCGGGCGAATCCGGCCGCAGCGTCCGCGTTTCGGGAGGGACCTTCGGCACAGCCACTGCCGCCGGATCGGTTTCCCTGCCGGAAGGCGACTCCTGGCGCCACTCGCTCGCCTTCGACGCGGAACGCCGGCGGTTTGCGGATGACCGCGCGGGCGTGGACCGTGGTCACGTGCTGTATCGCGGCGCCACGGAGGCAGCCGGCGGTTCACTTCGCTTCGATCTCGATGTCAGTCGATTGCGCCAGAATCCGAACAGCCCCCACCTGCGGGAAGGGCCCGGGCTCGCGCCCGATCTGCCGCTGGATGCCAACTACAACCCGAACGACGCGAAGCTGGACGAAGACCGTTATCAGCTCGCGGTGGGCTATGACCGGGATCTGGGCGCCGCCCACTGGTCGACACTGGCCGCATTCACGTCGACCAACACCGAGATCGTCCGCGGCTTCTTGGACGAGGAATACGTGGATGACGGCAGCAGTCCGAACGCCTTCGGCTTCAGCCAGGACCGGGATATTCGCGATTTCTACCTGGACAGCCACGTGGTGCAGTCCCTGGGGGAAAACCTGCAGCTCACCTGGGGCATCGATTATCTCCACGGCAAGGCGGAACAGACCAGCAACAACTTCGACTACTACGTCGCGTACGACGGCAGCGGCGCGCCCGACAGCAGCTCTCTGCCCGTTGCCGAGCGTTTCGCCGTCGAGGATCGCCGCAACTTCTATGGCGCCTATCTGCAGGCGGACTGGAAGCTTGCCGCAAACCTCGACCTGCTGGCCGGCATCCGGCTCAACCGGACGGAAGAGTCGAGGGATTCCGAGGGCATGGACGAAGCCGAGGGGGTAGAGGAAGCCGACTCGGACCGGCTGGAGAAAACCCGGCCCAGCGGCAGTATCGGCCTCAACTGGCGCACCTGGGAATCGGGCCGCGACTTTCTTGCCCTGTACGCGGACTACCGCAACACGTTCAAGCCCGCCGCCATCGACTTCGGGCCGGAATCGGAGGCGGAAATCCTGCAACCGGAAACGGCGGAAAGCTGGGAGGTCGGCCTGAAAGCGGAGCTGCTGGACGGGCATTTCGATGTCGATCTGAGCGTCTTCGACATGCGCATGAAAAACCTGGTGGTGACCCAGTCCGTGAACGGCCGCCCCGGTCTGACAAACGCCGGCGAGGAGCATTTCAGGGGTGCCGAGGTCGAGGCGCGCTGGCACCTGGGCAGCGACCTGCTGCTGGCGGGGACTTACGCCCGGCACCAGGCAAAGTTCGGCAACTATGTTCAGCTGTTCGGCGACACACCGACCCAACTCGATGGGCACTACCTTGAAATGTCGCCTGAGAACCTGGCCAGCCTGGGCGTGATCTGGCACCCGGCAACCGGTCCGCACGGCTCGCTCACCTGGGCATATGTTGGCGACCGCTACATGAACAAGCGCAATACCGCGCTCGCGCCGTCTTACAGGACGCTGGATGCCTCGCTCGGTTACCGCCTCGCACACTGGGACATCACCGCGGGCGCCTACAACCTGACCGACGAACGCCCGCCCGTTTCCGAGAGCGAGTTGGGAGAGAGCCAGTACTACCGGCTGCCCGCACGAAGCTACGAACTATATGTCGCCTGGCTGTTCTGAACACTGAGGGGACGGAACTGCCGGCCCGAACCCGGGCCTGGCGCGCACACGGAGCTTTAATTAGTGTGCGATACTATTAAATAGTGCCTAACGTTATTTAATATGCTACCCTCTTAATCATGGTCAGGAACTACGATTCCAGTAGACGGCGGAAAGCTGCCGGGCAAACGCGCAGGGACATTCTTCGCGCAGCCCTGAAGCTGCACTGGCAGGGTGTCACCGAGTACGACGCCATCGCCGGAGAAGCCGGCTGCTCGGTGGCGACGGTGCGCAAGCACTTTCCGACGAAAGAGGATCTGTTCCAGGGTTGTACCCGCGCCTTCGCCGAGACCTTGGACATGCCGGACCTCGACGCGCTCGCGCGCGTTCCGGATGCGAGCGAGCGGATACGAAACACGGTGCAGGAACTCTGCCGCATACACGCGGCGATGTTCGGCTACGCCTGGCTGTCCGCCCGTCTGGGCGGCGACTCGCCGACGCTGGAAGCGGAAATGGCCGCATATGCCGGTCTCACCGACGCGGTCGCCGAATTGCTCGCACCGTCCGGGTCCCCCCGGGCCAGCCTCGTCCGGGGCTTGCTGGATTTCCTGACATACCGCGCATTGCGCCTGTCCGGCGAACTGCCGGACGACGAGGCCGCCGAGGCCTTGACCACGGCGATCACTGCACTTCTCATTGGTCGGGATGAACATCCCGGCTCGTAACCCTCAGGGAGGGCCATGAACCATGAAACCGAATAATCCAGTCCAGACCCGCATCGACGAGATCGCGAAAGGCATTTTCCGCATCAGCACCCCCGTGCCGCCGGCGGCCATTCCGGGCGGCTTTACCTTTAACCAGTACCTGGTCGTGGACGAATCGCCCCTGCTCTACCACACCGGGCCGCGCAAGCTGTTTCCGGCCATACGCGATACGATTTCCCGCGTGATTCCGCCGGAATCATTGCGTTACGTCGGATTCTCCCACTACGAGGCCGATGAATGCGGCTCGCTCAACGACTTCCTCGCCCTGGCGCCCCGGGCCGAGCCCCTGTGCAGCCGAGTAGCGAAAATGGTGAGCATAGACGACATCGCGTCGCGCCCGGCCCACGCGCTGGCCGACGGCGAGACCCTCTCGCTGGGAAGACATCGGGTGCGTTGGATCGATGCGCCCCACCTGCCCCACGCCTGGGAATGCGGGCACCTCTTCGAAGAGACGACCCAGACGCTCTTCTGCGGTGACCTGTTCACGCAGGGCGGCCACGAACACGAGCCGCTGACCACCGGGGACATCCTCGAGAACAGCGAGCGGACGCGGCAGGGGATGGACTATTTTTCGCATTCCCGGGATGTCGAAGCCCTCGTCGAGAAGCTCGCCGCCACTTCGCCCCAGGTACTGGCCTGCATGCACGGCTCGGCCTGGCAGGGCGACGGCGCCATGCTGCTCAGAAAATTGGGCGGGCGCCTGGCGGCCTAGGTACCTGCGGGAACAGGCTTGCCTGCGATCAGGCCTGCCAGGACTCTTCCGTCCGGGCCCGGAACTCACCCCGGGCCCGGTTTTCGGTTCCAGGCTGACAGGTAGAGCTCGGCCGTGGCGAGATCCTGCATGGGATAACCCTGAAGTTCGGGCGTGTACTCGACCAGGTCGCTGTTTCGCAGCGCCACCCGCCACGGTTCGAAGCCGAGCGCGCGCAGCTCCCGCTCGAATTCGCCGACCCGGATCGGGTTGAGCTCGGTATACCACTGCCAGTACTCCTCCGGGCTGGCCACGTGGCCGGCGCGGTCCATCCGCGCCGGCTCCATGCTCAGCACTGCCTCGCGCAGCTTCTCAGGCGGGACTTTCAGGTGGATGAACGGGTCGTCGAAGAACTCGCCGAGGTGGTTGCCCAGGGCGCCGAAGTACAGGCCGGGGTGAACGAACAGCAAGCCGTCGCGCTTCAGCACGCGCCGGATTTCCTGCAGCGCCTTGTCGTAGCCACCGGCGATGTGTTCCAGCGAGCCCCAGGAAACGACCACGTCGAAGTAGTCGTCCGGGTAGGGGATCGCATTGGCATCCTCGGCACGGAACTGAAGGCGCCGATCGTCCAGCAAATCCGCTGGCAGATGATTCGCGTCGAGCACCTCGGGCAAGCGTTCAAAGCCCCGGAAGGGATCGATGCCGACCAGTTCCAGCGGCTGGTATCTGAGGAAGATTCCCAGGTCGATGATGCCGTCGCCGCATCCAACGTCCAGAATGCGCCCCTTCAAGAACGGATGGCGCTTCAGCAGGTAGTTGGTGACGACCAGCGCGGCATGGTCGAAATGGCGAAAAAACCAGTCCGCGTGCCCCCGTTTCCAGGCCAGTTCCTCCACGGGCGGAGTCCCCCCTTCGGAGCGCAGGGACCAGGCGGGCTGCCGGACGCCGGCGGCCTCGATCGGGGCAGGATTGTGAAACCGGGTCGACCGTTCACCCGTGACGCTGTGGTCGCCGCCGATTGCCGCGGAGGCGACCGCGCGCAACTCGAAATCGCCCGCTGGAAGTTCGAGGTCGTGCAGGGCGCACTCGACGCGATACCTGCCCCGGGGTAACCAGCTGATCCCGAGACCCGCGGCATGCATGTGCCGGCTGTAAACGAGGTTCGAAGAGCCCGCCTCCAGAATCTGCAGTTGCAGATCAGGCTCGAACAGCAGCGACGCGGTTTGGCCGATATCCGCACGCACCCGGAGCGGCGAGGAAAATGATAGCGTGAGGTGACTGACCTGCATGAGTTGGGCTGCGTGCGCGTCTGCGCCTGGAAACGACCCGCACATGATACCCAGTCCGCCGGTTGACATCACCAGATCGCACGGAGACGATAGCGGGATGACCGAGCCTACATTCAAAATCGTCGGCCTGCCGGGCGACGGCATCGGGCCCGAGGTGTACGCCTCGGCCTGCCGCGCGCTCGACGTTCTCGCTGAAACCCGCGATCTGGCCTTCGAACTGGACGAACAGTTGATCGGCGGTGCGGCGGTCGACGCCACGGACGATCCGCTACCACAGGCCACCATCGATGCCTGCCGTGAGGCCGATGCCGCCCTGCTGGGTGCGGTCGGCGGACCGAAATGGGACGGGCGGCCTGCCGAACAGAGACCGGAAAAGGGCCTGCTGCGGATCCGCGCGGAGTTCAACCTGTTCTGCAACCTGCGCCCGATCGTCACTCACCCCGCCCTGCACGCCTTCTCGCCGATCCGGGCGGAACGCCTGCGGAACGTGGACCTGATGATCGTTCGTGAGCTGACCGGTGGCAGCTACTTCGGCAGAAAGTGGAGGGACGCGGACCAGGCCGAGGACGTATGCCGCTACACCACGCCGGAGATCGAACGCGTGACACGTGCCGCGGGCCGGATCGCCCTGGCCCGCAATCGCCGCATCACCCTGGTCGACAAGGCCAACGTCCTGGAAACGTCGCGCCTGTGGCGCGAGGTGGCGCACCGGGTGATCGGCGAAGAATTCCCCGGCGTGGCGATCGAGAACATGTACGTCGACGCCGCTTCGATGCACCTGCTCACGCGGCCCGCCGACTTCGACGTGATCCTGACCGAGAACCTTTTCGGCGACATCCTGTCGGACGAGGCGTCGATGCTTTGCGGTTCGATGGGCCTGCTGCCCTCGGCCTCGCTGAACGAAGACCGTTTCGGCCTGTACGAGCCGGTCCACGGCTCCGCCCCGGACATCGCCGGCAAGGGCATCGCCAATCCCTACGCCATGCTGCTTTCGGTGGCGATGATGCTGCGGCACTCGCTGGACCGTCCGGACGAGGCCGACACGCTGGAGCGCAGTATCCACGCCTGCTGGACAGACGGACTGCTGACCCGCGATCTGCGGCCCGATGGGTTGGGGACCGCCGAAGTCACCGAGGCTGTCTGCGATCGGCTCCGTGCCGAGGCAGCGCTGCCCGCTTACGCTTGACGTTCGGCCCTGGCGCCTCGATGACCCTGATCAATTCCAAGCATTCCGTCACCGACGATATCCGTCGCGCCCTGTTCGACGAATACATCCCGCGCATCATGCAGTGCCGCCTGGAAGATCTGGTGGTCGAGACGCCGGTACAGGAAATGCCCGGCCTGTCCGAGCGGCTGGGCGTGCGCGTCGTGATCAAGCGCGAGGATCTGCAGCCGGTGTTTTCCTTCAAGCTGCGCGGCGCCTATGCCAGGCTGCAGTCCCTCAGCCCCGAAGAGCGCCGGCGAGGCGTGATTTGCGCCTCGGCCGGAAACCATGCCCAGGGTGTGGCGCTTTCCGCACGGCACCTGGGCATCGATTCCGTGGTGGTCATGCCCGCCATTACGCCGGAGATCAAGGTTGAAGCCGTGCGCAAGCTCGGTGCCACCGTGGTGATCCATGGCGATGATTTCGACGCGGCCTGCGCGCACGCGATGGAACTGGCCGAGCAGCAGGGGCGCGTGTTCATCCATCCCTACGACGACCGCCGGGTCATCACCGGCCAGGCCACGATCGCACTCGAACTGTTTCGCCAGCAGCATGAACCCATCGACTACCTGTTCGTCTGCGTGGGCGGCGGGGGCCTGGCCGCCGGCATGGCGCTGGTCAGCAAGTACCTGCAACCCGGTGTCAAGGTCATCGGCGTGGAAGCGGCGGAGTCCGCTTCGATGAGCGCAGCGTTCGAGGCCGGCGAGCCAGTGACGCTGCCCGAAATCGGCCACTTCGCCGAGGGCGTGGCCGTGAAGCGGACAGGCGAGCTGACCTTCCACATCTGCTCGCAGTTGCTCGACGAGATCATCACCGTGGAAAACGACGAAATCTGCGCCGCGGTGCAGGACGTCTACGAGGACACCCGGGCCATCGCGGAACCGGCCGGCGTGCTGGCGATTGCCGGAGCCAAGAAGTTTTTCACCGAACGCCCGAACTGCCGGGGCCTGGCCGCCGCAGTCCTGTCCGGCGCCAACGTGAATTTTGCGCGCCTGCGTCACATTGCCGAGCGGGCCAACATTGGCGAGGAGCGCGAGGCGCTGCTCGGCGTCACGATCCCGGAAAGGCCCGGCAGCTTCCTGGATTTCTGCGAGACGGTCGGCATGCGGGCGATCACCGAGTTCAACTACCGGATTGCGGACCGCAACGAAGCCCACATCTTCGTCGGCATCGCGCTCAAGGGTGGATTGGAGGAGAAGCGCGAAACGATCGCGCAGCTGCGCGGACACGGGTTCGCGGTCACCGATTTTTCGACCAACGACATGGCGCGGCAGCACATCCGCCACATGGTGGGCGGACGCGCCAATGTCGAAAACGAGCGAATTCTGCGCTTCGAGTTTCCCGAACGGCCCGGTGCGCTGTTGAGATTCCTGCGCGGCATGCAGAGCGGCTGGAACATCAGCCTGTTCCACTACCGGAACTACGGTTCCGAGTATGGCCGCGTGCTGCTGGGCATCCAGGTGCCGACAGAGGACGATGAACGCTTCGCCGAATTCCTTGAAAACACCGGCTACAGCTACACCGAAGAAAACGGCAACCCGGCCTTCAACATGTTCGTCGGCCCCACGTAGGAGCCCACTCTGCAGACGAATTCTGGAAGGGAATTTCCTCGGAACACGCAGAGAACGCTGATTATCTATAACAAGCGGGACGCCACCTGCCGGGGGACGGCAGTAGCAGAAACTGACCGGCACACTGAAGAATCCAGACAGATTCCTGGTGCCCAGGAGCTGTGATCAACCCTGCCACGCGCCGCTAGACTATTTCCGCTTACTCAGCGTATTCCGCGGAAAATTTCTTTTAGAAACGGCCACCCTCCTTCGCCAGCCGCTCCAGCAGGGGGGCGGGCTGCCAGTCGTCGGGACGGCCGAGGGTGTCGCGGAAGTGACAGATTCGCGCGTACAGCTCGTCGGTGCCGACGGTTGAGCCGTAGAACATCGGGCCGCCGCGCCAGGCCGGGAAACCGTAGCCATACAGGTAGACGATGTCGATGTCGCCGGAGCGCTGCGCCACGCCTTCCTCCAGTATCCGGGCGCCCTCGTTGATCAGCGGGTATAGAACCCGCTCGACGATTTCCTCGTCGGACAAGGTGCGTTGCTCCACGCCCAGCCTTTCCGACTCCGCGCGAATGATGGCGTCAACATCCGGGTCTTCCTGGCGTTTGCGGGTGGCGGCGTCGTAACGGTAGACACCAGCGCCCGTTTTCTGGCCCAGTCGCCCCATCTCGACCAGTTGGTCGATCACGTGGTAGGAAGGATGGTCCGGAAGATCGGGCAGGGCCTGACGTGCTTTGTAGCCAACATCCAGGCCGGCAAGATCGCCAACTGCCAAAGGCCCCATGGCCATGCCGAAGCGCTCCAGCGCGCCGTCCACCTGGGCCGGGCTCGCTCCTTCCAGCAGCAGCATTTGCGCTTCGCGGAAATAGCCCTCCAGCATCCGGTTGCCGATAAAGCCGTAGCACACCCGTGAGAGCACGGCGACCTTGCGGATCTTTCTGGCCAGTGCCATCACCGTAGCCAGCACGTCGTCGGCCGTTTCCTCCCCGCGCACCACTTCGAGCAGCTTCATCACGTTCGCCGGGCTGAAAAAATGCATGCCCAACACGTCCCGCGGCCGCGATGTTACGGCTGCGATCGCATCGATGTCCTGGTAGGAGGTGTTGGAGGCCAGGATCGCGCCCGGTTTACAGACATCGTCCAACGTACGGAAGACCTCGCACTTGATTTTCGGATTTTCGAACACCGCCTCGATAACCAGGTCGGCCTTTTCAAGGTCGTCGTAGGAGGTCGTGCCGCTGATCAGGCCCATGAAGCCTTCGACCTGATCCGCGGTGAAACGGCCTTTGGCCGCCGAACGCTCGTAATTCTTCCGGACCACGGCCAGGCCGCGGTCCAACGCTTCCTGGCTGATCTCCAGCAACGTCACCGGTATGCCCGCGTTAGCGAAGCTCATCGCAATGCCGCCGCCCATGGTACCGGCGCCGACAATGCCGACCCTTTCGATCGTGCGCTGCGCCGTGCCCTTGGGCAGGTCCTCGATCTTGCCCGCCTGGCGCTCGGCAAAAAAGGCGTGGCGAAGCCCGGCGGATTCGGGGCTCATCATCAACTCGCTGAATCGCTCCCGCTCCCTTTCCATCGCCGACGCGATGTCGAGCTTCACCGCGTCTTCGACACAGTCGATGATGCGTTGCGGCGCCGGCAGCCCGCGGGTCTTTTTGGCGACCTCGGCGCGCGCCGCGTCGAAATAACCATCCGGCAGCTTATCGGCATCGACCGGCAGATCACTGGTGCGGCGGGGTGCGGCGCCGGTCACTATCAGTTCGCGCGCGAAGGCGAGGGCCGACGCCAGGAGTTCGCCCTCGGCCAGGCGGTCCACCAGACCGAGCTCCAGAGCCCGGGACGCGGATACGGGCTTGCCGCTTACCATCAGGTCGAGCGCAGCCTCCACTCCGGCCAGACGCGGCGCCCACTGGGTTCCACCCCCACCGGGCAGCAGGCCGAGCGTGACTTCGGGCAGCCCGACACGGGCCGAAGGATCCGCGATGCGGTAATGGCAGGCCATTGCGGTTTCGAGACCGCCGCCGAGCGCGGTCCCATGAATTGCCGCAATCACCGGCTTTTCGCCCGACTCGACCACTGAAAGCACGGCGGGGAGCCAGGGATCGACCGGGGGCTTGCCGAACTCGCTGATGTCCGCTCCGGCGAAAAAAGTGCGGCCGGCGCAGCGCAGCACTATGGCCGCCGCGTCCGATGCGCCCACTTCCCGGAATGCCTCGAGCAAACCGGCGCGCAGGGGCTGCGAGAGCGCATTGACGGGAGGGTTGTCGGCAGTAATGACTGCGACGTCACCGTCGCGCGAAAGAGTGACCAGGTCTGACATGGAAATCGCTCCCGGAATCGATAGGAAAAAGGGCGAATCCGCCCAGTTCAGGTTACCATCATTCACCGCGTTGGAAGAACGCGCGGAATCGCCTGTTGACCGAGATCAAACCCGAGGCGTGAGTGTCGACACCCGTGCCTGCTAAACTGGCGGCAGCGAGGGTGTCCGGAAGGAGCGCAATCCATGTCCCACCGATCGGTTCGTCAGCCCGGCGCCTTGCCGCGCCTGGCCCAAATCCTGCTCTACACACTGGTCATCGCAGCCGCGTCGCCGCTCTCGGCACAGCAGCCAGCCCCTGCCGATGCAGCAACGAACCGGGTCGCAACGGCCGCCGTGTCAGTCGATGGCAAAACGCTGTTCCAGGTCAGGGGCGTCAGCGCCTTCCCGGCCGAAGAGCGCGCCGACCGGATTCGGCGCAGGATCATCGAGGTGGCGAAGGACGCGTCCCTCGATCCGGCTGACATCGCCGTTACCGAAGCGGAAGACCGCTCCACCCTCACCATCCGGGGCGAGCAGATCTTTGCGGTGGTCGATGCGGACGAAGCCATGGAAGGGGTGGACCGAAGCCTGCTGGCGCAGGTGTACCGGGAGCGGGTCGTCAAGGCGATACGGGATTACCGCGCAGATCGAAGTCCCGCCAATCTGCTTCGCAATGGCCTCTATGCGCTGGGGGTTACAGCCATCGCGGCGCTGTTGTTCTGGGCCCTGCGACTGCTGTTCCGTTGGCTTGACACCTGGTCCGAAAAGCACATTCGTAAGGGCGTTCAGGACCTGGAGAGCAAATCGCACCACCTGGTCCAGGCAAATGCGGTCTGGAGACTGGTCGGCGCTGTTCTGCGGCTGCTGCGGACCGTGGCTTACCTCGTACTGGCCTATTTCTTCCTGAACACCGTGCTGGGACTCTTCCCGTGGACCCGCCCGGTGGCTCGCATCCTCTTCCGACTGGTACTCGACCCGCTCGCCAGTCTCTGGCACGGGTTCCTCGCGTCCCTGCCGAACCTCGCCTTCCTGGTGGTTCTGTACATCGTCGTCCGTTATTTGCTGAAGCTTACGCGCGCTTTCTTCAGAAGCATCGAACGGGGCCGGATCAAGCCCGAGAACTTTGACCCGGACTGGGCGGAACCGACTTACAAGATCGTTCGGGTACTGATCTTCGCGTTCTCGCTGGTACTCGCCTATCCCTACATTCCCGGCTCGGATTCAGCCGCCTTCAAGGGCGTCTCGGTGTTCCTCGGCGTACTGTTGTCGCTCGGCTCATCTTCGATCGTCGCCAACATGGTCGCCGGCCTTTCGATGACGTACCGTGGGGCCTTCAAGGAGGGCGAACTCATCAAGGTTGGGGACACCATGGGCACGGTCGAGGGTATCAAGCTGATGGTCACGCGACTGCGCACGCCGAAGAACGAAAGCGTCATCCTGCCGAACTCCAATATCATCAACACGGAAGTCGTCAACTATTCGCAGCTGGCGGAGAAGGAGGGCGTAGTGCTCAATTCCATCGTCGGAATCGGCTACGACACGCCCTGGCGGCAGGTCGAAGCCATGTTGCTGGAAGCAGCGGATCGAACCGAGGGCCTGAAGAAGGAGCCCCCGCCTTTTGTGCTGCAGACGCTGCTGGGCGACTTTGCCGTCAACTACCAGATCAACGCCTATTGCGGCGACACCAGCCGCATGCCCGCGATCTACTCCGCGCTTCATGCGAATATCCAGGACGTATTCAACGAGTACGGCGTACAGATCATGTCCCCGGCCTACGAGACGGACCCCGACTCGCTGAAGATCGTCCCCCCGTCCAAATGGTACGAAGCGCCGGCGAAGAAACCCGAAGAAAACCAGTCGTGAATTCCGGTGACTTACTCCACAGTTTCCGTGGCAGGACTCTCCGCGTGATTTTCAGTTCCAACCGAACTCTACTTTCGATATGGCCCCGCCGGCTGACAGCACCCGTCCACGTGAACAGCCTTCACAGAATTCAGGCCTGACCCGCAGAAGCGGCTTCCTCGACCAGGCGCCGGTAAAGTTCCACTTGTGCTTCGCTGTCGTTCAGCGCCGGGATGTACTCGAGCTTCTCGCCACCGGCGGCCTCGAACAGTTCGCGATTCTGCATCGCGATCTCCTCGAGCGTCTCCAGGCAGTCCACCGCGAAGCCCGGACAGACCACCTGGACGCTTTTCACGCCGTCGCGCGCCAACGCCTCGAGCGTCAGGTCGGTGTAGGGTTGCAACCAGGGCTCGCGGCCAACCCGGGACTGGTAGGTGAGTAGCCACCGCCCCTCGTCCAGCCCCAGCGCCGCGGCGATCGCCCGGACACTGGCCTCACACTGCGCCTGGTATGGATCACCCTGCCGGACATAACGCTGCGGAATGCCGTGCAGCGAAAACAGTAACTTGTCGGCTGCCCCGTGCTCCTGCTGGAAAGTGCGGATACTGTTCGCTACCGCCTCGACCCAGGCCGGATGATCGTGGTAGTCGTCAATGCGGTGGACCCTGGGCTGCCAGCCCATTTGCCCCAGCGCCGCGTCCACCGCGTCGTAAATCGAGGCGGTCGTGGTATCGGAGTACTGGGGATACATTGGCAGGACGACAACGCTATCGGTCACGGCCTCCTTCAGGCGCGACAGTCCATCGGCGATCGATGGCCCGCGGTAACGCATGCCGACCTCCACCGGCATGGCTCCGGAAAGCACGCCCCGCAGCCGATCCGCCAGGCGCTCGGTCAGCACCAGCAGCGGCGAGCCTTCCGGCCACCAGATCTTCCGGTAGGCGGCGGCCGAACGACCGGACCGAAACGGAATGATCACGAGGTATAGCAGCGGCAGCCAGAAAATGCGAGGCAGGTCGACCACTCTCCGGTCGGACAGGAACTCGCGGAGAAATTTCGCCACCGGTCGCCGCTCCGGCGCATCCGGCGTTCCCAGGTTGGCCAGCAGCACACCGGTTCCGGACTTTATCGAGACGTTTTCGGTCATTTCATTAAATTTCCAGTCCTGTGGCGCAAACACAACAAAACAATGATGGCCCGGTCACGCGCCGCCGCCCGGACCCAGGCTCCCGGGCAAGAACCCCATGCTAATCCAGACCTTACGGCTCCCGTTATGCCGCCGGCAGGGGCCGCGGCCTGAACAGAATCCGCAGAGGCGTGTTGTATATTGGCTACAATCGTTTTTCGCAAGCTCACAATTGACACTAACGCTTTGTTTTAAAAGTTAATTCTGCTAGGATTGCTGTCCCGCGTTTATGGTAACGAGGCTGCAGCGCGCCCTGATGCAAACCCCCTGGAAAACATTGCTGGCTACCCTGTTGACGGCGCTTTCGGCAGCGGCCTCCGCCGCGCCCACAGCTTACAGCATCAATTCGGACAGCGGTACGGGTAACGCGGACAGTCTGTACCGCATAAATCTCGATACCGGGATTGGCACTCGCATAGGGCCTGTTACGTTACTCGGAAGCACACTGCTCGATGTGGAAGGCCTCGCGATTTCCCCCGATGGCACTTTGTACGGCGTCGACGACGCTACGCTGACGCTGTTTCCGCTCAACCCCGACAACGCATCGGCCCAGGCCGCGAACGCGGTCTTCGTCAAGGGCCTGCCTGCCACCGGAGGCAACGACTTCGGCATGACCTTTGCCTGCGACGGCTCCCTGTACATCACCTCGGTGGCGAAGCAATCGCTCTACCGGATGGACCTCGCGGGCAATACGACGCTGATCGGCTCCGAGGGCAGCCTGGGGGTGAACATCAGTGCGCTGGCCGCCTACGGTGAGAACCCCGTGAAGCTGTACGGGCTGGGGAACGGAACCAAGAACGAAGGTCAGGACATCGATACCCCGAACCTGTATTCGATCAACCCCACGACCGGTGCCGCAACCTTGATCAACGCCCTGGGCGGCGTCGACACCTATACAGAGGGCGGGCTCGCATTCGACGACGCCGGCCAGTTGTGGGCGATCACCGACCGGCGCACCTTCGACCAGCCCAGTCAGATCATGAAGTTGAACACCGTAACGGCTGCGGCCAGCAACGTTCACAACGTGAACGAGGCCGGATTCGAGAGCCTTGCGATCACCGTCCCCCGCGGCTGCCAGGACCAGGGCAACGGCGAAACCGCGACGTTTGTGGTTCAGAAGCACTTTGTGGACGGCAACGACCAGACGCCGGTGGATTTGAACATCCAATGCAACACCGGGCAGCCCCTGGAACAGTCCCTGACCGTTCAGCCTGACGGTCCGGGCGGAAGCTACGAGGTCAAGTTCGTGGTCCATTCCTTCGCTGACGGGCAATTGGATTGCGATGTCTGGGAAACCGAGCCGGCGAACTACTCCGCCACCTACGAGTGCTTCTCGGAAGGCAACTGCGAAGCCACCGAGAGCGCCTGTTCGTTCACCGGGGTGGCAATCGGCCAGAACAATCTCTGCGTGGTTCGGGATCACCCGCTCCCGGTCCAGATCACGGTCACGCCGGAGTGGTATTACGACAGCGCCGATCTCGTTTTCGACGACAGCGTTCACGTCGACCTTCTCTGCCAGAACCCCTTCGATGGCGACGGGACATGGGCGACCGGGGAAATGCGCTGGTCCTGGGATTTCACCAGCGGCGACCCGGCGGCAACCGCGACGGTTTACCCCGCCTTCGACGGCACCACCATCTGCCACACCGAGACCCAGGTCGACAACAGCGCCGTCGAGGCGCTTTCCACCTGCGAGAACGGGCTTCGGGTCCTGCCCGGTGACGAAACACTGGGCTGCACCCTCACGAGCACGGTGTTTTTCGAAGGCATCCCGACCTTGGGCCGCACGGCGCTGCTGCTCACAGCACTGCTGCTGCTGTTCACCGGGATGGCAGCCACACGCCGGCTCTGACGGCAACGGCCGCCTGCGGCCCTGCTCTCGGCACCCGGTTTACGTTACACTTTGCGCTAGTCGACGCGACGGAGAAAATTCATGGGACTTGGTGGCATCAGCATGTGGCAGCTCCTGATCCTGCTGCTGATCGTGGTCTTGGTGTTTGGCACCAAACGCCTGCGCAATATGGGAAGCGACCTCGGGGCTGCGGTCAAGGGATTCAGAAAGGGAATGGAAGAGGCCCGCGACGAGCCGGAAGAGACGCTGGAGCCGGACAAGATCTCGTCGGACCAGCGCTCGGAAGCCGCGAGCGAAGAACCGGCCAAATCGAAAGAAAAGTCCAACTGATCCCCAACACCGTCGCGGGCGACCTGCCGGAACACGCGCATGTTTGACGTCGGATTTGCAGAAATCCTGCTGCTTACCCTGGTGGGCTTGCTGGTGCTGGGCCCGGAACGACTGCCCAAGGTCGCACGCACGCTCGGCGGCATGGCCCGGAAGGCTCGCAGCAGCTGGCTGAGCCTGAAGCGTTCGATCGAGGCGGAAATGCGCGCCGAAGAATTGCGCGAGCCGCTTGAAAAGTTCAAGCAGGACGTGAAAGGAACGGTGGACAACATCAAGTCGGGCGTGACCGCGGATTCCGCCGCCGCCCCGAAAGACCCGGCCCCTCCTGAAAAGCCGGGTGAATCCGATCATGGCGGAACCTGAATCGCAAGACCAGGAACTGAGCTTCCTGGAACATCTCGTCGAACTGCGCAGCCGGTTACTCAAGGCCTGCCTGGCGATCCTGATCGTGCTGCTCGTCCTGCTGCCGTTTTCCCGCAAGCTCTACGCCTGGCTGGCCGCCCCGCTGACCTCGGTGCTGCCGGAAGGCAGCAGCATGATTGCCATCGACGTCGCTTCGCCCTTCCTGACGCCGTTCAAACTGGCGTTGCTGCTGGCCCTGATCCTCTCGATTCCTTTCGTGCTCTACCAGCTCTGGGCATTCGTGGCGCCCGCCCTTTACAGGCAGGAAAAGCGCCTGGCGCGGCCATTGTTGTATTCGAGCGTGGTGCTGTTCTACGCGGGCTGCGCGTTTGCATACTTCGTGGTATTCCCGCTGGTATTCGGCTTCTTCACTCGCGTCGCGCCGGAAGGTGTGACCGTGATGACGGACATCAGCAAATACCTGGATTTCGTGATGACACTGTTCCTGGCGTTCGGGATCACCTTCGAAGTTCCCATCGCCACGATCATCCTGGTGGCCACCGGGATGACCTCGATCGAGCAGCTGGGACGAATCCGGCCGTACGTGCTGGTGGGCGCATTCGCACTCGGCATGCTGCTGACGCCGCCGGACGTGATTTCGCAGACGCTGCTCGCCCTGCCGATGTGGCTCCTCTTTGAACTCGGGGTGTTAATGGCGCGTATCCTTCTGCCACACCGGCGCGAGAGTAAACCGGAAGAACCTGGCGAGGAATAGCCCGCAGATCAGGCCAATAACTGAGAGTCATCCTTCGGTCCGGCTGACGGCGGCGGAGTACTTTCCCCGATGCCGAAGATATCCCGGTACGCGCAGTACTGGGTGCCGAACAGCACCAGCTGAAACAGCAGAACCAACACGAGGACCAGTCCCATCACCACCACGGCAACCGCGCCGCCGCCGGCGGCCATGCTGTAGAGCAGACCGGCCACCACGGAAACCGGAATCACGAGGATGGTCAGGCCCAGCCCCAGCAGAAGGAACGGCTTCCAGTTGACGACCATGGCGCGGAGCCCCTCACCAATGGCGGGCCAGAGCTTCCGGTCGCGGAACCAGATCAGCGGGATGGTGAAATAGCTCAAAGTGCCGCTGACGGCAATGCCGATCGCAAGGGCCAGGATCATGTCGCCCACGGTTTTGAGGTCGATCTGGGCCAGTGCTTCGACGTCGCCCTGCTCGATACGGCTCAGCAGATCGGGATCCTGGACCAGTTCGTTACCCGCCAACAGGACCGACATGGTGACGAGACCCACCACGAACACCACCGCGCCCATCCCGAGCAGCCGGCCGCTGTGTCGCGAAGAGGCCAGCGGGCCGAACAGGGTGCTGAGAGCGGGCCGCGTGCCTTGCGCCGCCACGTGGAAGGCCTGTAGCACGCCCGCGTTGAAACCCGGGACTGCAAGGATGACCAGCAACCCGAGCAGCGGCACCTGGGTGAGGCCGAGGATCAGCTGCATGAGAATCGCTATCGTCAGCAGACGACCCGGCTGCAGGCGTATTACCGCCAGGCTCTGCAGCAACCACGCAAAGCCATGAGAGGCCGGCACGGCGGAGAAGTTCTTGTGGCTCCCTTTGTTCACTCTTTCGAAACAGCTGCAAATTCGCGAGCGGCGCTGCTCCACGGCGTTGCCGTGTGCAGAGCGTGGATAACCTCTTCCGGTTCCTCGACCAGGGAGCACATCTCGAGATGCGCCTCCGACATGAACCGCTCACTGACGGCGTGCCGCAACAGGTCCGCGAAACGGTCGTAGTAGCCGTTCGTGTTCACCAGCACGATGGGGCCGAGAAACTGGCCCAGGCGTTTCAGGGTCAGCGCTTCGAGCAGTTCTTCGTAGGTTCCGCAGCCGCCAGGAAGGGAGATGACAGCGTCGGACTCGGCAATCATGCGGTGCTTACGCTCCCGCATGCTGGTGACCACCTCGAGACGGCTGAGGTTCTTGTGCCCGTGCTCCACGGTGTTCAGAAAATCTGGGATCACGCCGTGTACGTGGGCGCCACCCGCGAGCGCGGTGTCGGCCAAGGCCCGCATGAGCCCGACGCCCCCACCACCATAGACGATTTCCAGTCCGGCGCGGGCCAGTGTGCTCCCCAGGCGGGAAGCGGCATCGTAGTATCGCTCGTCCAGCGCATTGCTCGACGATGCATACACGGTGACGCGCCTGATGTGCGCCGGGGCGCTGTGTTGCTCGTTGTCCAAATCCGGCTCCGCATGTGGGTTGGGTGTTTGCTGGTCGGCTATTGTAATATGAAGCGCTGTCGAAGGAGACGTCATTTGAACCAGCGCTATATTTCCACAGGCACCGGCCCATTCACGGAAACGCCGGTGTCGTTTGGCATCATTCTTGTCTGCGCCATCGCCTTCCTGACCGGCTTCGAGCCGCCCGGATTTGCGCTGTGGCCACTCGGCAGCGGGTATTTCACACCGTGGCAATTGCTGACCTACGGGTTCATGCACGGCAGCTTCAACCACCTGTTCTTCAACATGTTCGCCGTGTGGATGTTCGGAACCCCGCTGGAGCGGGCCTGGGGCAGCCGACGCTTCGTCAGCTACTACGGCGCGTGCGTGATCGGCGCCGGAATCGTGCAGCTGCTGGTGCAACTCATGGAAGGCGGCGTTTACCCCACCGTTGGCGCCTCCGGCGGCATCTTCGGCCTGCTCCTCGCCTATGGCGTCATCTGGCCGGACAACCGGATCTTCCTGATCTTCTTTCCCGTGCCGATCAAGGCGAAATGGTTCGTGTTGATCTACGGAGCGATCGAGCTGCTGCTGGGCGTCAGCGGCAAAGTGCCCGGTGTTGCCCACTTCGCCCACCTGGGCGGCATGATCTTCGGCGCCCTGTTGCTCTACCGGTGGGGCTGGCGCCCCGGCAACACCTGGCGGCGCTAGGGCCCGCTGGCGCCACCCGGCCCCGCGCTGTTTTGATGAACCCTTCGGGCTGCGCCCGTTTTTCCGCCTGGCCGCGTTATCGCTCGCTCATGTAGCGGTGCTACACCATGCTCGCTCTGCCTGGCCAGCCGAACAAACGGTCAGCAGCAGCACAGGACCAGGTGACGCCAGCGGGCCCTGGGCCCAGACTTGCCACGTGGTGCTAACGGACCCTAGTCCTCCAGTACGAAGGTCACCTTGAGGATGACGCGGAACTCGGTGACATGACCCATCGAGTCGCATTCCACTTTCTGCCCATCCACCCAGGCGCCGCGTACGTTTTTCAGCGTCTTGCTCGCCCGTTTCAGGCCTTGCCTGACGGCGTCTTCGAAGGATTCCTTGGATGACGAGATGATCTCGGTGACACGTGCGACGGACATATCGGGCCTCCTTACTTCGGTTCAGTCTAACGATGCGGTTGTTACTTTCATCATATACGTTTCCGGGCCTCTTTCACGTCGCAGGCCTTGATGTCAGTCAATACGCTTGGGTTTGAACGGGTTGCCTACGTAGAAATAGACCGCGCCCTGTGAGCGATCGTTGTAGCCCACACCCAGGTAAACCGGACCGAGCGGGGTTTCGGCGCCGACGAATACGCTGCCGGCGTAAATCAGATCGTCGAACGCGATATTGTCACTGAATTCCCAGGCATTCCCCGCCTCCAGGGTAACGCCCGCATACACCGGCAAAACGTCGATCTCGTTCAGTTGTCGATACAGCGAGAGGGTGGCCAGCGCCTCGTGCCGGCCAGAAAGCTGATTGGGAACCATACCGGAGATCCGCCCAAAGCCACCGAGCTGGTACCAGCGTTCAAGGGGCGCCTCGTCGTCAAAGCTGTAGCCCAGTTCGTAATAGAGCAGCGCCGTATTGCGGCCGCTGGTCATCGTCATGTACCCGACGGCGCGGGCTTGCTCGTAGTCGCTGTAGGCGCCGATTTTGTCGTCCGCGTACAGGTAAGTCAGTTCGTGCAGCATTCCGGAGGTTGGAAAATACAGGCTGTCCAGGCTGTCGTGCCTGTACGACAATACCAGCTCGCCGATATCGATCTGATCGTCATACGGCAAGGGCAGGCCGGTGATGAGCTGGGCGGTCGACCGGCCGAATTCGTAGTCGAGCCGCACCTGATCCGTTGTGCTCAGGTTGCGGCCAAGCCCCAGCCACGAACTCCAGCCGGTGATTTCGAACTCCGCGAAGCGCTGGTCCTCGACCCACAGATCGAATGTGCGCCGTTCCCAGCGGATCTTCGGATTGACGAACCACCGGGCCTTGGGGTCGATCGGTTGGTAAAAGTCGAGGCGGAGTTCGTCTTCCCGGCCGATACTGCCGAGAACCCGCAGCTCGCCGCCCAGGGAATTCAGCGCATTGCGGGTGTACCCGGCCCCGATTTTGAAGTCGCTGTTGCCGGAAAAGTCATTGGACAGCTCCAGCCCGAACTGCATGTAGTTCGGGCCCCAGCTGCGGTCTTCCGCGGTGACCCGCACGCCGTGCTGGCCTGCACTGTTCTGGACCATGTCGTAGGTCACGGACTCGAACACATCCAGGCTGTAAATCTGGTCGACGCTATGGTCGAGCGCTTGCAGGTCGAGAGGTTCGCCCGGCTTCACGGCCAGCCGGGAACGGATCAGCTCATCGTTGAGCACCGAGTTGTTCACAATCTCGACGAACTCCACGATGTCATCGGAAGCGTCAGGATACGACGGCGGTGGTTCGATCGCGCGGTCGCTGCCACCGGCGAAGCGGGCCAGACCCTCGAGCTCCCCTTTTACCGCGTATGCCGCCTTCGCACCCAGGGTGATGACCTCCGTCGAGCGCGTCAGGTCGATGGAACCGAAATCTCCGAGTTCGGGCACGATGAGTACATCCTGTGAGCCCAGCGAGGCAATCTGCTTTTCCGTGCTGCGGCGGGTGAGGAAGTTGGTCAGCTGCTCGGTCACGTTGACCACCGACTTCAGGTCCTCTTCTTTGAGCAGCGGCGAGGAGATGTCGACGGCGATCACGATGTCCGCCCCCATTTCGCGAACCACGCTGACCGGGAGGTTGTTCGACATGCCGCCGTCGACGAGCAATCTGCCATTGATGCGGACGGGCGCGAAGACGCCCGGCACCGACATACTGGCGCGCAGGGCGTCCGGCAGGCTGCCGTTCGAGAGCACTACTTCCTCGCCGGTGACAAGGTCGGTGGCGACGGCCCTGAACGGGATATGCAGCTGGTCGAACTCGTGCACCCTGACGACCGGAAGCAGCACCTTATGGAACAGCTGGTCGAGGTGCTGGCCCTCGACGGCGCCCAGCGGCAGTTCGACCTGCCCGCCGTTGAAGCCGATGCGGTAAGGGATCAGGAACTCCGCGTCATTCTCTTTCTTGCGCATGGTGCGGTCACGCCGATCTGGCTGATCCGTGAGCGCCCGTTCCCAGTTGGTTTCCCCGAGCAGGCGCTCGATCCCGTCCGCCGGGTACCCTATGGCATACAACGCGCCGACGATCGCGCCCATACTGGTTCCCGCGACGTAATCGATGGGCACGCCGAGCTCCTCAATGACCTTGAGGACGCCGACATGCGCCCCGCCGCGCGCCCC
The DNA here is from genome assembly GCA_050118555.1 of Lysobacterales bacterium. Lineage (GTDB taxonomy): Bacteria > Pseudomonadota > Gammaproteobacteria > Xanthomonadales > SZUA-36 > CALKKN01. The sequence continues at coordinate 40,497 of JASFKQ010000004.1, forward strand.
GCCTCCGCTGAGCGCCAGGCCAATGCGTGGCCGGTCGGATTCTTCGGCAGCCAGGCAGGACGCGGAAAGCAAAAGCAGGCTTAACAGCACGGTCAGAGCAGTGCGAATCGGATTCATCGGTACTGTCTCGGGCAGCATGAAGATTCGATTATAGCGGCATGCCCGTTAGCTGACCCGAGGCAAGAACTCCGCCCCCGCCGGTGGCTAAACTGACAGCATCCTTTCACAGCTCAAGGGTAATCACATGACCAACGTATATCCCGTGCCCGAATCCTTCACCCAACACGCGTACATCAACGAGCCGACCTACCGGGAAATCTATGCCCGGTCCGTCAGCGACCCCCAAGCGTTCTGGAAGGAAACTGCGAAACGGCTGGACTGGGTCCGTTTCCCGGAGAAGATCAAGGATGTTTCCTTCGACCGGTCCGATCTGCACATCCGCTGGTACGAGGACGGCGTGCTGAACGCCAGCTACAACTGCCTGGATCGTCACCTGGAAACCCGCGGCGACCAGACCGCGATCATCTGGGAAGGAGACGATCCGGATGTCGATGAGCACATCAGCTACCGGGAACTGCACCGGCGCGTCTGCCGCATGGCCAACGTGCTGAAAAAGCTCGGCGTGGGCAAGGGTGACCGGGTGACCATATACATGCCAATGATTCCCGAAGCGGCTATCGCCATGCTGGCCTGCGCACGTATCGGCGCGATCCATTCGGTCGTATTTGGCGGATTCTCGCCGGACGCACTCGCGGGCCGTATCATCGATTGCGATTCCAGCACTCTGATAACCGCCGACCAGGGCGTACGGGGCGGCAAGAAGATTCCCCTGAAGGCCAACGTCGACGCAGCCTGTGGGATTCCGGGCGTCATGGATTGCCTGAAGAGCGTACTCGTGGTCCGCCACACGGGCGCGGAGGTCGGCTGGCAGGACGGCCGGGATCACTGGTACCAGGAAGAAGAAGCCGAAGTGGCGGACGATTGTCCCCCCGAGCCGATGAATGCCGAAGACCCGCTGTTCATCCTCTACACCTCCGGCTCGACGGGCAAGCCCAAGGGCGTGCTGCACACCACGGGCGGTTACCTGGTATACGCGGCCTACACCCACGAGATCGTGTTCGACTACCACGAGGGCGATGTTTACTGGTGTACCGCCGACGTCGGCTGGGTGACCGGCCACAGCTACATTGTCTACGGCCCCCTGGCCAATGGCGCCGTCACGATGATGTTCGAGGGGGTCCCGAACTACCCTGATCACAGCCGCTTCTGGCAGGTGTGCGACAAACACCAGGTCAACATCTGCTATACCGCGCCCACGGCCATCCGGGCGCTGATGCGCGAAGGTGACGGGCCGGTGCGCAAGACTTCGCGCAAGTCGCTGCGCCTGCTGGGAACGGTCGGCGAACCGATCAACCCGGAAGCCTGGGACTGGTACTACAACGTGGTGGGGGAAGGACGTTGCCCGATCGTCGACACCTGGTGGCAGACCGAGACCGGCGGCATCCTGATCAGCCCGCTGCCGGGCGCAACCCCCCTCAAGCCGGGATCGGCGACGTGGCCCCTGCCCGGCGTCGAGCCCGCCATCTGCGACGAGCGCGGCAACCGGCTGGAAGGCGAGGCCTCCGGGCTGCTGGTGATAACGGACAGCTGGCCAGGGCAGATGCGCACCGTGTACGGTGACCACCAGCGCTTCGTCGACACCTACTTCTCGACCATTCGCGGCACTTACTTCACCGGTGACGGCGCCCGCCGCGACGCAGACGGGTACTACTGGATCACCGGGCGCGTTGACGACGTGCTCAACGTTTCCGGGCACCGGCTGGGTACCGCGGAAATCGAGAGCGCCCTGGTCGCGCACGAGGCCGTCTCGGAGGCAGCCGTGGTTGGCTACCCGCACGACATAAAGGGCGAGGGGATCTACGCCTATGTAACCCTGGTGGCCGGGCGCGAGCCCTCCGAAGAGCTGCGGCAGGAGCTGCGGCAATGGGTGCGCAAGGAGATCGGCCCCATCGCCACGCCGGACGTATTGCAGTGGGCGCCCTCGCTGCCCAAGACCCGGTCTGGCAAGATCATGCGACGCATCCTCCGCAAGATCGCCTCGGACGATTTCGGCAACCTCGGCGACACTTCGACCCTGGCTGAGCCGGACGTGGTGAAGCAACTGATCGATCACCGGAAAGAAAGCTGATCGTGCGAATGCCTGTATAATGCAGGTCAAGGCTGTCCCATAAGTGCCTGGATATCCGGCACTTATGGGATTCCTTTTCCAGGAACACAGGAGGTGTGACATGGGCATTTTCGATTCGATCAAGAACGCTTTCGGCAAGGCGGAGGCACCCGGGGAAGAGGAGCCTGCGTCCGATCCCGTCGCGCCAGCAGCGGTGACGGAGCCGGAAATGGCGGTGACGGAGCCCGCGGAGGCCGAATCCACCGGCGAGGCGCGATCCTACACGGTGCAGCGCGGCGATACGCTCTGGCGCGTCGCCGAACGCATGTACGGCAACGGCGACAACTACCAGGCCATTTTCGAAGCCAACCGGGAAACCCTGGAAACCCCGGACCAGCTCCTGCCCGGACAGAAGCTCGTCATCCCGGCCCTTTAGCTCGATCCGGTAAAGCAAGAGCGGGGAACGCTAAAGGCGCAAAGGGCGCAAAAAATGCAGAGGAATATGGGACTGGTTTTGCGGGCCGCGACGGAATGGTGACCGCGATCCCAGCCTGCCTTTGAGTTGTGGTTACCTATACAAATTCCGCGCCCTTTGCGCCCTTTGCGTCCTTTGCGTTCCATTTTTCATTCGAAGCTCAACCCGACAGCCCGCTGTGTTCCAGGGGGCGTTCGCGGTGCAGCAGGAGCCACTCGGCGCCTTCTTCCAGCGCGGCTTCGCCCAGCGCCCGGAGAACGCGCCGTTTGAACCTGGCGCTCGGCGCCTCGTCCAGAAGTTGCCGGGCGCGCTCGAACACTCGCCTCATGAATCCGTACTGACGAATGAGTTCCTTTTCCGCCTTCTTGTGCGAATAGGCGTCCCAAATGCCGGCGATCAGGGGGAATGCGCCCATCAGGACCATCAGCAGATTGCGTCGGTCGGGGTCGGCATCCTGGCCTTGCAGGAACAGGGCGAGCGCTATGAGGATTCCCGCCCAGAGGCAGAGGTTTCCCAGCCGCTGCGTGCGCCGGAACCGCAAGCTGTTCTCGATGTGCTTGCGCGAGTAATAGGCCAATTGGCCGTGGCCGCCCTGCGGACTGCCAATCCATTCGTCGATCACCCAGGCCAGCCAGGCGGGGTCAGGCGTCTCGCCGCGCACGCGATGCAGGCTGGCCTGGCGCATCACGTGCCTGATCCAGCCAACGTCGACATCCTGTTTCTGCAGGAAGTTGTCGTAGGCGAAGCCTGCCCAGCCGACATCGATCACGCCGGCCAGGTTCCAGTAAAGCTGTACCCGAAGGCCCTCGGCTAGGGTTCGGTAGTCGAGGTACTTGCGATGCCACTCACGGCTTTCGCCGATGATGTGCACGGCTGCGCCGCCCAGGAACAGCCCCAGGAACGCCAGGACCATGTAGCCGGGACCATTGAACTCGGAGTAGAGCAGGAATACCAGGCCCATCAGAACCGCCAGCACGTAGATTCCCCTGAGGCTGCTGTGCACGCGTTGCTGATAGTGCACGGCCATGCCGTCCGCGGCCTGGAACATTTGATCCGTCATGGCGACACCCGACGGCAACTCGATATCCGGTCTTCCTTCCAGCAGGCTCCTGCTGCGGGACCGGATAACATGTTCCTTTTCGGCCCAATCGCGGGCGAAGCGCTGCAGACGATCCAGCATCATCCGGTAGGCTTCGGGAAGCTCCGGCGTGCGCTCTCCCCGGTCGCGGCTGCTGAACCAGGAAACCTGCAGCGGCTCCAGACCGATGGCAGGCTCCCCGCCGCTGCAGTCCCGCGAACAGACGATGTGGCACACCAGGTCGTTCTCGTCCTCGGCCAGCAAGCCCGCAGGCGTCGGATCGTCTTCAATACCCTCCATCCCAGCACCGATGTGGTAACGAACAACCTGGCCGGTACCGCCTACCTCCTCACCGGGTTTGCCGTCCCAGATCGCCAGCAGTACCTGACTGTGCTCGGAGATGAAAACGCCGATCTGCGCGTACTGTAACTGCCGGGCGCGCACTGCGTCGCCCGCCAGGCGGTTCTCACGCGAAGTGGGTAACTCGATGATCTGGCCGGCCCGGCCAAGCAGGGACCGAAACGAGTCCAGGGCAGCCCCGGCACCGAAGTCCTTCTCGTACTCGGCCTGTGCCATCGGCAGCACCGCGATGAGCGGAATGTCCAGGGAAAGCGCCACCCGGGCGGCAAGCTGGTCCCCGCCCTCGGCGAGCGGGGACATCAGGCAGAGCGGCAGGTCGGGATAGTCGCTGCGCAGACCCTCGAACAAGGCCCGGATGCTCTCTTCAAGCCCCGGAATCTCGGACTCGACGAGATTCCGGTGCGCGGTAACCCCGACGCACAGCCGGGGGCGGGCTGCCGCGAAATCCTTCACCTACGGCCAACTGGCCCTAGTTGGGGCCGCCGCCGCGGTTGTCGATAATCGGATCGGAGTCGATTTCGGCGCCTCCGGCGCGGGGCTGAGCATACAGTCGGTAGTGTGTGATACACGCAATCCTGTTGTGGTCGTGTATTTTCAGCATGGCGCCGTTGGCGACGATCTGCGCGGGCGCCCAGCCGCTGACGCGGTTGGCAGAGTCGACATCAAAGGCTTCCATCGTGCAATCAGCCAATGGATAGCCGGGATCGCCCCAGTGGACCCCGTCCGGACTGAAGCGCAGGCGTGAGAAAACCCAATCGCCGGTGCCCGAGTCGACGAGCTGCCAGGAAAGGTTTGGCGAAACACCGTGGTCCGCCATCACGCAGCCGTGCTCGTTGGGTCGATCCGGGCACTCCGAGTTCTCGAACACGAGCTTATAGCCCGCGCCCACCTGCTGCACGGTAACTTCAATGTGCTTGTCCTGCGCCATGGAACACGCAGGCCAAATCAGGACCAGGCAGAGGGCGAGAAAGCCCGAACCCGCCATGGTGCCGCGAGACAGTGATTTGTTAGACATTATGGATTCTCCTCAGTACG
>JASFKQ010000005.1:0-44579 GCA_050118555.1 Lysobacterales bacterium
GGCATTGGTGGAAAGCAGCAGGTCGGCCCCGAACGCTTCCATGTACTTCCATGGGCTCTCACCATTCGTGAACGCCGCCCGCTCGATCGCGAGGCCGTAATGCTCGATGGTATTGAAAATGCGCAGGCCCGTATCAGCGCTGTTGCGGGACAGCAGGATGACTTCCACGCGCGGATGGTCGGCCTGGTCCCCGTTCAGGGCCAACAGCTTGCGGACCAGGGGAAACGCCACTCCTGGTTCCAGGAACACGTCCTCGCGTTCAACCTGGTAGGCGGAATAGGCTTCCAGTCCGGTGGACTCGAACACTTCGTGGCTTTCACGCAGGTCGAACAGCGCGCGCGAAGATATGCCGATCACCAGTTTGTCCCCTTTGCCGCCGGGGATACTGTCACTTCTGTGCTGCCGGTTGGTTTCCGTCATGGCTACAGGATCGCAGACACCATTCTCACAAGCTGAGAAACGCGGCCCGGGCGTCAGGCGCTCGCACCGCGGGCTTCCAGAAGATCACGACAGGTCTGCTGCGCGGACCGAAGGCGGACATTGTAGGAGACGCTGCCGGTCTCGATCCTGCTCAACTCCGCCCGCCACCGGTACAGATCCCACACCTCCAGGAGGCCGGAGCACAACCCCATGGTTTCGGTCAGGTCTTCACCCTCCACGACCTGTCCGAACGGCTCGAGATACGCTTCCGCCGCTGCATTCGCCCACGACGGTTCCATCGCATTTTCAGCGCCCGCGGGCAGGGAGCGGGACCGCTGCTCCACGGCGCGGGCAAAACACGCCCCGCTGAAAAACGGATGCCCCAGAATCAGCTCCGACCAGCCGTTGAAGCAGAACCCCCCGTCTTTCCGGAACGCCCGGGAAGGCAAAAACCCAGGGTGCACGAGGGCATTCGGCACGCGGCTGCCGGCCAGTCGTTCGCAATCAACGATCAGCGAAGTCGCAACGGCAAGCAACGCTTCCCACTCGTCATCGTCCAGCGCAGTCAGCCCGGACTGGAGCGTTTCCTGTAGCCGATCCAGCCCTTGCAGAAATTTCGCCAGTTCGCCAGGAGGATGCTCCTGCGCCCCCATTTTCAACCAGTCCCCGGCATCCGCGGCACTCTCGATCTGCAGTCGGGCCATCTCGCGCGCAGCGCCGAGGATTTCCGGTTCTTGCGGCGCGTGGTAGAGGCTCGGGCCAGGATCCCCGAATATCATCCAGTTTTGCTTCTTCGATATGGCCAGAGGCTTCGCCACCTGCTCCGGCCAGCGACGCGACAGGGCACGTACGATCCCGCCTTCGCGAGGCGCCTCGGGGTGGGAGGCCTTCAGGAAATAGGTACCGCGTGAGGTTCGCACGCGCAACAGGGCCGAGTCATGCCAGCACATCTGGTGTTGCTGTATCGAGCCCGCCACCTGCACTTGATGGCGTTCCAGTTCACCCTCGAACCAACCGGATGCCTTTTGGTACCAACCCGTTCGTTCCCATGGTGGCCGGACTCTGGGCAGCTGTTTGCGGGTGGCCTGTGCGAGCCAGGCGGCAAGCGGATCGGCGCCGTCAGGACGGCTGCTGCGGAAGCGCTGGTACTCCTCGTCACCGACCCACACCGCCTCCTGCTGTCTGCGGCTTGCCGGTGCGATCACGTCGAGCTCCACGCAATGCAGATTCCGCGCCTCGAACGTGTGCCGCAACACGACCGTACGCAGTCCGTACCTGCGCAGCACGCTGTCACTGATCATCTGGGCGCTGAGGCCGATGAAACCCTCTGCCGGAACCTTGACGGTCGGCGGAGACCAGCCGTCCTCATGCCTGATGACCAGGAACTTGGGCTTGGCAGGGTGTGAGATAATACAGAAGCAGTTCGCCAGACTTTCCTGGTTCATGGGCGGGCATTCTACTTCAAACCTTCTGGAGCGTATATGCGCACACTCCTGATTCTCTCCCTGCTGCTGGCCTCCACCGGTCCGGATCTCCAGGACCATGACGCGCGGGCCCTTGTGAAACAGGCCATGGACCACTGGCGTGGCCTGACATCCCACTCCGAAATGACCATGACGATCCACCGCACGGACTGGGAACGCAGCATGACCCTGGAAACCTGGAGCAAGGGTGACAAGCTCTCGCTGGTGCGCGTGCTGGAACCCCGGCGCGACGCCGGAAACGCCACCCTGCTCAACGACAACGCGATGTGGACCTACACGCCCAAGATCAACCGGGTAATCAAGATTCCCTCGTCCATGATGTCGCAAAGCTGGATGGGCAGCGACTTTTCAAACAAGGACATCGCCAAGTCCACCGATATCATCGACCAATACGACCACGAACTGACAAAGGTCGAGGAACATGACGGGCACACCTTTTACACTGTCACCGCAATCCCGCATGAAGACGCCGCCATCGTGTGGGGCAAGGAGGTGCTGGTGATCCGCGACGACTACGTGCTGATGGAAGAGCAGTACTGGGACCAGGACGGTGTGTTGGTCAAGACCCTGAACACGCTCGACGTCGCCGAGATGGGCGGGCGTTCGGTCGCCCGCGTGATGAGGATGGGCCATTCCGACAAACCGGAAGAGTGGACGGAAATCGTGGCTCACAGCATCGAGTTCGACCTGGAGCTCCCGGACAATCTCTTCACGCTGTCGAATCTCAGGAATCCACGCCAGTGAGCGCCGGCCGATAAGGAAGCCCGGATGACCCTCAGCCTGCGCATGGCCTGGCGGAACCTCTGGCGCAACAAGCGTCGCACCTGGCTGACGGCTACGGCCATGGCTTTTTCCAACGTACTGCTGGTGTTCATGATCGCGCTGCAGTTCGGCTCCTACGACATGATGATCGACAACACGCTGAAGGTCTTCAGCGGTCACCTCCAGGTGCAGGCAGAGGGTTACCAGGAGAACCCCAAGCTGGAAACCGTGGTGCCCGATGTCCGGGCCGTGGCCGACGACCTGCGCAAAGCCTTGCCCCATGCGCGCGTGGCGCCCCGGGCCGCGGCCTTCGCACTCGTATCCAGTGAAGAACGCAGTTTCGGCGCCCAGTTGGTCGGCGTCGACCCGGCCTCCGAACCCGGCGTATCGACACTGCCGGGCCTGGTGGTGGAGGGCCGCTACCTGTCCGACCCCCAGGCTTCAGAGATCGTCATCGGCGCCTCGATGGGGCGCAACCTCAAGGTATCTGCCGGGGACGAGATCACGCTGCTGGGTTCAGGCCGGGACGGGTCCTTTGCAGCCGGGGTGGTCACGGTGGTGGGGGTTTTCGAAACCGGATCGGCGGAGATGGATCGCAGCTTTGCTGAAATCCCGCTGGACTACTTCCAGGACACCTTCGCCATGCGCGGGGCAGGCAACAGCGTAGCCGTGGCGCTCGACAGCCTCGACGACGTCCCGAACGCGGTGAAAGCCGCACGGGCGGTCGCACAGCCCCATGGACTGGCCGTACTCGACTGGGAGGCGCTGCATCCGGGCCTGAAGCAGGCCATCCAGGCCGACCTTTCCAGCGCCTGGTTCATGTACAGCGTGCTGATCGTGCTGGTGGCGTTCAGCGTGCTCAACACCCAGCTGATGTCCGTGATGGAGCGCACCCGGGAATTCGGCGTGATGTCCGCGCTGGGCATCAAGCCGCGGCGGCTGGCATCGCTGGTCATGCTCGAGACGTCGCTGATGGCCGTCATCGGTCTGGTCATCGGCGTCGCGCTGGGCTGGGCGGTTTCCGTCTACTTTTCCGTCCACGGCTTCTCCTACCCGGGCATGGAAGAGATGGCCCAGCGGTTCAACCTGCCCGGGGCGATGTATCCCAGCGTTACGTTCGGCACGATGATGCTGGGCCCGTCGGTGGTTTTCCTGTTCTGCCTGCTGGCCGCCGTGTACCCTTCCCTGCGCCTCTTCCGCCTGCGGCCCGTCGAGGCCATGAGGGCCATATGACGGGGCGGCGGAGCACGCTTACCCTGGGCGCGATACTCGTGCTCTCCTGGCGCTACCTCTGGCGAAATTACCGGCGCACGCTGATCATGCTGCTCGCCATTACAGTCGGGGTCTGGGCGATGATCTTCATGACCGCCCTGATGCGCGGCATGGTGGATCAGATGATCGAGGACGGCATCGACGCGCTGCCCGGGCTCGTCCAGATCCACGATCCCCGATTCCGCGACGATCCCGGCATCGACAACAGCATGCCTCCGCCCGACGGCGCGCTGCGCGCGGCTCTCGATTCGGGCGAAGTCACCGCATGGACCACGCGCGTCAAGGTCCCATCGGTGATTGCGAGCGAGCGGAATACCCGCGGAGTGACCTTGCTGGGAGTCGACCCGGCCGGCGAAATCGCGCTCGGGTTCGATCCCGCGAGCGTGGTGGAAGGACGGTTCCTGCAGAGCGCCGACGACGACGGCCTGGTCGTTGGCCGCAAGCTGCTCGAGCGGCTCGAAACGGGGCTCGGCAAGCGCGTCGTGATCATGAGCCAGGACCGGGAAAACAACATCGCCGACCGGGGCTTTCGTGTGGTCGGCGTATTCGAGGCCAAACTCTCCAGCCAGGAGGAAGCGCAGGTCTATGCCGGACGCGACACTGTACAGGCACTACTCGGCATGGGAGACGAGATTTCGGAAATCGCCGTGACCGGTGGCGACTACCGCCACGTGCAACCTCTGGTGAAACACCTGCAACAGGCAGCTGGCCCGGACCTGGAGGTGCTGCCCTGGACCTCTCTGGACAGCTATCTCGGCATGATGCTGGGCGTGATGGACGGCTTTATCCTCGTCTGGATCGTGGTGGTCTTCCTGGCCCTGAGTTTCGGGCTGGTCAATACCCTGATGATGGCCGTGTTCGAACGCATACGGGAAATCGGCCTGATGCTGGCGCTGGGAATGAAGCCCGCGGCGATCCTGTACCAGGTGCTGCTAGAATCCATGATCCTTTTAGCCCTCGGCCTGGCGCTGGGCAACCTTCTGGCCATCGCCACGATCCTGCCGCTGCGCGGTGGCATCGACCTGTCGGCAGTGGCCCAGGGCTTCGAAATGATGGGCGCCTCGAGCACCCTGTACCCCGCCCTCGCCGGGAAAGACCTGCTGACGGCCGATCTGGTCGTCCTCGGCCTTGGCCTGGCCACCAGCCTGATTCCCGCCTGGCGGGCTTCACGCTACCGGCCCGTGGAGGCCATCGCAAAAACCTGAGGGTCCGGTGTATCGGGCCCTGAAGGGAGCAACGCAAATGTCCAATATCAGCTGTATCGATCTGTGCAAAATCTACCACCAGGGCGACGCCGTGATACGGGCGCTGGACCACGTCGATCTCGAAATCGAACCCGGTTCCTTTATCTGCCTGTCCGGGCCTTCCGGCTCCGGCAAGACCACGCTTCTGAACATGATCGGCGGCCTGGACCAACTCGACAGCGGTGAGATCAGCATCGACGGCCAACGGGTCGACCTGCTCGGCCAGGGCCCGCTGGCCGATTTGCGTCTGCACCACATCGGCTTTGTCTTCCAGGCCTATAACCTGATCCCGGTGCTTTCCGCACGGGAAAACGTCGAGTTCGTCATGCAGGTGCAGGGCGTACCGACCCGCGAGCGCCGCCAAAGGGCGCTCTCCATCCTGCGGGAGGTCGGACTGGACGGCCTCGAGGACCGCCGCCCCGCTCAGCTTTCCGGCGGCCAGCAGCAACGGGTCGCCGTGGCCCGCGCCATCGTCAGCCAGCCCAAGCTGGTGCTGGCGGACGAACCGACGGCCAACCTGGATTCCGTTTCCGCCGACCACCTGATGACGCTGTTCAGCGAACTCAACCAGAACCACGGAGTGACCTTCCTGATTGCGACACACGATGAACGTGTGATGCGTTACGCGCACCGCCTGATCCGCATGCAGGATGGTAAGGTGATTTCTGATGAAATGCAGACACCTAATTGAATGTACTGTTTTTTAAAATGCATATCACTGGCAGTCCTTCTGGGCTGCATCACCGCGCGAAGCGAAGCGCAAGAGGGTGGAGACACCGCGCGATCGTGGTCTTTCGCCGGTCACCTCAAGTACGAATTCGACGGCCGGACACTTCCCGGCAACAGCCTGTACCGGACGTTCATCGGATCACCCTCCGCTGACCACGGGCTGGAGACCCGGCTGAAATTCGCCTGGTCCCGGGGACAATGGGATGCAAAGGCCGACTACCAGGTGTTCGCGCTGTCCGGAGACTCCCTCAAACTGGCGGACAAGCTGCCCGGAACCGCTTTACCCGTGGACCGGATCGTCAGTGACTCCAGGAGGTGGTGGGACCTGACACAGCGGTTCGGCGACGACGGCCGCGCCCTGGTGCAGCGGCTCGACCGGTTGAGCATCGGCCACAGCTCCGAAAATTTCGTCTGGCGCTTCGGACGCCAGGCTATCAGCTGGGGCAATGGTCTCATCTTCAACCCGATGGACGTGTTCAACCCATTCGACCCCGCAGCCGTCGACAAGGAATACAAGACCGGCGACGACATGCTCTACGCCCAATACCTGTTCAGCGACGGCAGCGACCTGCAGGGCGTTGCGGTCGTCCGACGGAACCCGGTCAGTGGCAACGTCGAGAGCGACCAGTCGTCGCTGGCCATCAAGTACCATGGGTTTCTCGGCCTTAACGAATACGACGTCCTGGCCGCAAGCCACTATGGCGAGGCGCTGCTCGGAATCGGCGGAAACGTCAGCGCCGGCGGGGCCGTCTGGCGCGGTGACCTGACCTGGTCGGATACCGGCGGGGGGGTATTGTCCGCGGTCGCCAGCGCCAGTTATTCCTGGACCTGGTCGGGCATGAACGTCAGCGGCGAACTCGAAGTTTTCCACAATGGGTTCGGGCAGGCTGACGGCGCCTATGCCCCTGCCGAACTCGCACGCAACCCCGCCTTGCTCGAGCGGATCGCCCGCGGTGAGCTGTACACCCTCGCGCGCAACTACCTGGCGGCGTCGGCGACGGTCGAATTGACGCCCCTGTTGCTGCTCACGCCGACGCTGTTTTTGAACCTGGACGATCCTTCGGCCCTGGCCCAGGTCGTCCTGGAATACGATCTGCGGCAGGATTTCCTGCTGCGCGCCGCCCTGAACATGCCCGTCGGACCCGACGGCTCCGAGTATGGAGGCATCGAGTCGCCGATCGAAGGTTACTACTTCTCGAGCGGTCCGGGCCTGTTCGCCCAGCTCGCCTGGTACTTCTGAGGGCTGGCCCGAGCGCATGCCCCGGGCAGTCCGGCTTTTCACTCAACCGAGCGTCGCGTCCAGGTACATCATGCCCACGAATCCGCCCAACAGGGCGAACGTGGCCAGGGTCTCGTAACCCCGGCGGTGCGTTTCAGGAATGATCTCGTCGCTGATCACGAACAGCATGGCCCCCGCGGCTGCCGCCAACGCCACCGGCATCAACGGTCCCGCTGCCGAAACCGCCAGACTGCCGAACAGCCCGCCAACGGGTTCCGCCAGGCCTGTAAGGAAACCGACCACAAATGCGGTGCCGCGCGAGTACCCGGCGGCCACGAGGGAAACCGAGACAGCCAGACCCTCCGGGATATTCTGCAGGCCGATGCCGGTTGCCAGGGACAGACCGTTTGCCACATCACCCCCGGCGAACCCCACGCCCACCGCCATCCCCTCCGGGAAGTTGTGCAGCGTGATGGCAATCACAAACAGCCAGATGCGGCTGAGCACTTCCGAGTCCGGCCCCTCGTGCCCTGTCAGAAAGTGCTCGTGCGGCAGGTACCGGTGCACCAGGAACAAGCCCCCGGCGCCGGCCAGGATTCCGGCCATCACCACCAGAACCGCCGCCTCCCTCGACTCGAACTGCGCTTCCCCGTAACTCATCGCCGGGAGAATCAGGGAGAAGAACGACGCCGCCAGCATGATACCTGCGGCGAAGCTCAGCAGCACGTCCTCGAGACGCGGGGACAGGGAACGCACCAGGAACACGCCAAGTGCGCCCACGCCCGTCAGAAGCCCGGCCAGCAGACTGCCCAGCGTGCCCATCAACACAACGCTCATGGCGCCGGTCCCGGATCGAAAGCGGTGGATGCGCGTGGCGTCACCCGGCTGCAAAGGCGATCAGTAATTTCCGCGAGACCGATAGCCCGGCGTGATTCCCCGGCCCCAAGCGCTGTAGTCCTTCTCACGACCGGTATCCTGACTCTGCTACCTGGGAATGGGATCGATGTCGGGCTCGATCACCCGATTCCGCGCCTCGTCCGAAAACAGCGTTCGCCCCGAGTAGTGCGTGAGCATGATCGCGGGATCCAGCAACTCGGGGTTGCGTTGCGAAAACTCGGCAAAATCCGCGCAGGGCGCTGACCGGTCCATGAAATGGCTGATCGCCATGATCCATGCGTGGGTCATGGTTTCATGGTACTTGGATCGACCGACAGCCAGATGGTCCAGGAATGCCAGGAGGGCCGCTTTCATGGCCTGGTGAGCGTCTTCCGGCGACTGTCCGCAGAGGTAGACGTAAGCCAGTCGAACGTGAGCCTCGTGGCCGAAGTCCGTGGCCGCAACCCGGCAACGCTCGAAGGCCTCGGCAAAGGCTTCGTCTTCAGGCGAACACCGGTGCTTCACCTTCATCGTGTCTGCCTCCGCGGCGCCGGCACGACCGGCGGTTGGGCCACGCCACCATGCACCAGGATATCGCGGAGGTGCCCGGGGTCCGAGGCGAGGAATTCCGGATTGGCGCCGGCCAGTTCCTCCTGGCTGCCGAACCCCCAGATCACCCCCACCGAACGCAGCGAGTTTGCCCGAGCGGCCAGCACGTCCACCGCCCGGTCCCCGACCATGACGGCATTGCTGTCGATCACCCCGGCGTCCAGCAGGCGCGACAGCTGCCCCCGCTTCGGTGCACCGACGTCGCCACCGTCTACGAACGCGAAATAATTCCGCAGCCCGAAATGCCCCAGGATTTTCACCGCGAAATCTTCCCGCTTCGAGGTGCAGACCCCCATGCGCATGCCGTTCTTTGACAGTCCGGCAAGCATCTCCGGGATGAGAGGATAAACCCGGTTCTCCCTGAACCCGACGCTCGCGTATCGCTCCCGGTAGGTCGCGATCATGCGGGCGATGTCATTACTGTCGGCGGATGGTGCGAGTGCCGCGAACGCTTCATCCAGCGGCGGACCGATCTGCGCCTCCGCACGCCCCCTTCCAACTTTCGGCTGCCCATGGCGGGCCAGCGCGTGGTTGATGCAGCGGAAGATCCCCTCCGCCGGATCGCTGAGCGTGCCGTCGAGATCGAAGACAACGGTGGTGAATTCCCTGGACATGGCTTGCCGTGCTAACCGCCCATGGCCATCAATTTCTGGAAAACGAACCCCGCGATATCCTCGTCGATCTTCGTGGCGTGCTCCCTGAACAGACTTGCGAGGGCCACCGGGTCGAAGGCGCCGTCGGGAACAAGGAGCGGCGCCTTCTTGTGGCGGCCAGGTTCTCCTTCGCCGTCATCGACCTTCTGGTGCCGAATGCCACCCTGCTCGCTCCAGCTCAGCGCGTGCTCGGATTCAGGCTTCCCGTAAGCCAGCTGAAACGCGTCGATGTGGCCATCGCCCCGCGTCCAGACCACCAGGTCCAGGTTCTGGTCATTGAACCAGCGACGACAGGATTCGCCCGGTACCTGCTGGGTGTTAGGGATTTCCCGCAGCATCCGATCAGCCGTCCGCCCCGGGCCCGGTCCGGCGCAGCATGCGCAGCAGCCGCCGCTCGTTGGCCGCGACTGCAAAGCCAAGCACTACGACGACCACCGCGAATACCAGGAAGGTCAGTGCAAGCACGGGCAACATTGCGGCCATCAACAGGGTGCTGGCCTCCGACAGTGTGCCGGCCCGTATCTCCATCGAAACAGCCCACGGATTGACTAGGTGTGGCACGTTCCACCACATCCAACCCGCCAGCGCCAGGAGCGCGAGCAACAGCGCGCCGCCGGCCCACGGCCAGTAGCGGACCATGCGCTCGCGCTTCTCCAGATAGAGGCGATCCATCGGTGAGAGGTTCATGGGTCGATTCCGAACGTTGGTTGCTTCACCCCATAGGATAACAGCATCAGCAGCTCAGCAAAGTCGGCCGGAAGGACATCGGGGCAGGCCGGTTGGCAGCAGGGCTGAACGTCCTTTCCGCGGACCCCGCCGATGGACGCGGGCCGGGTCAGAGGAACTGTTCGTCCAGTATCCTTTGTTCCAGCGAATGGTCAGGGTCGAACATGAGCTTCAGCGTAACGTCCCTTTCCTCATACACGTCCACGCTGGTGACGTTACGGATTTCCTGCGCATCAGCGGTCGCACTGACCGGACGCTTGTAATGATCCAGGATTTCGAAGCGGATGCGCGCCGACGAGGGCAGTACCGCGCCGCGCCAACGCCGCGGCCGGAATGGTGAAATCGGTGTCATCGCCAGGGCCTCGGTGCCAAGGGGCAGGATCGGACCGTACGCGGAGAGGTTGTAGGCGGTGCTTCCGGCAGCCGTGGCCACCAGCACGCCGTCGCAGACCAGGTCCACTACCTTGACCTTGCCATTGACCAGAATGCGGATATGCGCGGCCTGGTTCAGTTGTCGCAGCAGGGCCACCTCGTTGATGGCCAGTGCGCTGGTTTCGCTGCCGGCCTCGGTCACCGCAATCATGCGCAGCGGGTTCAATTCGACCAGATCGGCCTCGGTGAGGCGCTCCTGCAGGTCGTCCTCGCGAAACCGGTTCATCAGGAAGCCGACGTCGCCAAGCTTCATACCGTAGACCGGCAAACCGGCCGGCAGAAAGCGGTGCAGGGTCCGCAACATGAAGCCGTCGCCGCCGAGCGCCACGATCACGTTGGCCTCTTCCAGTTCCACCGCCTGATAGCGGTCTTTCAGCCGCTTCAGGGTTTCCTGCGCCTCGGGCGCATGGGTTGCCACGAAGTGTATGCGCCAGGGACCACTCACGCGATCGCCTCGTCAACGAGCTTCTGCAGGTTGCGAACGGCGACCGAGATGGTCGCGTAGTCGATGGCCGCCTCGCTGCGCATTTCCTTCAGCATCCGCGTCACTCTCTCGACCGCCTCCGCGTTTACCTCCAGCCACGCGCCCACGGGATCCTTGTTGCGGCCGGCGGTTTTCAGCACGCACTCGACCAGTCGATTGTGTTGCAGGAACAACTCGTCCCGCAAGTTGGCGCGGGACATCGCGTGCCATTGACCGTTCACGTCCAGCGTTTCGACCTGTGAGCGCAGCCACTTGAGTTGCAGCGCGTCACCCAACCCGAAAAACACCTGCCCCACCTGGTTGACATTGGTCTCGCGGCGGGCGGCCGTTTCGACCACGTCGAGAGCCGGGAAGACACGATCGAGCATAACGATGGTCTCGGCCAGCTTCGGGGGGAACCCACCTTCCACATACGGCTGCATTTCCTGGGTCAGGGCTTCCACTTCCACAGGTGTCATCGACCGGCGGATGATCTTCTCGACGTCGCCGATCCCCGGCGACAGGCGGTTGACCATCGCTCGAATGTCAAGCGAGCGGCCTTCGAGGTTCAGCAGCCAACGCGTTGCCTGCCGCAGCAGGCGCCACATGGCCAGTATCGCCGAAATCTGCAGCTCGCAGTCGACCCGGTTGTCCAGTTTCTCGACATTCGCCCAGAATGCCCGCGCCGCGAAGACTTCTCGTGCAATACTGTACGCGCGCGCCACCTCAGCCGGGCTGGCGCCGGTATCCTCCTGCATGCGCAGCACGAAGGAGGCGCCCATTCGGTTCACCACGCTGTTCGTCACCTGGGTCGCGATGATTTCGCGCTTCAGGCGGTGGCCGGGCATCAGGTCTTCGAAGCGCTCGCGCAGCGGCGTCGGAAAGTAGGCGATGGCTTCGTCGGATAGCCAGGCGTCCTCTGGCACGTCGGAAGCCAGCAATTGCTGATACAGGACGATCTTGCTGTACGAGAGCAGCACCGCCAGTTCCGGTCGGGTAAGACCCTCGCCACGGTCCCTGCGGTCCTTCAGCTCGTCTTCGCTGGGCAGGAACTCCAGTTCGCGATCGAGCAGGCCCTGTTCTTCAAGCACGTTGATGAAATGGGCCTTGGAGCCCAGGCGGGACACCGAGAAGCGGCACATGACGGAGATCGCCTGGGTCTGCAGATAGTTGCTGCGCAACACAAGTTCTGCGACCTCGTCGCCCATGCTGGCGAGAAGTTCATTGCGGCCGTCCTCGTCCAGCTTGCCTGCCCGGATGGCCAGATTCAGCAGGATCTTGATGTTGACTTCGTGGTCCGAGGTGTCCACACCGGCCGAATTGTCGATGAAGTCCGTGTTGACATGGCCCCCGGAGCGCGCGAACTCAATCCGGCCGCGCTGCGTGACACCGAGGTTGCCGCCTTCGCCGATCACCAGGCACTTCAGTTCGTTGCCGTTGACCCGCAGCGCATTGTTGGACAGGTCGCCAACCTCTGCGTTGGTCTCGCTGGATGCTTTCACGTAGGTGCCGATGCCGCCGTTCCAGAGCAGGTCAACTTCGGCCTTGAGCAGGGCCCGAATCAGCGCGTTCGGACTAAGCCGGTCCTCCTCCAGGCCCAGCCATTCCTTGACTTCGGGACTCAGGGGGATGGTCTTGTCCTGCCGCGAATAGATGCCACCACCGCTGGAAATCCGGTCCAGCCGATAATCGGTCCAGCTGGATCGCCCCATGCGGAACAGCCGCCGCCGCTCGGCAAAACTGGTCTTCGCGTCCGGGTTCGGGTCCAGAAATATGTGTTGATGGTTGAAAGCGGCTTTGAGCAGCGTGTGACGCGAAAGCAGCAACCCATTGCCGAATACGTCGCCGCTCATGTCGCCGATTCCCACCACGGTGAATGCCTCGTTCTGGATGTCCCTGCCCATTTCACGGAAGTGGCGCTTTACACCTTCCCAGGCGCCGCGGGCGGTGATTCCCATCCCCTTGTGGTCGTAGCCGTGCGAGCCTCCAGAGGCGAAAGCGTCGCCGAGCCAGAAACCATGCGCCTGCGCTATGCCGTTCGCGATATCCGAGAAGGTCGCAGTGCCCTTGTCGGCCGCGACCACCAGGTACGGATCGTCTTCGTCCAAGCGAACGACATCGGCCGGTGGCACCAACTTATCGTCAACCAAATTATCCGTTATATCCAATAAGCCATTAATAAAACTAGAATAACAATAAATACCTTCCTGCAGTAGCGCATCACGGCCACCCGTGGACGGCGACCGCTTGAGCACGAAACCACCCTTGGCGCCGACCGGCACGATCATGGTGTTTTTTACGTTCTGCGCTTTCATCAGACCCAGCACTTCCGTACGGAAATCCTCGCGCCGGTCCGACCATCGCAGACCGCCTCGAGCGATCTTGCCGCCGCGCAGATGAATGCCTTCAAAGCGGGGGGAATAGACCCAGATTTCCCGATATGGCCTTGGCCTCGGCAGTTCCGGCAACGCCTGGGAATTGATCTTGAAACTGATGTAGTGACGCACCGTCCCGTTTTCGTCCCGCTGGTAGAAACTGGTCCGCAGGGTCGCCCCAATGACCTCGTAGAACGCATGCAGAATGCGATCCTCGTCCAGACTCGACACCGACTCGAGTTCGCGCTTGAACACGCGCCGAATCGCATTGACCTGCTGCTCGCGATCCAATCCACGGGCGGCGACCATCTCATCGATGAAATCCTGCAGGGCGGGATCTGCGCTGGATTCGCGGCCTACCAGATCCGCGAAGGTACGCTTCATCTGTTTTTGCGCTTGCTCCTTGCGGTAGTCGCTCTCGCTGTCCCGGCCCGGATCGAACAGGGCTTCGAACAGTTCGACGAGCACGCGCGATATCAGGGGATGGTGCGACATGGTTTCGGCCATGTACGTCGCCGAAAACGTCGACCCGGCCTGCACCAGGTACTTGCAGTACGAGCGCAGCACTTTCACCTGCCGCCAGCTCATTTCCGAGGCGATCACCAGTCGATTGAAGCCGTCGCTATCGGTCTGCCCGTCCAGGGTCTTCTGGAAGGCCTCCTCGAAATTGTCCCGTATGACATCCAAATTGAGGTCCCTGTCGACGGCCGGGATCATGTCAAAGTCCTGGATCCAGAGGCTGGCGCCTTCTTCCGGGCGGAGTTCGTAGGGCCGCTCGTTGACGATCTTCAGACCGAGGTTTTCCAGCATGGGCAGAATTTCGGAAAGGAGGATCGGCTCCTTCGGGCGGAACAGCTTGAAGCGGATGATGCCGCCACGCGGTTTGCGGGGTTTGTACAGGCTCATGCGCAAATCGGCGCCCTCATCGACCGCCGCCAGGTTCGCCACGTCGAACGCCGCCACCCAGGGCGACACATCTTCCTTGTAGGCTTCCGGAAAGGCCTTTCCGAACCGCTCGGCCAGCTGCAACCCCTCCTCCTCGCCGAAACGGGAAACCAGCGTGGCGCGCAGTTCATCCGTCCAGGACCGCACGGCCTCGACGATTTTCTGCTCCAGCGCCGGGACGTCATAGTTGACCTCGGCTCCCGGCTTCGGCCTGACGATAACCTGCAGGCGGGCCAGGCGCGATTCGGACACCAGCACCGAATAGTCCAGCCGTCCGCCTTTCAGCCCACGCTTGAGGATGGACTGGACCGTTTCACGGTTCTCGGTATTGAACTGCTCCCTGGGCATGTAAACGAGGCAGGAGTAGAAACGCCCGTAGCGTTCCCGGCGGATGAACAACCGGACACGCTGGCGTTCCTGCAGATTGAGCACACCAAAAGCGATCTCCTGGAGTTCCCGCGTGCTCGCCTGGAACAGCTCGTCGCGGGGCAATGTTTCCAGGATGTGCACCATCGATTTCCAGGCATGGCTACCCGCAACCAGCCCCGAGTTGTCGAGCACGTTCTTCACCCGCACCCTGACCAGCGGTGTCTCGGTTGTCCCGGCCGTGTAGGCGGTAGACGTGAACAGCCCCAGGAAACGCCGTTCGGCGATGGTCCGTCCCTGCCGGTCGAACCGCAAAACCCCGATATAGTCCATGTAACCCGAACGGTGCACCGTCGAACGCGCATTGGTCTTGGTGATGATCAACGGCAGCTTTTGCTTG
This sequence comes from Lysobacterales bacterium, assembly GCA_050118555.1. Taxonomy (GTDB): domain Bacteria; phylum Pseudomonadota; class Gammaproteobacteria; order Xanthomonadales; family SZUA-36; genus CALKKN01. The sequence continues at coordinate 14,976 of JASFKQ010000005.1, forward strand.
CGTTTGCGCGCCACTTCCGCAAGGCTCGTCAACGGCCGTGAGCGAATGGTTTCATGGTCTTCGCGCAGCAGCCCCAGACCGGAGCCTTCGACAATCTGCAGTTCGTATTGCTTCTTGCCCCTCACGAGGCGGTAATCCCGGGCGCCGAGGAACACGAAGTGGTCGGCCAGCATCCAGCGTAAAAAATCCTGGCATTCGCTCGTCCACTCTGGATCGGCGTGTTCCGCCCACTCCGGCAACTGTCCTATCGATTCTTCCGCGCGAGCCTCCATTTCCTTCCAGTCGCCCACCGCCCGGCTCACGTCCTGGAATGCTTCTTCCAGCCGGTGCGCGATCTGCTTCAGTTCGCGCGCATCCGTCCTCCGGTCCACCTGGAACTGAATGACCGACTCCGGTGAACCCTTGCCTGCTCTTTTGTCATAGAGTCCGGTGAGCGAGCCTTTCGGAGAGCGGCGAACACGAACCACCGGGTGGACAATCAGGTGGATGCCCAGCCCCATCTCCGACAGCGTCAGCGCACCGGTTTCGACCAGGAACGGCATGTCGTCGTTAACCGTCTCTACGATCGTATGGGGCGACTCCCAGCCGTCCTTCGCGGGATCCGGGTTGAACACGCGAACCTTGATCTGTCCCGGTTTACGTTGTTGCAGGAACTCGAACTGGCGCAGCACGATGGTCGCCAACGTTGACGGCGCTTCGCGGGCAAGGTCTTCGGTGGGCACTCTGCGAAAGCACTGCGTGACATAACGCGACGCGATTTTCGCCTCGCCCGCCCCCATTCGCTTTTCGACATCTGCGACGATTTGTTCAAGGAGTGCTGCTTTCTGAGGATCGGTGTCTGGTTTCATTTTCTTGTGTCGGTTGGAACCCCGTTGTACGGAGCCGGATTATATCGCTCCGCGGCAATTTTATCTCCCATAAAACGGCGGTCCGGCAACACCCCGAGTACCCGCGTCCCGGGCTTCACCCGGCGGTTGACCTCATGTCCCGCAGCCGATAAGCTGCTGTATATCTTTTAATCATGATAGAGAGATATATGGGCGCCTCCGGCATTCGCACGATGGATCTTCAGCTCGCCAGTCACCATTTCCGCTTACTGGCCGATCCCACGCGGCTGCGCCTGTTGATCCTGCTGGATCGGGAGGAACTCAGTGTCGCCGAAGTGGCCGCCATTACCCAGCTCGCCCAGCCCCGTGTGTCCACCCACCTATCCAAGTTGAAAGAAGCCGGGTTGGTAACCGACCGTCGCGACGGCGTGTTCGTGTATTACCGCATGGCCACCGGAATCGCGGATCCCAGCCTCGACAAGCTCTGGCAGCTGTTGCGAGCCAATACGCGGGATCCTGTGATCACGCAGGATCTCGAACGGATTCCGCAGGTGCTGGAAAAGCGCCATGGCGATGGCACCTGGGCCGACAGCGTTGCCGGCGACATGGAGCGGCACTACTCCCCGGGACGAACATGGGAGGCTACGGCCCGAGGACTGATGCATTTGCTGGACCCCGGAGACGTCCTCGATGTCGCCTCCGGAGACGGCGTGCTCGCCGAACTCCTGGCGCCCGTGGCGCGGCACATCCTGTGTGTCGATATCAGCCCCCGGGTGGCGGATGCGGGGCGCCGCAGGCTGAAACCGTTCCCCAATGTCCGCTTCGAAGTCGGCGACATGCACGAACTCCCCGCGCCGGACGCATCGTTCGACACGGTGCTCCTGATGCATGCACTCACGTATACCCGCAAGCCGGCCGCGGTGTTCCGCGAAGCCGCCCGGGTGCTGCGGCCGGGTGGCAAGCTACTGGCGGTCACTCTGAAAAAGCACGGACACGAGAAGGCCGTCGAACCATACAACCACCTCAACCTCGGGTTCAGCGCCCAGCAACTGAAAGGCTACTGCAGCCGGGCCGGGCTGTCGGTCAGGGCCTGCACGGTTTCAGCCGTGGAAAAACGCGCCCCAAACTTTTCGGTGCTGACCTTGTCGGCAGCAAAGGACTGAGGGCCCACTTGCCCTGCCCCCACGAGCGACCAAGCTCGGGAATCGAAAAACCTCATGAGCAGAACCCCCTGGAAAGACCCCGAAGCCGTGCAGCGGCTCAGTCAACTCCTCAGCAGACGTATCGTTTTGTTCGATGGTGCCATGGGCACGATGATCCAGTCGCACGCCCTCGAAGAGGCCGATTTCCGCGGGCAACACTTCGCGGATCACGGCACACCGCTGAAAGGCAACAACGATCTTCTCAGCCTCACCCGACCGGAAATCATTGCGGGTATCCACCGGGATTTCCTCGAGGCGGGCGCCGACATCCTGGAGACGAATACCTTCAATGCAACGGCCATTTCCCAATCGGACTATGACACCGGGAACCGGGCACGGGAGCTGAACCGCGCAAGCGCAAGGCTGGCCCGCTCGGTAGCCGACGAATTCGCGGCGAACCACCCGGGTCGCCCGGTTTTCGTGGCCGGCGCGCTGGGACCCACTAACCGAACCGCATCGCTGTCACCCGACGTCAACCGTCCCGAATACCGCAACGTGAGCTTTGCGGACCTCCGGGACGCATATGCCGAAGCGGCGCGGGGCCTGGTCGAAGGCGGCGCGGATCTGCTCCTCGTGGAGACGGTTTTCGATACCCTGAACTGCAAGGCTGCACTGTTCGGTATCGAACAGGTGTTCGACGAAATCGAGGCCCGGCTGCCGGTGGTTGTCTCCGGAACGATCGTCGACGCCAGCGGCCGGACGCTCTCCGGCCAGACGGTGGAGGCCTTTTGGCATTCGATCCGGCATACCCGGCCCTTCGCGGTCGGACTGAACTGCGCGCTTGGCGCCGCCGAGATACGGCCGTGGCTGCAGGAACTGGCGCGGGTGGCCGATTGCCCCCTCAGCCTCTATCCGAACGCCGGCTTGCCCAACGAACTCGGCGAGTATGACGACACGCCGGAGAACATGGCCGGCGTACTCGGCGAGTTCGCCCGGCTTGGGCTTCTGAATCTCGTAGGAGGCTGCTGCGGCACGACCCCGGCGCACATTGCCGCCATCGCGGCCGCAGTGCGCGGCGAAGCGCCACGAAAGCCACCGACACGCGAGCTGTACTGCCGCCTTTCCGGGCTCGAGCCCCTGACCCTTACGCCGGACCTCAACTTCGTGAACATCGGCGAACGCACCAACGTGACGGGCTCGGCGGTCTTTCGACGCCTGATTCAGGCGGACGACTTCCCGGCGGCGCTGGACGTCGCCCGCCAACAGGTTGAAAACGGCGCGCAGATCATCGATGTAAACATGGACGAGGGGCTCCTGGACGGTCCCCTCGCGATGACGACATTCCTGAACCTGATTGCCTCCGAACCGGACATCGCCCGGGTGCCCGTGATGGTCGATTCATCACGCTGGGATGTGCTGGAAGCCGGCCTGCAATGCCTGCAGGGCAAGGGCGTGGTCAACTCCATCAGCCTCAAGGAAGGCGAGACGCCGTTCGTGGAGCAGGCTCGCACCGTGCTGCGGTACGGCGCCGCGGTGATCGTGATGGCGTTCGACGAAAACGGTCAGGCCGATACGCTCGAGCGGCGCGTCGCCGTCTGTGAGCGCGCCTGGCGCATCCTGACCGAGGATGTGGGCTTCCCCCCCGAGGACATCATTTTCGATCCGAATATATTCGCGATCGCAACCGGCATACCCGAACACGACCGCTACGGTGTGGACTTCATCGAGGCCACGCGCCGCATCAAGGAGGCCTGCCCGGGCGCAATGGTATCGGGCGGCCTGAGCAACATCTCGTTCTCCTTTCGCGGGCAGAACCGCATCCGCGAGGCCATTCACTCAGTCTTCCTCTACCACGCCATCCGCGCCGGGCTCGACATGGCGATCGTCAACGCGGGCCAGTTGGACATCTACGACGAAATCGACCCCGAGCTGCGCGAGGCGGTGGAGGATGTCGTGCTCAACCGCCGGTCCGATGCTACCGAGCAGCTGCTGGAAATCGCACGGTCTTACCAGGACGCCGGGGAGGAGAAAGAAACGACCGGGGAGGCCTGGCGCGAACTGCCGGTTCGCGATCGGCTGGTGCACGCCCTGGTCAAGGGCATCAACAACTGGATCGAAGAGGATACGGAAGAGGCCCGGAAACAGTCGAAGCGGGCGCTTGACGTGATCGAGGGCCCGCTGATGGACGGCATGAACGTCGTCGGCGACCTGTTCGGCGACGGCAAGATGTTCCTGCCGCAGGTGGTCAAGAGCGCCCGTGTCATGAAGCAGGCGGTAGCGGTTCTGGTGCCGCATATCGAGGAGCAGAAACAACGCGACGGCCAGGCTGCGTCCAGCAAGGGCCATGTCGTGATGGCCACCGTCAAGGGCGATGTTCATGACATCGGCAAGAACATTGTTGCGGTGGTGCTTCGCTGCAACAATTTCGAGGTGACTGACCTCGGCGTGATGGTTCCCGGCGAGAAGATCCTGTCAACCGCCCGGGACCTGGATGCTGACATCATCGGGCTTTCCGGCCTGATAACCCCCTCGCTCGAGGAAATGCGACTGGTCGCGGCGGAGATGCAGCGCCAGGGCCTCGAGCAACCGCTGATGATCGGTGGCGCCACCACGTCGCCGGTCCATACCGCGCTGCGCATCGAACCTGAATACGACAGGGGCGTTTTCTGGGTCAAGGACGCCTCGCGCGCCGTGGGAGTGGCGCGCCAACTGATCGGCGAAGAGAGCCGCAGCAAGTTGCACGAGAAAACTGCGGCCGACTACCGCGTTCTGCGCGAGCGCCGCGCCGGCGGCAGCCGGCGCAAACCGCCCGTAGCGCTCGACGCGGCCCGGGCCAATCGGGTGGCGATCGACTGGCGTGCGCATCCGCCGCAGCCGCCGGCGAAGCCCGGTGTACACCTGTTGGACGACTATCCGCTGGAAACGTTGGTGGAATACATCGACTGGACTCCGTTCTTCCAGACCTGGGAACTGGCCGGACGTTACCCGGAAATCCTGCAGGATCCGGTCGTCGGCGAAGCGGCATCGAACCTGTACGCAGACGCGCGCGACATGCTTCAGCGCATCGTCAGCGAACGGTGGTTGAGGGCCTGTGCGGTTTTCGGGCTGTTCCCGGCCAACGCCGCCGGCGATGACGTGCATCTTTACAGGGACCAGGCACGCAAAGACGAAGTGGGGCTTTTGCACTTCCTACGCCAACAGCGCGCCAAGGCCGGGGGACAGCCCCACCGTTGCCTGGCAGACTTCGTGGCGCCCCGTGACTCGGGGCTGCCTGACCACGTCGGCCTGTTCGCCGTCACCGCGGGCCTCGGCATCGAGCGCAAGATCGAAGAGTTCGAGTCGGCCCATGACGACTATCAGGCGATCCTGCTCAAGGCGCTCGCCGACCGGCTTGCCGAAGCTTTCGCCGAGCACCTGCACCAGCGCGTCCGGCGCGAGTACTGGGGTTACGCTGCCGACGAGACCTTGGACAACGTGGATCTTATCGGCGAGAAGTACCAGGGTATCCGCCCGGCGCCCGGCTATCCCGCCTGCCCCGACCACAGCGAGAAGGAACGGATTTTCGATCTGCTGAAGGTAACGGAACGAACCGGGATCGAACTGACCAGCGGCTATGCGATGTACCCGGCCGCCTCGGTGTCCGGGTATTATTTTTCCCACCCCGACGCCCAATACTTCGTACTCGGACCCATCCTGCCGGACCAGTTGGAGGACTACGCCCGGCGCAAGGGCCTGAGCCCCGACGACATTCGCCGGCTGCTGCCCGCCAACCTGCAAGAGTAGCGCTCAATTCCCCTGGGCATCACTTACGTCTAACTCCTGCAAAAACAATTCCGCATCTTTTGCGCTTCTTTGCGGTCTTTGCGTTCCCCTGCCTCTACCCGACGAAGCCGCCGCCTCACCAGGTCAGGTCATCGGGTACGGGGGCGTCTTCGTCCTCTTCGGAGCCGGTGTCGAGATCCACGACGTGCTCCGCTGAAATCGCCCGCACCTCTTCGAGCGCCGGCGGTTCGAGCAGGTGGTAGCCGCCCGTCAGGTAGACAATGCCGAGTTGCCCTCCGCTGAGGGCAGCCTGCTGCTCGGGCGTGACGTAGATCTTTCTGATGCGGCCCTTGTACATGAAATTGCGGGCGATCTCGGCGTCTTCATGGTTCCGACGGTGGGCTTCGACAACCTTACGGATCTCACCATTGATCTGCTGGCGGCGCCGATCCTCGGACTGTTTGCGCCGGCGCGCCTGGTCGGCCTGCTTCTGCTCCGCACGATCACGCAGGGCCCAGGCCTTGTCGAGCGGAATCTCCCCGCCGCCCGTCGCGCCCTGCTGATGGCGATTGCTACGCGGCTTTCGCCGGCTCTGAGGCTTCTTGCCTTTCGCCTCCTTTTCCCGAGCCAGCCCGAGGGCCCGAAGTTGCTCCTGCAAAGATTCGCCCATGGATCGCTCCCCGCCCGACTTCAGACTGCCGTCAGGCCTTCCCAGTGTTCGAGCATCCATTCACGGGTCGCGCGGATGCCCTCCTCCAGGCCAATCCGGGCTTTCCAGCCCATGGCTTCCAACCTGCTCACATCGAGCAGTTTCCGCGGCGTGCCGTCAGGCATCGCGCGGTCGAACCGAACCTCCCCCTCGAAGCCCGACAAACGTGCGATCATCGACGACAGCTCAGCGATCGACACATCCTGGCCGGTGCCGACGTTGACGTGGGAGCAACGCTCCGGCACTGCCGACCAGTAAGCGTCTCGCCCGAGGTTCATCAGGTGGACGCAGGCCGACGCCATGTCATCGACGTGCAGGAATTCCCGGCGCGGCCGGCCGCTGCCCCAGACCGTGACCGTGCCCTCCGCCCTTAACGTCGCCTCGTGAAACTTCCGCAACAGGGCCGGCAGCACGTGGCCGGACTGGAGGTCGAAATTGTCGTGCGGACCGTAGAGATTCGTGGGCATCACGGATCGGAAATCGCAGCCATGCTGCCGCCGGTAAGACTCGCACATCTTGATACCGGCTATTTTGGCCACCGCGTAGGGCTCGTTCGTCGCCTCCAAAGGCCCGGTCAACAGGGTCTCCTCGCGCATGGGTTGGGCGGCAAGTCGGGGGTAGATGCAGGAACTGCCAAGAAACAGCAGTCGCTCGACGCCGCTGCGCCAAGCGGCGTGAATGACATTGCACTGGATCATCAGGTTGTCACGGATAAACTCCGCGGGCCGCTCGCTGTTGGCCTTGATGCCTCCGACCCGCGCGGCCGCCAGGTAAACCGTGTTGATACGCTGGTCTCCGAAAAACGCTTCAACCTCGGCCTGGCGTGTCAGGTCCAATTGCTCGCGGTCCCGGGTCAACGGCCGGGCCTCGCCGGCCGCCTGCAGCCGTCGCAACAGCGCCGAGCCGACCATGCCGCGGTGGCCCGCAACAAATACGGCCCCCTCCCTGCTCATTTCCCGCAGTACCTTGTCACCGCGTTCATCGGCCGGAACGGTCCCGGTCGATCAGGCCCTCCTCGCGGGCCAGCCGCAGATCGTTCTCGACCATTTCGTCCACCATGGAGCGGAACGAGGTCCGGGGTTGCCACCCAAGTCGCTCGCGCGCCAGGCCGGCGTCGCCCAGCAGGGTTTCCACTTCGGCAGGCCGGTAGTAGCGGGGATCTACCTGCACCACCACGTCCCCCGCCCGAAAGCTGAGCTCGTCGTTTTCCGACCACGCCACCACGCCACATTCGTCCGCGCCACTGCCGGTCCATTCCAGCTGCAGCCCCATGCTCTCGGCCGCGGTATTCACAAAATCGCGCACCGAATGCTGCCGCCCGGTGGCAATGACGAAATCGCAGGGCTGGTCCTGCTGCAGCATCAGCCACTGCGCCTCGACGTAATCTCGGGCATGTCCCCAGTCCCGGCGCGCATCCAGGTTACCCAGCCAGACGCACTCGTCCAGCCCCCAGGCGATACGGGCCAGTCCGCGCGTGATTTTCCGAGTCACGAAGGTTTCGCCACGTACCGGGGACTCGTGGTTGAACAGGATGCCGTTGCACGCGAACATGCCGTACGATTCCCGGTAGTTGACCACGATCCAATAGGCGTACAGCTTCGCGACGCCGTACGGAGAGCGGGGATAGAACGGTGTGGTTTCGGACTGTGGCGTCTCCTGCACCTTGCCAAACAATTCAGAGGTGGAAGCCTGGTAAAAGCGGCACGCCTGCTCCAGCCCGAGGTTACGAATGGCTTCCAGAATGCGCAGCGTGCCGACGGCGTCGGACTCGGCCGTGTATTCGGGTTCCTCGAAGGAGACGGCCACGTGGCTCTGGGCTGCCAGGTTGTAAATCTCGTCCGGCCTCACGCGCTGGATGGTCCGCTGCAGGCTTGAACTGTCGGTCATGTCGCCGTAGTGAAGCACCAGCCGGGGATGCTCTTCGTGCGGATCGGCATACAGGTGGTCGATACGCGCGGTGTTGATCAGCGATGCCCGGCGCTTGATGCCGTGCACCTCGTAGCCCTTGCCCAGCAGGAACTCGGCCAGGTAGGCGCCGTCCTGGCCGGTGATACCGGTAATGAGCGCGCGGCGTGCCATGGACCCCTCCCGTACTCCCTCAGGGCCGGCCAATCGAGTAATAGGTGATGCCCCGGCGACGGACGACATCGGGTGACCAGATATTGCGGCCGTCGATGATGACGGCCTGCTTCATGTCCCGGCTCAGGCGGTCGAAATCCGGCGCCCAGTAGAGTTTCCATTCCGTCATCAGCACGAGGGCATCGGCCCCGCGCGCAGCCTCGTAGGGGTTGTCGAAGATCTCGAACCGGTTTTTGCCGTCGAAATGCCTGCGTGCCTCGTCGGCCGCCTCGGGATCGTGGGCCCTCACGGCGCCGCCGCCGGCCAGTACGGACTCGACCAGGGTAATGCTGGGCGCTTCGCGCATGTCGTCGGTGTTCGGTTTGAACGAGAGGCCCCAGACCGCGATGTTCAGGCCGTCCAGTCCGTCGGGATAGTGGTTGCTGAGCAGCTGGAACGGCACCCGCTTCTGGCGGTTGTTAACGGCCTCGACCGCCTGCAGGAGTTCCGCCTGGTAGCCAAAAAAGCTGGCTGTGCGCTCGAGTGCCCGCACATCCTTGGGAAAGCACGACCCGCCGTAGCCGGCGCCCGGGTAGATGAACGAATAGCCGATACGCGGATCCGAACCGATTCCGTTGCGCACGTGTTCGATGTCTGCTCCGACCCGCGCCGCCACGTTCGACAGTTCGTTCATCAGGCTGATCTTGGTCGCCAACATCGCGTTCGCCGCATACTTGGTCAGCTCGGACGACCGGACATCCATGCACAGCAGCTTCTCGTGGTTGCGGTTGAAGGGGGCGTAAAGCTCGCGCAGAAGATCCTCGGAAAGCGCGTCCTCCACGCCGACCACGATGCGGTCCGGCTTCATGAAGTCGGCGATGGCCGCACCCTCCTTGAGGAATTCAGGGTTCGAGGCGACCGAAAATCCGATTTTCACTCCACGATCGTCCAGCCGGGCTTTTATCGCCTGGCGCACCTTTTCGCAGGTGCCCACGGGAACCGTGGACTTCACCACCACCAGCAGAGGCCGGTCCAGATGGTCGCCCACGGCTGACGCGACAGCCAGAACGTGGCTGAGGTCCGCAGAGCCGTCCTCGTCGGGTGGTGTCCCCACCGCGATGAACAGCACTTCCGCGTGTTCCACCGCATCGGCGATCGAGGTCGTGAATTCGAGTCGTCCCTGCTCCGCGTTCGCCAGGATTATGGCTTCGAGCCCGGGTTCGAAGATCGGCACGACTCCGCGCCGCAAACCGTCGATGCGCGCCTCGTCGATGTCCATGCACAGGACGTGATGGCCCACGTCGGCCAGGCCAGCGCCGCTGACCAGGCCGACGTACCCACTGCCTATGATGGAGAGTCTCATTTACTCGTCTTCGATGCTCAGCAGTTCCACTTCGAAGATCAGGGTCGAGTTCGGACCGATCGGTCCCGCACCGTTCGGGCCGTAGGCGAGGTTCGACGGGATGTAGAATTCGAACTTGCTGCCGACCGGCATCAGTTGCAGGCCTTCGGTCCAACCCGGGATCACCTGGTCCAGCTGGAACGTCATGGGCTGGTTACGCGAATACGAGCTGTCGAATTCCGTGCCGTCGAGCAGCGTGCCGCGGTAGTTCACCGTAACGCGGTCGGTCGCTTTCGGCTTGGGGCCGTCGCCCATCGTGATGACCTTGTACTGCAACCCCGAGTCCGTAATCTTGACGCCTTCCTTCTGGCGATTCTCCAACAGGAACTTGTCGCCGGCCGCCGCATTCTCGGCACCTGCCGCAGCCCGCTCGGCCTCGGCCGCGGCGCGACGCTTCGCGATGTAATCCTCGCGGATGGTGGCAGCTTCCTCCGGTGTCATTGCCAGGGGCTTGCCTTCATAGGTAGCGCGAACGGCCTCGAAAAGCGAGTCGAGATCGATATCCGCACCTTGCTGCTTGAGCGAGTTGCCGATGTCCATGCCGATGATGTAACCAATCTTCTGGGCGTCGGTTTCCAGTTCAGCGGCCAGCGCGTTGCCCGCCACCAGGACGGCTGCCGCCAGCACGCCCGCTTTGAGAATGTAATTCATTCGGTTACTCCTTTTGATTACAAAACGTTTTGCCGGCAACCAGCCCTTGTCACGAGACATGCTTCCGTCAAAAGTGCAAATTGTCCTCCAATCCGCCCGTCGAGGCAATTGAGGACTCCCCTACAGACAAGCCGCGTCAGCCTGCGTTCCGTCCCGTCGGCCGGAGCAGCCAGTAGCTGAGTGTCGGAACCACGCCCAGTGTCAGCACCGTGGACGCCAGCAGACCCGAGATGATCGACCATGCCATCGGCGGCCAGAGTGTGCTGCTCGCAAAGGTGAGCGGCATCAAGCCGGCGACTGTGGTCAGGGTGGTCAACAGGATGGGCCGCGTGCGGCGTCCGACAGCCTGGACCACGGCATCGGCCGGTTCCATGCCCGCATCCAGGTGGGTGTCGATAGTGTCAATCAGCACGATCGCGTTGTTCACGACGATGCCCACCAGCGTAATGACACCCAGCATGGCCGTGAACCCGAAGGGGTAGCCCGTCAACAGCAATCCCGGCACCACACCGGTTACGGCCAGCGGCACGGTCACCAGCACGATCGCGACGCGGCGGAACGAGTTGAACTGCAGCAACAGGAAGAACAACAGCAGCAGCAGGCCCATCGGCAAGGTCTTGAAGAGCGCCGTGTTGGCCTCGCCGGAAGACTCCTGGTACCCGCCGGCCTCCACGCGCACTCCGGTTGGAAGCGCCAGTTCCGGCAAGCGGCGAAACACCTCATCGTAGATTTCGGGATAGCTCACCCCGGGCTTGAGCTCGCTGTAGACCGTTACGACCGGCTCCAGATCCAGGCGGTGGATGACGGCTGTCTGCCACTCCATGCTCGAGCGGCCGGTATCCATCAGCGGAATACCCCTGTGCGGCGCCGCGTAGGCATTCACCGCCAACAACTGCTCCAGGCTGAAGGCGCTGCCCTCGCGGGAACGCAGCACGATCGGAACCGGGTCGTCGCCGCCCCGGTAATGGCCGATGGGTACACCCTGGGTCTGGCGCGCCAGGGCCTGCGCCAACTGACGACGGCTGACGCCCCGCGCGTCGGCTATCGAGTCATTGAACTCGAAGCGCAGACTGGGAATGCCGATGCCCAGGTTGTGGCGCACGTCCACCGTACCCGGCATGTCCCGCAACATGGCGGCGAGACGGTCTGCGTACCGAGCCAGCTCCGCGCGGTCCTGCCCGATCACCTTGAGTTCGACCGGCGCGGGCGCGGGAGGTCCCTGGGAAAGCCGGCGGGCGACAATCTGCACTTCCGGCCAGCGATCGGACGCCTGCGTCCGAACCCAGTCCATCAGCGGCTGAATGCCCTCCAGCGTACGGGTATTGACCACGATGCGCCCGACCTGCGGCGAGCGGGGGTTCTCATTGAGGTTGTAGAAGAATCGCGGCCCGGTATTGCCGGAAAAGGCGAACACGTCGACGCTCTCCGGGAAGGACTGCAGTTCAGCGGTAAGCCTCTGGACGAACCCGGTGGTGACGTCGATCGGGGTACCCTCGGGATAATAGATGTCGACCACCAACTGGCGGCGGTCCGTGTCGGGAAAAAACTCCTGGCCGATGTAGCGTCCCCCGGCAGCCGCGGCAACCACGAGCACAGCCGCCGCTGCCACTACCCAGGGGCCGTGCCGGACCGAAAACCGGCCGATCGCGGTGCCGGCTGCGGCCAGCCTTCCGGGGCCGGCGCCGGCGGTTCGCGGCCGCAGCCCGAATCGGCCCAGCAGCGGTGTGACCAGGATCGCAAAGACGTAGCTCATGCCGAGCATGATCATGATGGTCATCGGAATCGCCCGCGTGAAATCCGCGGTGTCGCCGCGCGAGATCGCCATGGGCACGAACACCGCCAGGGTGGTCCCGGTGGCCGCGCCGAGCGGTCGCGCCATTTCCCGGACCGAGGTGACGGCCGCCTCGATCGCGCTGGCGCCCTTGTCGATATGCCACTGGATGTTCTCGACCATCACGATTGCATTGTCAACCAACATACCCAGCGCGATGACCAGGCCGGCGACGGCCATCTGGTGCAGAACGCCGCCCCCCATCGCGAACAGGGACAGCGACGACAGGGTCACCAGAGGCACGATCAGCGCCACCACCAGGCCCATGCGCGGTCCCATGATCAGCAACAGAACACCACCCACGATCGCGATACCCAGCAGCAGCGAGCGGCCGAGTTCGCTGAGCCGCTCACTGACGTGCCGGGGTGCGTAAAACATCTCCTCGATGGTCAGTGGGGCAAACTCGGGCCGGATTTCGTCGATGAATGCGCGCAGACTCTCGCCGAACTGCACCACGTTGTAGCTGTTGCGCGTAACGGTGATGGCCACGGCAACGACCTGACTGCCATTCATCCATGCGGTTTCGACAGGCGGTTCCGCCACGCCCAGGCCGACGCCCGCGACCGCTGACAGCGGCACCGTTACGCCCTCCTGCAACACGATCGGCGTGTTGGCCATTTCGGGCACGCTGCGGAACTCGGTCTGCGGCCGCACCAGGGTCTGGCGGCCGTCGGCCGCCACCCAGCCGCCGGGTATGATCTCGTTGCGCGCCTGCAGTTGGCCGACGATCTGCTCGGGCGTTATGCCCAGGGTCTGAATCCGGGAGTCGTCGATCGCCACGGTGACCTGATCACCGGAGTCTCCGTACAGGCGGACCCGCGAGACCGCACCAAGCGAATACAGGCGATTCCTCAGGCGCCTCGCGGCCTGCTGCAGTTCCAGCAAGTCATCGCTTCCACCCACCGCCAGAACCACGGTTGCGGCGTCAACCTGCCGGTCATCGACCACGGGTTCGGAGACGCCTTCGGGAAAGCGCGCCTGCGCCCGTGCCACGGCCACCCGGATCCGGTCCCAGACGTTGTCCGTGTCGTAGACCGTTTGTTTCATTCCAACCACTGAATGCATGAACCCGGCACGGATCGTCGTTCGGATCTCGTCGACTTCAGCCACTTCGCTGATCTCTTCTTCCAGCGGCTTGGCCACCAGGTGCTCGACCTGTTCGACATCGGCCCCGGGGAAGCGGACCATCACGTAACCGTAGCGATAGGGAAACGCCGGGTCCTCCTGGCGGATCATTCCCATCCACGCCGCCAGACCCGTCAGTGACAGCAACACGGTCAGGGAGATGATCATGCGACGCTGATCCAGCGCGCGGGCGATCCACTTCATTGCGCGAACCTGACTTCCTGGCCGTCACTCAGCGAGCGGTGGCCGGCTGTAACGACCAGGTCGCCGGGCCCCAACGCGCCATCGGCGGCCTCCAGCGCCACTTCCTCTTCGGCCACCGCGAGCACCCTGACCCGCTGCTTGCGGACGAAGCCGTTCGCGGCGATGAACACATGGGGCTCGCCGCCTACCGGGTCGACCACCGCACTCAGCGGGGCAATCAGGGCTTCGAGGTCGGCGTAATTGACCCGCACCTCGGCCTGCATGCCGGGCCGGACCATTTCAAAATCACGCACCGGCGCCAGTTCCACGATGACCGGGAACAGGCCGGTATCTCGTTCACCGATTTCCGACAGCTCGGTGACTTTGCCCGGCATCTCCCCTTCGCCCAGTTGCGGAACCCGCACGTCCAGCACATCACCGGGCTTCAGCGAACTGACCAGCGTCGCCGGCAGCAGCACGCGCACTTCCAGCAGTTCCAGGCTGCCCAGCGCCATTACAGGCTGCCCGGCGGGAATGAATTCCCCGGGTTCGACGGCGATCATCGAAATCACGCCGTCAAACGGTGCGAGCAGGGTCGCGTCTTCCAGCCTCTGTCGCGTTCCGGTCAGATCCGCCTCGGCGCGCGCTACGGCCGCGGCCAACGACTCCAGCTCCGCCGCTTTCTGCTCCACCTGCTCGCCACCGACCGCGCCGGTCTTCTCGAGCGACTTCAGTCGTGCCAAATCCCTGGCGGCCTGGTCACGCTGGGTGAGTGTTTCCTGCAGCCGCGCGGCAGCCGCGCGCTGTGCGGGCGCCAATTCCGGGTTGTCCAGTGTCGCCAGCAGTTCACCCTTGCGGACAGCCTGGCCGAGCTGGGCCGGCCGGGTCGCGAGCACGCCGGGACTCTGAAAGGCGAGCCGCGCGCGGTTGACGGGCTGCAGAACCCCATAGAAGGAAAGACGATGCTGTAACCGGTCTTTGCGGACCTCTGCCACCCGGACGAGCCGCCCGGTGTCTGCCACGGGCTCCGGTGGACGGTCGCAGCCCGCCATCAGAAACAGGGCGCCGGCGGAAGCCAGCCAGGCGGCCCGCCCGCGCCGGTTCATTCCACACCTCCGGCGGAACGTCCGGCCAGGGCGCCTTCGAAAAACACCTTTTCGAGACTGTCGAGGTAGGCTGCGTCCGCGTCACCGCCCTGCAGTTCACTCCACGTCCCGAACACGGCCCGCGCTTCGAACCACTGCGTGATCGCGTTGATCAACATCAAAAGAAGGTATGCAGGCGACACGTCGTCGCGCAGGATTCCCGCTTGCTGTGCGTCGCGCAAACGCTCGACGAACGGCTCCAGCCGCGCTTCGTCGTACTGGCTGCAGCTCAAGTCGTGCTCCAGCTCGGCCCTGGTCAGGAGCTGGACCAGCACCGGGTTGCCGCGCAGCAGCTCAAAATAGGCGCGCGCGGCGCCCAGCAACTCTGCGGCGTTTACTGGTCCCTGGCTGAACAGGGTCCTCTGCTCCTCGACAAAGTCGGCAAAGCGCCGTTCCTTGACCGCCTGCCAGAGGCCGTCCTTGCTTTCGAAGTGGTGCAGGATAAGACTCTTGTGCGTGTCGCTGGCCCTGGCGATCATCGCCAGCGAGGTGGAGCCCACGCCGTTTTCCGCGAACAGACCTTCGGCGGCGTCGAGGATTTGTTGTCGGGTCGCTTCTGCGTCCCTTGGTCTTCGGCTCACGGTACTCACTCCCTCTTATATACCGACCGTTCAATAAATATAGTAGCAGGACGAACAGCTGTCAACGCGCCGCGCACTGTCGCGGTAGAATCCACCCCTGGACTTGACAGCGACACGGGTGAGCACCGGGCCGGTGACTGCAATTTTATGGACATTGATTGGCTACCAGGCGCTGATGCTGGCGATCGGATGGTGGGCCAGCAAGCGCAACCGGGACAGCGAGGATTTTTACCTGGGCGGTCGGCGCCTGGGACCATGGGTGGCCGCGCTGAGTGCATCCGCCAGTTCTTCGTCCGCCTGGAGCCTGTTGGGCGTCAGCGGTGCCGCCTTTTCCTGGGGCCTGCCGGCCATCTGGCTCATTCCCGCCACCCTCACCGGATTCCTGATCAACTGGTATCTCGTCGCGCCCCGGCTTTCCGCACAAAGCCGGGGCACGGGGGCGCTCACACTCACTGAGTTCCTCGCCGGCCCTCCCGGCGACCCGGCGCGGACGGCCGTGATGCGCATCGGCGCCGGCGTGATCCTGTTTTCGTTCACGTTCTACATTGCGGCCCAGTTCCAGGCGGCGGGCACGACTTTCGCCGGTATCCTCGACATCCGCCAGGAGACCGCCATCATCATCGGCGCGTTCGTCGTGCTGGGCTACGTCTTGCTGGGCGGTTTCTGGGCCGCCAGCGTGACCGACACCGTGCAGGGCCTGTTGATGGCCTTTTCCGCACTTTTGCTGCCCGTTCTGGCAGTGGTGGCCGTCGGGGGTCCGGGCCAGCTGGCCGCCTCCCTGGGCCAGGATGCGGGCTCCGCGGCCGAAGCGTGGACCGGACAGGCGGGCGCGGCCGCCGCGGTCGGCTTTGTGTGCGGCCTGTTCGGCATCGGCCTCGGCTATCCCGGACAGCCGCACGTGGTAAACCGCTTCATGGCGATCGAGTCCACCGCCGCGATCCGGCGCGCGCGGCACATCGCGATCGCCTGGGCCGCCGTTATCTATACCGGAATGGTGACCCTCGGGTGGTGTGGCCGCTTGCTGGTCGAACGGCTGGACAATGGCGAGCAGGTGCTTTTCACGCTGGCTACCCTGCTGCTGCCCGGAATACTCGCTGGAATCATGGTTTCCGCAATCCTGTCGGCCATCATGTCCACCGCGGACAGCCAACTGCTGGTCGCGGCCTCCAGTGTCAGCCACGACCTGCGCGACGGCCGGGGTGACAACGCGGGCATTGCGTCGGCGCGCTGGGTCGTCCTGGCAATCGGCGTTCTCGCCATCGTCCTCGCGATCGGCTTTCCCGAAACCATCTTCAAGCGGGTCCTCTTCGCCTGGCAGGCACTGGCTGCGGCCTTCGGGCCACTGCTGATCGTCACGCTGTGGCGCGGACCCGTGCGGCCCGCCTGGCGAGTGGCGGCGCTCAGCCTGGGGTTCGTCCTGACGGTCGCACTCAGCTGGTCGCTTGAAACGCCGGGCGACTGGGCGGAGCGCTTGCTGCCCCTTGCGCTGGCTGCCGCACTGGCTTGGTTGGGCTCCGGCAAAGGAAATCAGACCCGCACGAAATAGCGCCAGGACTCCCCGGCGCGCGTTTTGCACGAACCGCTTGCTTTTGACAATTATGGTGTTATACTTAACTACAACACTATATTGCTCAGCGGACAAAGCAAGGCAAACGACATGTTCAAGCTCAGACGAACCATCAGGCCGAGGATTCCAAACGCACTGGCCGTGGCCGCCGCCCTGACGCTGGCGGTGACATCCCTTTTGGGGACGCCCGTCAACACGGAGCCGGGTTCAGCGGAATCTGCCCTGACCGAATCGCAGCGAGCCGCCCCGGCATCCTGGGTGACACGTAACGCCGGCGCAGAGGAGGCCCCGGTGAGCCAGCCGAAACGCAATGCCGGTTTCCGGGTCAACCTCTTCCTGTTCCGTCACCACTGACAGGAACAGGGCATCCGGCAAGGCGAATCAGGATCATGCCCACCCACTGGAATGACAGCCAGCCCATCTACTGGCAACTCAAGGAGCGCACCATCGCGATGATCCTCGACGGTACGCTGGCCGAGGGCGAGGCGCTGCCTTCGGTGCGTTCGGTGGCTTCCGAATTCCAGCTGAACCCGATTACGGTTTCCAAGTCCTACCAGGCGCTCGTGGATGAGGGCATCGTCGAGAAGCGCCGAGGCCTGGGCATGTTCGTTTGCGAAGGCGCCCGCGCCAGGCTGATGGCCACCGAGCGCGACAAGTTCCTGTCCGAGGAGTGGCCGGCCATGCTCGACCGCATCGAA
This sequence comes from Lysobacterales bacterium, assembly GCA_050118555.1. Taxonomy (GTDB): domain Bacteria; phylum Pseudomonadota; class Gammaproteobacteria; order Xanthomonadales; family SZUA-36; genus CALKKN01. Next base: position 32,657 of record JASFKQ010000005.1, read on the forward strand.
CAACTGGGTCTCGACATCGCAGACCTGCTCCGCAAATCAACGAAGAAACCAGGGTAGCCTCACGATGAAGCCGATTATTTCAGCGCAGGGCCTGACCAAGCGATACGGCCGTACCGTCGCGGTGGACCATATCGACCTGGAAATACCTCCGGGCAAAATCGTGGGACTGATCGGCCCGAACGGCGCGGGTAAGACTTCCGCACTCAAGGCCATCCTCGGTCTCGCCACTTACGACGGCAATCTCAGCGTTCTGGGCAAGAATCCTTCAAAAGACCGCGCCGAACTGATGGAAGACGTCTGCTTCATCGCGGACGTCGCGGTGCTGCCGCGCTGGATCCGGGTCTGGCAACTGATCGAACTTACCGAGAAAATCCATCCGCGATTTTCCAGGCAGCGCTGCATGGACTACCTGTCACAGACAAAGGTGAAGCCGGAACACCGGGTCAAACAGCTCTCCAAAGGCATGGTCGCACAACTGCACCTGGCGCTGGTGATGGCCATCGACGTCCACCTGCTGGTGCTCGACGAGCCGACGCTCGGCCTGGATATCCTGTATCGCAAGCAGTTCTACACCAGCCTGCTGAACGATTATTTCGACGAAGAACGAACCATCTTGATCACCACGCACCAGGTCGAGGAAGTCGAGCACATCCTTACTGACCTGCTGTTCATCAGGGACGGGCGCATCGCCCTGCAGGCAACCATGGAAGAAGTCGAGCAGCGCTACACGGAAGTGATGGTCAAGCCGGACCTGGCGGCCCAGGCGCGGGCGATGAAGCCCCTGTACGAACGCAAACTGTTCGGCCGGCACATTTTCCTGTTCGACAGCGTGCCGCGGGATCGCCTCGCCGAGTTGGGCGAACTGCATACGCCGAGCGTGGCCGACCTGTTCGTCGCGACCATGAAAGGAGGTGAAGCATGAAACGCCTTCTGGCCCTGATCCAGCGCGAGTACTGGGAAAACAAGGGTGCGCTGCGCACGACGCCGATAGTCATCGGCGCCGTTTACATCCTGTTCCTGCTGATGTCGATCTTCACCACGGCTCATTTTGACAACGAGTTGTACACCTTCCGCGAAGCCATTCGCCTGCTTGCGGAACAGCCAGTCGAATTCCGCACCACGCGGGGCTACGAAGTCCTCCTGGGGAGTTCCCTGTTTTTTACCGTCGTGATGTGTTTCGTGATCTTTTTCTACCTGCTGGGCGCCCTTTACGACGACCGCAAGGATCGCAGCATCCTGTTCTGGAAATCGCTGCCGGCCAGCGATACGCTGACGATCGCCTCCAAGTTGCTCACTGCCTTGGTGGTTGCGCCCCTGATTTTCTGGGCCGTGTTCATCCTGACACAAATCATCATGGCGATCATCGCCTCCGTGATGGTGATGTCGGTCGGCGAGAACCCGTGGACATTGTTCCTGTCCGTGGTCAACCCGTTCAAGGCCTGGCTGATTTTGTTGGCCAGTTACCTGGCCGCGGCGATCTGGTTCCTGCCAATCGCCGGCTGGCTGCTCCTGGTCTCGGCTTTCGCGCCGAGGATTCCCCTGCTCTTCGCCGTTCTGCCACCGGTGGTCTTCGCCATCCTGCAGATCTGGATCGATTTCCTGCGCACCTTCACGCTGGACAGCAGCCTGTTCGGCCTGATCGGCAAGTGGGTGGCGAACAGCCCTGCGATCCTCACCGCCGAGGTGCGGGACGGCCAGGGCAAGCTGGCGCTCGGCGTGCCCGTCACACACGATTTCGACCACGCCGTCACGTTGGCCAACATCCTGGACCGGCTGTTCTCGTTGCAAATGGCCGTGGGGCTGATCGTCGCCGCCGTCTTCCTGGCCGGCGCGCTGTTCCTCAGGCATCGGGCGACGGACAGCTAAGCCAGGCCACGCTTCGCGCCAATACTTCCAGGCACGAAGCCACCGGGCTACTGGACCCAATCGCAGGCAAGCCTGCTCCCACAGGGTGACAGACCTTACTGTGGGAGCAGGCTTGCCTGCGATAAGACAGCGGTTCCCCTGCACCTCCTCAGATTTACACGTTATTACGATCGGATGCCGCCTTTGGTCAGTTCCAGCGGGTCGAGCAGGCGGTCGAGTTCTTCGGCGCTCAGGTCCGTGGCCTCCAGGGCGACTTCGCGGATCGGCCGCCCTTCCCGGTAGGCCTGCTTGGCGATTGCGGCTCCGCGCTCGTAGCCGATCACCGGGTTCAGCGCCGTGACCAGTATCGGGTTCCGATCCAGGGCCTCGCGTATGACGTCCTCGCGGACCGTGAACCCGGCAATGGCTTTATCCGCCAACGCGCCACACGCGCCGGAGAGGATTTCCAGGCTTTGCAGGAGATTCAGCGCCACCACGGGCAGCATCACGTTGAGCTGGAACAGACCGGACTGGCCCGCGACCGTGATCGTCGAGTCGTTGCCGATAACCTGGGCGGCGACCATGCACACCGCCTCGGGTACGACGGGATTGACCTTACCCGGCATGATCGACGAGCCGGGCTGCAACACGGGCAATTCGATTTCTCCTATTCCAGCCAGCGGCCCGGAATTCATCAGGCGCAGATCATTGCTGATCTTCATCAGGCTGCAGGCCAGGGTCTTGAGCTGACCCGACAGCTCGACCGCGGCATCCTGCGAGCTGATCCCTTCGAAATAGTTGTCCGAAGACCGGAACTTCACGCCAGTCATGCGCGACAACGCCGCGCACACCCGCGGCCCGAAGTCCGGGTGCGCATTGATGCCGGTGCCAACGGCCGAGCCGCCCTGCGGCAGCTTCCGGACGCGCTTCAGCGCGCTTTTGATCCGCTTGGCGCCGCTGCGGACTTGGCTGGACCAGCAACCCAGCTCCTGCGCGAAAGTGACCGGCATTGCGTCCATCAGGTGGGTACGACCGGTCTTGACCTTGTCCGAGAGTTCCTCCGCCTTGATGTCCAGGGTCTCGGCCAGGTGCAGCAGCGACGGGATCAGCTTTTCCGCGGCCACCAGGGCGGCGCTGACCTGGATGGCCGTGGGGATCACGTCGTTGGAACTCTGCCCCATATTGACGTGGTCGTTGGGATGGATGTCCATACCGCTTTCTTCGCTTGCGATGTGGGCGATCACCTCGTTGGCATTCATGTTGGATGAGGTTCCCGAACCGGTCTGGAACACATCGATCGGGAAGTGTCGATCCACCGTCCCCGACGCCACGGCCCGGGCCGCGTTGATGATGGCGGCTGCGCGGCCCTCGTCCAGCAGGCCCAGTTCGAGGTTGACCATGGCCGCCGCCTGCTTGATCAGTCCCAGCGCCCGTATGAATTCGCGCGGCACGGTGAGCCCACTGATGGGAAAGTTCTCCACGGCCCGTTGGGTCTGGGCGCCCCACAGGGCATCCACGGGCACTTTCAGCTCGCCCATGCTGTCGGATTCGATTCGATAGTCTTCGGCCATCATTCTGCTCCCGGGTTGAGTCATGCGCGGCGACCGTCGCGGTCCCGCTGCGCACAGTGGTGATCTTGGGCCGGAACGGACGCGGATCAATTTTCGGGTCACGCTCCATTTGGCCTGGAGACCAATGAATGGGAAAATACCCCTTCGCGGCCCAGCCGCCAACAACACGAAGGCACGCCATGAAACTGACGCCCCTGACCGCCCTGTCTTCCGTTGACGGCCGTTACGCCGGAAAAACCGAGGCCCTGAGGCCGATCTGCAGCGAGTTCGGGCTGATTCACCGGCGGCTCAAGGTCGAGCTACACTGGTTCCGGGCGCTGGCTGCATGTGAAGATGTGGTCGAACTGGCCCCGCTGAGCCCGGCGGCCGAGGCGCTGCTTGAAGAAATCGAGCGCGACTTCGACGAACCCGCGGCCCGGCGCGTCAAGGACATCGAATCGGTGACCAACCACGACGTCAAGGCCGTCGAGTACTACCTCAAGGAGCGGTTCGCGGCACTTCCCGAACTCGCGGAGGCCGCCGAATTCCTTCATTTCGCCTGCACCTCCGAAGACATCAACAACCTGGCCTACGCGCTGATGCTCAAGGATGCGCACTCCAGCGTCATGTCGGACGCGTTCAGGCGCATTGACGACGCCCTCGCCGCGATGGCCCGCTCCCACGCCGATCTGCCGATGCTGTCGCGAACGCACGGCCAGGCCGCCTCGCCGACGACCCTGGGCAAGGAACTGGCCAACGTGCTGCACCGGCTCCGGCGACAGGAAGACGCTCTTTCGGTGCAGCCCTTCATGGGCAAGATCAATGGGGCCGTGGGCAACTTCAACGCGCACCTCAGCGCCTATCCGGAAGTCGACTGGGCACGTCTGGCGCGCGGCTTCGTTGAAGGCCTCGGGCTGGAATGGAATCCCTACACGACGCAGATCGAGCCGCACGACTGGATGGCCGAGCTGTTCCAGTCGCTGATGAGGTACCACACCATCCTGATCGATCTGTGCCGCGACATCTGGTCCTACATCTCGATCGGCTACTTTCACCAGCGGACCGTGGAAGGCGAGGTCGGTTCCTCGACCATGCCGCACAAGGTGAATCCGATCGATTTCGAAAACGCGGAGGGCAACCTGGGCGTGGCCAATGCGCTGCTGGACCACCTGGCCTGTAAACTGCCCGTTTCGCGCTGGCAGAGGGACCTGACCGACTCGACCGTATTGCGTACGATCGGGACGGCGCTGGGCCACTCCTTGGTGGCGCTGGCTTCCCTCGAGCGCGGACTGTCCAAGCTGGAAGTGGACGCGCAGCGGCTGGCCGATGATTTGCAGGCGAACTGGGAGGTGCTGGGCGAAGCGATCCAGACCGTCATGCGTCGCTACGGCATCGAGAACCCGTACGAGCAACTCAAGGCGCTTACCCGCGGCAAGCGCATCACCGCGGACGCACTGCAGACCTTCATCGGGCAACTGGATATTCCGGACGATGCCCGCCGTCGCCTGCTGGCGCTGACGCCGGCCACGTATACCGGGAACGCCGTCGAAATGGCCCGGGCGTTGGACGACGATTCCCGGCCCGGCTAACACCGCGGCATACCCCGTGTTTTTCAACGATCCAGCGCTGACGGCCGAACGGTTCCTGGCCGATTACTGGCAAAAGCAGCCGCTGTTGCTGCGGCAGGCCCTCCCGGGCTTCGCGCCCGAACTCGACGCCAACGATATCGCCGGACTCGCCTGCGAGGAAATGGCGGAATCCCGGCTGGTGAGCGGCAGCTACCCGGAAAACGACTGGAAGGTGCGATACGGTCCGTTCGTCGAGGATGATCTCGTGGATCTGCCCGGGCACGGCTGGACCCTGCTGGTGCAGGATGTCGAGAAGCATTACCCACCCCTCGCTGCACTGCTGAGGCGCTTCGACTTTTTGCCCGGCTGGCGCATCGACGACCTGATGGTCAGCGTCGCGGCGCGCGACGGATCCGTCGGTCCACATGTCGACCAGTACGACGTGTTCCTGCTCCAGGCGAGCGGCAAGAGGCGCTGGGACATCGCGCGGCACTTCGACCCGGAACGGCTGCCCGATTGCGAACTCAATGTCCTGCGTCACTTCACCCCCGAGCGAAGCTGGGAACTGGAGCCGGGTGACATGTTATACCTGCCGCCGGGCGTCGCCCATCACGGCGTGGCCACGGAGGCGGGAATGACCTGGTCCATAGGCATGCGTGCGCCCAGCGCAGCCGACCTGCACCAGGCGCTGGGCGAATGGTTGGCTGAACAGCGGGACGAAGGCGAGCGCTACGCCGATCCCGGTCTGGCGCGGGCGGTGCGGGCCGGCGAGCTGGACCCGCAGTCTGTCGCCCGGTTTCGCCGACTGGTGGAAAAGCAATCCAACAACGCTGCCGAATGGGAGGCGTTCCTCGGTGCATTCCTTTCCCGCTATCGCCTTGCGCACGAACCCGCGGCCCCGCCCACCGCCCTGGACACCGCCACCCTGCGCGAGTCGCTGGAAAGCGGTGCGCGGCTTGTACGTAATCCCTGGACCCGCCTGCTCTGGCTGGACGGCGTACCCCGGGCGACCCTGTTTGCCGCCGGCGACGCCTTCGCCTGCGATGCCCGTTTCGCAGAAAAAATCTGTGATCCCGCGCAACTCACGGCCCTCGGCTCCGCATTAAAAAGCGACCAATTCGAGCTGCTGTGCCGCCTGGTCAATCGGGGACATCTCTATCTCGAAGCGGTATAATGGTTGATTACGCCAGGCCGGTTGCGGCCTGGCTTTTTCGACCGGATTCATGAACGCCGGCCTCGCGACGAAAGGGCGATCCAAGCAGTGAAGCGAACCCTGGAAGACCTCTACAAGTCATCACATCTCTCGGGCGGCAACGCCAGCTTCGTCGAGTCCCTCTACGAAGACTGGCTGGAAAACCCGGAAAACGTGCCGCCGAAATGGGCAGCAGCTTTCGCGCGCCTGGCGGACGGTGGCCCGGCGGATACCGGGCGGCTCGGGGTGGAGGCGAAGTTCCGCGAACTCGCGCGGCTGCCGATATCTGCCGACACGCAAGCGGCCGACCGCAAGGAAGCCGCAGTCGTCAAACTGATATCGGCCTTCCGCCTCCGCGGCCACGAAAGCGCGAAGCTGGATCCTCTTGGCCAGCCCCATCATGCGCCGGTAGCAGACCTGAGCCCCGAGTTCCAGGGTCTCGACGATTCGGATCTGGACCGGGAATTCGATTCCGGGTCGCTGGTGGCCCCCAGACGCATGACCCTGCGGCAGATCATCGAGTTCTGTCGCAAGGTGTACTGCAGCAGCATTGGCGTGGAATACCTTCACATCTCCGATACCGCCAAGCGGCGGTGGCTGCAAGAGCGTCTCGAAGGCAGCGCGGGCGTACCGGAGGTCAACGACGAGGAGCGCCGACGCATCCTGCGCATGCTGACCGCGGCCGAGGGTCTGGAAAAGTATCTGCACACGAGGTACGTGGGCCAGAAGCGCTTCTCACTCGAGGGTGGTGACAGCCTGATCCCGTTGTTGCACGAGACCATGCTGCACTCGGGCAACCAGGGCATCGAGGAAGTGGTCATCGGCATGCCGCATCGCGGACGCCTCAACGTTCTGGTGAACATCCTGGGTAAATCACCGGCGATGCTCTTCGAAGAGTTCGAAGGAAACCACGGCGAGCGCGACCCCCTGCGCTCCGGCGACGTCAAGTACCACCTCGGCTTCGCGTCAGACCTGCCGACCCAGGGCGCAACCGTGCACATGGCGCTGGCGTTCAACCCCTCCCATCTGGAAATCGTCGACCCGGTTGTGCTGGGCTCGGCCAAAGCCAGACAGGTGCGACGCCGAGACGCTGACCACGACCAGGTCATGCCAATACTGGTTCACGGCGACGCGGCCTTCTCCGGCCAGGGCGTGGTGATGGAGTTGTTCCAGATGTCCGAGACACGCGGCTTCGGCGTCGGCGGAACGCTGCACATCGTCATCAACAACCAGATCGGCTTTACCACCAGCAATCCGCACGACATGCGCTCCACCCTGTACTGCACCACCATCGCCAAGATGGTCCACGCACCCATCTTCCATGTGAACGCGGATGACCCCGAGGCGGTCCACCACGTCATGAAAATCGCCTGCGATTTTCGCCTGCGATTCAAACGGGACGTCGTGATCGACCTTGTCTGTTATCGACGCCACGGCCACAACGAGGCCGACGAACCGGCGGCCACCCAGCCGATGATGTACAAGATCATCCGCGGATTGCCGACAACCCGCCGTAAATATGCCGACCGGTTGGTGGAAACAGGCCTGCTGACGGAGGACGACGTCCAGTCGATGATGGACGACTACCGCGAGCGACTCGACCGGGGCGAGAGCGTCACGGACGTGGTCACGCAACCGCGGACAAGCCAGTACGCTGCTCAATGGCACGACTTCGGGCACGTGGACATCCCGCAGGAAGTGGACACGCGCGTCCCGATGAAGAAGATCCGCGCACTCGCCGACAGCCTGACGACTTTGCCCGACGGGTTCGTGTTGCACCCGCGTGTCAAACGCATCATGGATGACAGGGTCAAGATGGCGGCCGGCGAGATTCCGATGGACTGGGGCTTCGCCGAAACCATGGCGTATGCGACGCTGGTCGAACAGGACACCAAGCTGCGCCTGGTGGGCCAGGACTCGGGTCGCGGCACGTTCTTCCACCGACATGCGGAACTTCACAACCAGAAAGACGGCAGCACACTGGTCCCCTTGCAGGAGATCAAGCCGGACGTTCCGGTGACGATCGTGGACTCCCTGCTCTCCGAAGAAGCGGTGCTGGCCTTCGAGTACGGCTATGCCACCGCGGCGCCGGGAACACTCGTGATCTGGGAAGCGCAGTTCGGTGATTTCGCCAACGGCGCTCAGGTCGTAATCGACCAGTTCATCACCTCCGGCGAGGCGAAGTGGGGACGCTTGTGCGGGCTCACGCTCTACCTGCCGCACGGCTACGAGGGACAGGGGCCGGAACATTCCAGCGCACGGCTCGAACGCTTTTTGCAGTTGAGCGCGAACCACAACATCCAGGTCTGCGTGCCTTCGACACCCGCGCAGATGTTCCACCTGTTGCGGCGGCAGGTGTTGCAGCGTACCCGCAAGCCACTGGTGGTCATGACCCCGAAAAGCCTGCTGCGGAGCAAGGCCGCGACCTCCCAGCTGGACCTGCTGTCCAGTGGCCGCTTCCAGCAGGTTATCGGCGATCGCGGCCCCGGCAAGGCCGAGGACATCAAGCGTGTGGTTTTCTGCTCCGGGAAAATCTACTACGACCTGGCGGAAAAGCGCGACGCGGAGAACGTCCAGGAGGTCGCTGTGATGCGCGTCGAGCAGCTGTATCCGTTTCCGGAGGACGACCTGAGAGGTTTTGTCGACGAATTTCCCAACGCCACCGACGTGGTCTGGTGCCAGGAGGAGCCCCAGAACCAGGGCGCATGGTACCAGATACGGCATCACCTCCAGGCATGCATCTCGGACCGGCACGAGTTGAGGTACGTGGGGCGTGCCCGGTCTCCGTCGCCCGCGGTCGGATATTACCGGGACCACCTGGAGGAACAAAAACAGGTGGTCAACCAAGCCATCATGTAGCAGCGCTCCGCGCAGAGAACAGGAAAACGCCATGACGATTGAAGTTAAAGTACCGGTGCTGCCCGAGTCCGTGGAAGACGCGGCCGTTGCAGCCTGGCACAAGCAGCCGGGGGATTCGGTCCGCCGCGACGAAAACCTGGTGGATCTGGAGACGGACAAAGTGGTGCTCGAGGTTCCCTCCCCCGTGGAAGGAACGGTCAAGGAACTCAAGGCCGGCGAGGGCGACACCGTACACAGCGACGACGTGATCGCAATCATCGAGGAAGGCGCGGTCGAACCGGAGCCCGCGGCCGGCGAGCAGTCGGACAAGCCGGCGGCGGAAGAACCGGAGGCGGAACCCGAACGGGAAAAGGCCGCCGCGCGCGGGGCCGCGAAACAGGCGACGGACAGAGCCGCCGGCGAATCCGGACCGGAAACGTCGAAGCGCGAGGAGAAGGGGCCAAGGCTCAGCCCCAGCGCCCGCCGCGTGGCCGAAGAGGAAAAGGTCGACCCCTCCCGCCTCGAGGGAACCGGGCGCGGCGGCCGCGTGACCAAGGGCGATGTGCTCAGCTTCGTGCGCGGCGGTGGCTCGCGCCAGGAAGAGCGCGTCAGGATGACGCGCCTGCGAAGCCGCATCGCCGAACGCATGAAAGAGGCGCAGAATACCGCGGCCATCCTGACCACATTCAACGAAGTCGACCTGAAGGCCGTGATGGACCTGCGCCGCCGCCACCAGGAAGAGTTCACCCGCAAGCACGGCATCAAGCTCGGCATCATGTCCTTCTTCGTCAAGGCGTGCTGCGACGCGCTCCGGAAATTCCCGGTGGTCAATGCGTCCATCGAGGGCGACGAGATCGTCTATCACAATTTCCAGGACATCGGCATCGCGGTCTCGACCGACCGCGGCCTCCTTGTGCCGATCATCCGGAACGCCGAGAGCCTTGGCCTGGCCGAACTGGAGCTCGCTATCTCGGACTTCGCGGAAAAGGCCAGGGAAGGTTCCATCACGCTGGAGGACCTGCAGGGAGGCACCTTCTCGATCACCAACGGCGGGGTCTTCGGCTCCATGCTGTCCACGCCGTTGTTGAATCCGCCGCAAAGCGCAATTCTAGGCATGCACGGCATCAAGGACAGGCCGGTGGTCGTCGATGGCCAGATCGAGGTGCGGCCGATGATGTACCTCGCGCTGAGCTACGACCACCGCATTATCGACGGGCGCGATTCCGTACAGTTCCTGGTGGCTGTCAAGAACGCGCTGGAGGATCCGGCACGATTGCTGCTGGGCATCTGATTACAGGAACGACGAAATGAGCGAAAAATTCGACCTTATCGTGATCGGTGGCGGGCCTGGCGGCTACGTCGCCGCGATCCGCGCCGCCCAACTGGGTCTGAAGACGGCCTGCATCGACATGTTCAGCGGCAAGGACGGCAAGGCTTCACCCGGTGGAACCTGCCTGAACGTGGGTTGCATTCCTTCCAAGGCCTTGCTGGACTCCAGCAAGCATTTCCATCACCTGCGCCACGACTATGAGGCGCATGGCATCAGTGTCAGCGACGCCCAGATCGATGTGGCCAGGATGCTGGAGCGGAAGGACGCGGTGGTGAAAAGGCTGACGGGGGGCGTGAGCCAGCTGCTGCAAGGCAACGGAATCACTTTTTACCACGGCAAGGGCACGCTGGGCGCGGAGCGCCGGGTCACGGTATCCCCCGCCGACAATGGTGATTCCCTGGAACTGGAAGCGGACAACGTGATCCTCGCATCCGGCTCCGTTCCGATCCAGATTCCTGGTGTGGAATTCGACGACGAGTACATCGTCGACAACGTCGGTGCGCTGGATTTCCCCGCCGTGCCGGAAACACTCGGCGTGATCGGAGCGGGCGTCATCGGACTTGAACTCGGGTCGGTATGGAACCGGCTCGGTTCGGAGGTCACGCTGCTCGAGGCCCTCCCCGACTTCCTGGCCATGGCCGACCGCGATGTCGCCAAGCAGGCCGCCCGCGAGTTCAAGAAGCAGGGACTGGACATCCGGCTGGAAACCCGCGTCAAGAGCGCGGAGGTCAAGGACAAAAACGTCGCCGTCACGATCGAAGGTGCCGACGGCGAGGAAGTCATCACCTTCGACCGCTTGCTGGTCAGCGTCGGCCGCAAAGCGTACACGGAGGGCCTGTTGGCCGAGGGAGCCGGGGTTTCGATCAATGATCACGGGCAGATCGAAGTGGACGACAACAGCCGCACGTCTGCCGAAGGGGTATGGGCCATCGGCGACTGCGTACGCGGTCCGATGCTGGCCCACAAGGCATCCGAGGAAGGCATTGCCGTCGCGGAATTGATCGCCGGCAAGCCCGCGCACATCCACTTCGATACCGTTCCCTGGGTGGTATACACCGACCCGGAAATCGCCTGGGTCGGAAAAACAGAGCAGGAACTGGCTGAAGCCGGTATCGACTACCGCACGGGTTCCTTTCCCATGACCGCCAGCGGCCGTGCCCTGGCCAGCGGCCAGGGCACCGGGATTGTCAAGATTCTGGCCGATGCAGAGAGTGACGAAATCCTTGGCGTACACCTATTCTGCGCCAATGCCTCGGAACTGATTGCGGAATGCGTCGTGGCCATGGAGTTCCAGGGCGCCAGCGAGGACCTGGCGAGGATCGTCCACGCGCACCCCACCCTGTCCGAAGCCATCCACGAAGCCGCGCTTCATCTCGACGGGCGGGCGATCCACCGCGGCAACTGAGGCGGCCATGTCGGAGAGCAGCGTTCCCGGAGACTTCCGCGCGTTCCGCATCCATGACGGCGGAGGAGAGTACCGAGCGGGACTGGAGACCGTGTCGCTCGCGGACCTGAGCGAGGGGGAGATCACGATCCGCGTGGAGTGGTCGGGCATCAATTACAAGGACGCCCTCGCCGCGACCGGCAAGGCATCGATCCT
>JASFKQ010000006.1:0-41903 GCA_050118555.1 Lysobacterales bacterium
CACCAACACCAGCAGCGATTCCTTCGGGCCGCTCACCATATTCGGCGGTACGCCGTTGACCGGCGAGTTCGGAGCGGCGCAGAACTGTCAGGGCGCCACTCTGTCGCCCGGCGGCAGCTGCAGCGTGTTTTACACGTTCTCGCCGACGGCTCCCGGCCCGTTCAGCGATGAATCCAGCTTTACGATCAGCGCGACGGCCAACCAGGAGGATGGCGAGGCCTTTTCGGTCAGCCTGGCCGGGGTGGGTGTCAACCCGATCACGGCGGCGCCGCTGAGCCACGATTTCGGCAATGTCAACGTCGGCAACACCAGTGCGCAGATGGCCACGGTGATCACCAACACCAGCAGCGATTCCTTCGGGCCGCTCACCATATTCGGCGGTACGCCGTTGACCGGCGAGTTCGGAGCAGCGCAGAACTGCCAGGGCGCCACTCTGTCGCCCGGTGGCAGCTGCAGCGTGTTTTACAACTTCTCGCCGACGGCTCCCGGCCCGTTCAGCGGCATGTCCGACTTCACGATCAGCGCGACGGCAGACCAGGCGGACGGCGAAGACTTCTCAGTGACTCTAGAGGGATGCGGCGGCAGCCCGGAAGAACCTTGCCCTCCGTCCAAGGCCATATTCTCGGTCGAGAAGAACTTTACCGACGACAACCCGGCGGAGGTCGAAATTACACTGTTGTGCAATACCGGCATTCCACTGCGGCAGAGCGCGAAGCTCGCTGAGGGCGTTCCGGTGAAATTCGTGGTCACCGAGTTTGCCAGCGGTGAGCTCGATTGCAACGTGATGGAAACGGCTCCCCCCGGTTACGCGACGAGCTATGACGATGGCAGCCCCGCCCCGGACAAATGCCGCTTCGAGGGTGTGGCCAACGCTGCGTACTTGAATTGCATGATCACCAACGACCCGTTGGCGGTGGACGTGAAGGTGACCAAACAGTGGATGGACGAGCAGTTGGGTGAAGTGGTGCCCGAGGCCTGGGCCTCATACGCATGCACGGGCGAGATGTTCGGTCCGACGGCCGGAACCCTGCACTTTGTGGGCATTGAAGAAACCGAGAGCTTCGCGGTAGTGCCGCACTGGAACGGGGGGACGGTGTGCACGGTCACAGAGACCCTGGACGACCCGTCGGTGGAGGTTGACGACCACCAGTGCGAAGCGATGAGCGTGACGTTGAACGGCGGGGCCGAGTGTACAATCACCAATACCCGCTTCTACGAGGGCATCCCGACGCTCAACCGCCTCAGCCTGGCGATGTTGGCCCTGCTGTTGGCAATGGTGGGCGCGATCGGCATCCGTCGTTTCGGCTGAGGGGGCCGCCGTCCGTAACCAGGCTGAAACTTTGATCGTGACAGCCGACAAAAAGCGGTCATGTCGCAGCTGTCGACCTCGTAACCCGCCACAGCCGCTCCCGGCGAGTTACAGTACACTGCAATTGACGGGGAGGGGTCGGCGTACCGAAAGCCTGTCTCGGCCAGCCGGTCTCCCACGGCGCTGTTAAAGTGAGAGCGGGCACAGCGGATGAGTAAGTTCGATCTGCATTTTCTGGGTAACTTCGAGGTCCTGCATGATGGTGTCGTGCAGGATTTGCCGCCGTCGCGCAAAACGCGCGCCCTGCTCGCCTTTCTGGCGCTGCACGACCGGTCTTTCCGCCGTGAATACCTGTGCGAACTGCTGTGGGAAATCCCCGACGACCCCCGTGGTTCCCTTCGCTGGAGCCTTTCGAAGCTACGCCGCCTGGTGGACTCGGACCAGCGAAAGCGCATCGTGGCCGACCGTGCCAATGTACGCCTCGACGCTGATGATCTGACCATCGATTTTGTCGACCTCTGCGAACTGGCAGAGAAGCGTCTGGCCGATGCACCCACCGCCACGCTCGAGGAGGCGGCCGACCGCTACCGCGGCCATTTCCTGGAGGGGCTGGAATTCTCCGATTTCCACGATTTCCACGCTTGGTGCGTGGCCGAGCGGGAGCGCGCCGTACACGCCAGGGAAGCGATCCTGCGGGACCTGATCCGCCGCTTCGAGGGCGACCCGGAGCGGGCGCTTCCACATGCCCGCGCCCTGGTGACGCTTTCACCTTACGACGAAGAAGCACGGGCGCAGCTGATTGGGCTGCTGATCAAGCTGCGACACATGGAGGAGGCTGAGCAGCAACTTCGCCTGGGCCAGCGCATGCTGAAGGAACTCGGCGTGCAATCCAGCGGCGCACTGCTTGCTGCCTGGCGAAGTCCGTCAACCCCGGTCGAGCCGGAGGTGACCCCTGTGGCCCACCCGGATATTTCCGGCGCAGACCATTTTCCGGTCAGCACGGCGATCCATGGTCGCGAAAAGGAATTGGCCCTGCTGAACAATGCGCTCGAATCGGTCGTCAGGGAGAGCAAAGCGCGCATTTTGATGTTGCGCGGTGAACCCGGGATTGGCAAGAGCACCCTGCTCGAAGCTCTGGGACGGCGCGCGCTGGATGCAGGCGCTTACCTGCTTGAGGCCGGCGCCTACTTGTCCGAGATAAATCGTCCCTTCGCGTTGTGGATCGATGCGCTGCGCCGGCAGTCGACAGAAGCGGAACAGGCCGTTTTCGGAGATCAAAGCCTGAAACGCCGTGACCGCCTCCTCGGCAGGCTCAGCGGGTTCATTGGCCAGCAGGCGAGGCAAAGGCCCGTGGTAATCGTCTTCGACGACTTTCAGTGGTGCGATGAATCCAGCGCCGCTGCCCTGCACTACGTGACACGGATGAACAGGGAACGGCCGGTGCTCGGGGTCATCGCCGTCCGGGCTGGCGAGCTGCGGGATAATGTGCAGGCGCAACAGGCGTTGCGCGAATTGCGGCAGGATCGACTGATCGAGGACGTTCCGGTTGACCCGCTGCCAGAAGCGGATATCAGGCGGTTGATCGCAGAACGGGTGCCGGCGGCGGATGCAGCCCGGCTGAGCCGTGAGTGCGGTGGCAATCCCCTGTTTGCCATTGAGCTGGCCCGGGCCGGTGGCGAGGCGGGGACTCTGGACGACCTCGTGCGCGAACGGCTGGCGCGATTCGATGAGGAGGGCGCGGAGGTGTTGCGCTGGGCCGCCGTGCTCAGCCCGCACATCCAGTTCGATACGCTGGTGCAGCTGAGTAATCTCGCGGCGGAGGATGTCGGGACTGCACTGGAACGTGCGCAGCAACAAGGGGTCCTCGACGGGGCCGGCGACGAACTGCGGTTCTCGCACGAATTGGTGGCTCGCGGCGTATACAAGGACATCTCGCCCGTGCGGCGACAGGTGATGCATCGTCGCGTGGCTGAGCTCATGGAGGCCAATTCCAGGGTGGACCTCGATCACGCGGCGCAGCTGGCGCACCACGCCTCGCACAGCGGTGACGTGGGCCTGGCTGCCCGGGCGCTCGTGTTGGCGGGCCGCCTTTGCCAGCGGTTTTTCGCCAACGAGAAAGCCCTGCAGCATGCGCGTCGGGGCTTGCAGCTCGCCGCCGATTTGAGCGGAGCGGAGCGCGTGCGGGTGAGCATCGAGCTGCACGAGATCATGTTGGCATCCGGCCCGGTTGATGACTGGGAATCGGCGGCGGCCGAATACGTCGCTCTGGCTGAGCAGGCGCTGGACCTGGGGGATCTGGAACACGCGCGGCTCGGTTACCAGATGGCTTCGGTACTGCGCTGGGAGCACGGTCACTGGAGCGACGCACAGGAAGTATCTCTGCAAGCGGCAAGGATCGCGCGGGGTGGCGACGAGGAACAGAACATCATCGGGCTGGCGGAGACCGCCAAGTGTTTGGTGATGCTGGAGCGCGACCTGCCCCAGGCCGACGCGATGCTGATGGAGGCGCAGGCCCTCGCCGAGCGCCGGCGGTTCCGCCACCATTCCATCCTGATTGCTCGCGGTCTGCTCCGTTTGCACGAGGACCGCCTGAATGAGGCCGAGGAGCTGTTCCTGGAGGCGCGAACGCTGAGCAAAGCCGCCGGTGACCACATCAGCGAATTCCAGGCCAACGAGAGCCTCGTGCTGATCGCCTGGTATCAGGGCGATTGCAGTCGCGCCCTCAAGTTGTGTGAACCGCTGCACGAGCTTGCAGGCAAACTGCGCGAAGGCAGTGAGGAACCCCTGGCGCGCGCGTTATACGGCCTGTGCCTTTATCATGATCGTGACGACCCGGAACCGCTGGATCGCGCCATCGATGATTTGCGCATCGTGGACGCCAAATATCGCCTCGCCTACACGCAGTCCCGTGCGGCCATGATCGATCTGGGGCGTGAGCGTTTCGATTCGGCAAGAATACGAGCCAGGGAAGCGCTGAACTGCGCCGAACTGCTGCAGCGACCCACGGAGATGCTCATTGCCCACGTCGCGCTGTATTGTGCTGCATCGGCTGCCGGAGACGCCGCAGCCGCGGCGGCGGAACGTGAGGCAATGGCGGCGCTGTGCGAGCGAAGTGTGGCCGTTTGGGCGCGACAACAGGCGCAGGCGGCCATGGCAGAGGGCGCGGCGGCAATGGTGGAATCATGACCGACATTTTCGTGGAGCGCGAATTCGATCCCGGGCTGACCGCCGAGGATGTCTGGACCATGGCGGACGTATCCGGTCCTTGCTTCCACCTGCATGGTGTGGACTGGCATGCCAGCCTGCTCGCCGTCGGCGGGCGTCGGATGCTGTGTCATTTCAGCAGCGCGGATGCCGAATCGGTCCGCATTGCGATCCGCCAGTCTGGTGGCCCGAGAGGACGGGCATGGCCTGGCACCGTGCACGAGGCCCCGAATCTGCCCGGCGCCGATCCTGGCTATTCCAACGTCGTGGTGACTCGCAGTTGGCCCTGGCCGGTCGAACTGGCGGACATACAGGCCGTGGAGGATGCCGGCGCCTGGTGCCTGGAAGCGCACAACGTACAGTTCGTCCGGACGTTCTTCGCGGCCGACCGCCGGCGGATGGCCTGCCTGTACCGGGGGCCCGATGCGGAATCCGTTCGCCTTGCCCAGGCCCGGGCCGGGATGCCGGTGGAGCGGGTCTGGGCATTCGAGTCGCTGGTGCCACCCGAGCGTCGGTAACTTCAGGCGCCCAACTCTGGAACCCATACTTCCAGCTTCACATATCCTTATGATTTAGATCGGTTTTTCGTGGTAGATCCACCCGTGGAAGCGAGGCTTCCACCCTCATTTGAAAAAAACACGGTCTCTACCACGCTGGATTCAACGCCGGCGGCGCACATTGGTGCCCGACCGGCAAGCCCGGCTTTGTGAATCGAATCCAGACACACAGGAGAGTCAATAATGGATACTCATGCGAATACCACCGACAATGGCGTCAATATCGAAGCCCTGCTGGGCGCCCGTGAAGCCTTGACAGCCGCACCCGAAGCCGCACAGTTCCAGTGGCGTGCGAGCAGCGAGTGGGTCAACGGCACTCACACTCGCAGCACGGTCGAGAAGTTCTTTGGCCTGGGTGAAGAACAGTCGCATCGCCGGCCCTTCGTACACGACACCGATCACCCGGAGATTTTTGCATCCGAGGACAACGGCTCGACACCGGTGGAAATGGTGCTGGTCGGGCTCTCCGGCTGTTTGGGCGCGGGCATCGCGACCGTGGCGCAAAATCGCGGCATCCAGCTGCGATCGGTGAAGACGACGCTGGAGGCCGGCATGGATCTGGCCGGCATCCTGGGCATCGATGGCGATGTGCGCAACGGCTTTGACGGCATACGCGTGCGCTATGAAATCGACGCTGACGCGAGCGAAGACGACATTCGCGCTATCGTGGCCCAGTCGCAGAAACGCTCGGCCGTGTACGACATCGTCACCAACCCGACCGATGTCTGGGTCGAGGTGAAGAAGCAGGCATGATCCGGACTGCCGACAAGGCGGCGGCCGGCACCGTTGACGCTATCGTCATCGGTGCCGGTCATTCGGGCCTGGCCATGAGCCACTGCCTTACGGAATTGGGCGTCGAGCACATCGTGATCGAGCGCGGTTCGGTGGCGAATTCCTGGCGCCACGAACGCTGGGACTCGCTGCGGCTGCTGACTCCTAACTGGCAGACGCGCTTGCCGGGTCAGGCCTACGACGGCGCTGATCCCGATGGCTATATGACCATGCCGGAACTGATCGGCTTCCTGGACCGTTACGCCGGTCGGGCGGCAGCGCCGTTATTGACCGACACACGGGTGACGGCGGTACGGCCGGAAATGGGTGGCTACCGGGTTGAAACCGATCGTGGCGACTGGTGGACCCGCGCCGTCGTGATCGCTACCGGCACGCACAACCGCCAGAATGTTCCGGCATGCGCCTCGGCCATTCCCCAGGCGGTTTCGCAGGTGAATGCGCATGATTACCGCAATCCGGCCCAACTGCCCGATGGCGGCGTCCTGGTCGTCGGCGCGTCGGCGTCGGGTCTGCAATTGGCCGAAGAGATTCTTCGATCCGGCCGCCCGGTCACGCTGGCCGTGGGGGAGCACGTGCGCCTGCCTCGCCTTTATCGAGGAAAGGATATCCAGTGGTGGATGGACGCGGTGGGTGTGCTGGACGAGCGCTACGACGAAGTCGACGATCTGGTCCGGGCGCGCCACGTTCCTTCGCCGCAACTGATCGGCACGCCTGAGCACCGCACGCTGGATTTGAACGCGCTCAGTGCGCAAGGCGTCCGATTGGTCGGACGGTTGGCCGGCGTGCGCGACGGCCGGGCGCAGTTCTCCGGGTCACTGCGTAACGTCTGTGACCTGGCTGACCTCAAAATGAACCGGCTGCTCGACCGCGTGGACGAGTGGATTGCGTCCGAGGGACGGGGCCGGGCTGCGGAACCGCGGGAACGCCATGAGCCTACCCGAACGCCGGCGCGCAACTGCCTGGGCCTGGACCTGAGCCATGGGGAGATCCGTACAGTGGTCTGGGCCACGGGCCTTCGCCCCGATTACAGCTGGCTGAAAGCTCCCGTGCTGGACCGTAAAGGGATGCTGCGGCACGACGGAGGTGTCGTCGACGCGCCGGGCCTCTACGTGCTGGGACTGCCGTTCATGCGCCGGCGCAAGTCCACCTTCATCCACGGCGCCGAGGACGATGCCCGGGACCTCGCCGGACACCTTCGTGCCTACCTGGATTCAGCCGCAGCCGGATTCCGGCCAATCCAGATGGCGGTCTGACATGAAACCGGAGCGGCAAACGAGCCTGGTGGACGTATTCGTCCAGCGTAGCCTTGCCTCGGCGGACCCGCATGACCGTGAATGGACGGACAGTTCCCGCGTCGACGGGTGCCTGGTTCTGCACGGAATCCGCCGACGGCGGAGCTACATCACCGGGGATGGTACTCGGGTACTGTGGCATTTCCGTGCGCCGGACGCGGAATCGCTGCGAATGGCACTGCGTGTCGCCGGTATCGACTACGACGAGTTGTGGACCAGCGGAGTAAGGAGTAGCGCCGGTGCTGCCGATGTCATGTTGGTGGTCGAACGCAGCTTCGAGCACCCGATCGGGATCGAACAGGAGCGTCGCTGCCGGGCCGGCATGAGGCGCCGGCTGCAGAGCCTGGGCATGGAGCCGGCGCGCACGGTGTTGTCGCGCTGCCGCAGACGGCTGCTGTGGCTCTGCCGCACGACCACGCCCGAGGCGGTCGCGGCGGCGGAAAGTGAACTGAAGACCGAGGGCTTCGGCTTCTGGTACTGCGACAAACCACTCGAATTCCACGCCCGGTCACACGCTCCGTTCCACGGTCCGGCCACAGACTGAACCCCGTACAGACAGCAACGCACCTGGAGAGAAACACATGATCGAAACGGACTATCTCATCGTGGGCGCAGGCGCCACCGGCATGATATTCGCGGACGAGATGCTCACGCACTCGGATGCACGGATCGTCATCGTTGATCGCCGGATTCGACCGGGCGGCCACTGGAATGACGCCTACCCGTTCGTGCGCCTGCACCAGCCGTCGGCATTTTATGGCGCCGGATCGCGCGAGCTGGGTAGTCGCCGCATCGAGACCCGTGGTCCGAATGCAGGTCTCTACCAGCAGGCCAGCGGCGCGGAAATATCCGCCTATTTCGAACAATTGATGCAGGAGCGTCTGTTGCCATCCGGCCGCGTGCGATTCCTGCCATTACACGAGTATCGAGGTGAAGGGTCTGGCAGCCATCGGGTGGCTTCGCTGGTAACCGGCGAAGTCCAGGACGTGCGCGTGAAATCGAAGCTGGTGGACACGACGTTTTACCGTATCTCAACGCCAAAGACCCATACACGGAATTACGAAGTCGGCGAGGATGCGCACGTCATTCCGCCGAATGACCTGCCGGAGTTCCTGGCGCCCCATCGAAACTACGTCGTGGTCGGTGGCGGAAAGACCAGCATGGATGTCCTGATCTGGCTGCAGGAACAGGGCGTGGGCAGCGATGCCCTGACCTGGATCGTTCCCCGCGATTCCTGGCTGATCAATCGTGAGACCATTCAGCCGGGCGATGCGGGCATGGTGCGGATGGTGGAGGGTCTGGCCAACGCACTCGAGGCCGCCGCACACGGTCTTAGCCTGGATGACATCTATGACCGTTTGGAGCGTTCGGGGGACATGCTGCGTGTAGATCCGGGTGTGCGGCCGCGAATGTTTCATCAGGCAACGATATCGCGAGGTGAACTCGAAGTGCTGCGGCGGGTGGAGCATGTGATACGTGCACGCCACGTGCGGAGGATCGAAAGGAAGGTCATCGTGTTCGAAGACGGCGCGATAAGCGCTCCGCGGAACGCCCTGTACATCGACTGTACGGCCCGGGCCATTAACTTCCGGCCCACCAGGCCCGTCTTCGACGGCTCACGCATTACGCTGCAGTTCATTCGTGATGGTCGCATCAGCCTCAGTGCTGCCGCGATCGGTTTCGTCGAAGCGACCTTCGCGGACGAGCGCAAGAAGAACAGACTGTGCGCGCCCATCCCCTATGAAGAACATTTGATCGCCTGGCCAAGGGCGGTATTGGCTGAATTGAAGAACGGAGAGAGCTGGGCAAAGGAACCCGCCATTCGAGCGTGGGCGCGCAAGCATCGCCTTGCCGGCTTCACCTCCGGCGGCTCAAAGGGCGAGCAGCTCGCCCGTCTGCGGGAACGAATCGCCCTGCTCCGTCCCAGGGCCGTCGCGAATCTCGAGAGGCTTGTTGCAGAATACGACCGGGGCGACGGCTCGCCAAGCGTGCATGACCGGCCTGCACCCCTGCCATTGGCGGTGGGTGGCGCCTAAGTGAAACCCATCAGGAGAAACCACTCATGAACACCAGTGAAGTATGGCCCAATGGCATGCCGAGCGTCGGACAGACCGCACAGCGTTCACGGCAGATAACGGACCGCGATATTGGTCTCTTTACCGAGATCAGCGGTGATCGCAACCCGTTGCACTATGATGAGCAGGTCGCGAAGTCCACGCCTTTCGGCGGCATCGTGGTCCAGGGCGGCATAACGAGCGCAATTCTCAATGCAGTCGTGGCGGAGGACCTGCCGGGACCCGGCACGGTTTTCCTGCAGGTCAACTGGGCATTCAGGGCGCCTGTGCGTCCGGGTGACCGCATCACCGGGCGTGTGGAGGTCGCCAAAGTTCGCGCGGACAAGCCCATTACGGAACTCAAGACCCGGGTCGCCCTGGATGACGGCAAAGTCGTGCTTGAGGGCGATGCGGTCTGCTACACGATGCCGATCAGGTACTGACCCTGCTCGCCCCGACAGCGCGGCCATCTAATCCGATTCCAGGCCGACTCCGGCTGAGATCGCCACCCTGTTGAATGACAGGTCCGTGATGCGTTGGCGAACGACCACGGTATCGCCGCCGGACGGAATGTTGCCAGGACCCAGCCCCTGTTTTTCTCGCATTCACCGCCGTAAGGGCAGTCAGCCGCGCCCGCGCAAGTTTTGGCATTATCACCTATGCTAAATGGCATACATGTCATCTATTCGGCATACCGGACAAGGGATATCGTATTTACTCCCTTAACCAACGAAGAGGAGACGAGTCATGAAACGTTATGTCATCGAACGCGACCTGCCCGGGGTGGGCGCCATGAACGGAAACGAACTGAAGGGTGCTGCGGCGACCTCGAACCAGGCCCTTGCCAAACTGGCGGGAAGGGCGCAGTGGGTGGAGTCTTTCGTCGCCGACGACAAGACCTTCTGTGTCTATCTGGCCGACAGCGAAGAGGCCGTGCAGGAGCATGCCCGGCTCAGCGGGTTCCCGGCCAGCAAGGTGACGGAAATTCGCACCACAATCGATCCGATGACGGCACAGCAGTGACCGGCGGTGAGCGCCGGCCATTCGGGTGACCGGATGGTCGGCTCTTCTCCGGTCCGGGGAGGAGGAACATGAATCCCGTGATACCTGACAACCCGCTCGCGCGGTTCTGCTGGTTCGACCTGGCTGCGGTGGATGCGCAGCGGGCGGTGGGCTTCTACGCCGGCATGTTTGGCTGGCGGACGCAGCGCCGCGCGGCCAATGGAGGTGAATTCTTCCGCTTCGCGCACGACGGCGCGGCCATTGCCTCGCTATACCAGCTTCAGGCCCGCCAGGTCGAGGCCGGTGTCCCGTCCCACTGGACCCCGTATGTCGGTGTATCGGACGTTGATGCAATGGCGGCGAAAGCCGCGACCCTGGGCGGGTCGGTCGTGGTGAAGCCGTTCCGGGTCGACGATGCCGCCCGGGTGAGTCTGGTGACCGATTCGGCCGGCGCACTGATCGGCTTGTGGGAATTGCCGCAATGAAAAGGCTCGACGCTACGATTTTGTTGCTTAATGATTGTTACGCCTCCACCGCGCTGGCGCCGATCGAAGTGTTCCATTCCGCGGGACGACTGTGGAACGAGCTGACCGGCAACGCAACCGAACCTCGGTTTCGGGTGACCGTGGCCTCGCTCGACGGAATGCCGGTCGAGTCCCCCTACTCGCTGGGGCTGGTGCCCGAGACTTCGGTCGAGGCGGTCGACCACTCCGACCTCGTTGTGGTCCCGGCCTCGGGCCTGGACCTGGACGCGCAATTCGAGCGGCATCACGCCCTGTTCGACTGGTTGCACCGCTGGCACGATCGCGGTACGTACCTCGCCAGCATTTGCAGCGGCGCCGCCTACCTGGCCGAGGCCGGACTGCTGGACGGCCATGAAGCGACCACTCACTGGGGCGCGGCTGACGCCTTCGCGAAACGCTATCCCCGGGTCAGATGGCGCCCGAATGTCTTCGTCACCGAGGACCGGCGCCTGCTCTGCAGTGGTGGGGTCTATGCGGCGATCGATCTCAGTCTCTACCTGGTGGACAAGTTCTGCGGCCACGAGGTCGCGGTCAAAACGGCGAAGGCTCTGCTCGTGGACATGCCGCGCACCCACCAGTCCGGTTATGCCCTGCTGCCGCAGTCGCGCGCGCACGACGACGCCAGGATTCGCGAGGCGGAAAGCTACATGAAACGGAATTTCGCGCGTGACCTGCCGATTGAACTCCTCGCCGCCCAGCTGAACATGAGCCCGCGAAACTTCGTCCGGCGCTTCAAGGCCGCCACCGGACAGGTGCCTGGAAAGTATCTCCAGATCCTGCGCATTTCCATCGCCCGGGAGATGCTTGAAGACGGCGCGCGCTCGGTGCAAGCGATCAGTTCGGACGTAGGATACGAGGACGTCGCCTTCTTCAGGGCCCTGTTCAAGCGGCTGACCGGCATGACCCCCGCCGAATACCGGACGAAATTCACCGGCGTGCACACTCGCGGGCACCATCTGTCCAGCGAGAGCCGGTGAACCTGGAACCTGAAGGTGGTCTTGTGCAGGACTGACGGGATCCATGAAAAGAGGAGAAAAGGGCTCTAACCCCTATATTAGATATGTTCAAAGGCGTGAATACTCCGCTGTTTGGCGGCGTATGAAAGACACCGGAAGCGAGTGAGATGAACACATCAGCCCTTGAAGTCGCCATTTGCGTGGCCCTGATTGCGCTGATTGTCTTTTACAGGACGATCATCACCGGAGAGTGGCGTAATGCCGTGGCGAATGAAGAAGACCACTGGTATTTCGCCATCTTCTACTTCAATCCCGAAGACAAGCGACTGTTCCTGCCCAAGCGCTCCGGACTCGGATGGACCATCAACTTCGCACAGCCACTGGCAATTGTGATTCTCGTTCTGTTGATCGTCGGCCTCGTAGCGCTGGCCCGAGCCGCGCGTGGCGCCTGACGGAAATTTCCACTGAAAAAAGGTCAGAGGCCTTTTTTTGCTGCTCCGGTTTCCCCTTTTCCCTACGCCTTGTTTCTCCGGCCGGCATCAGCCCCATTGCGGATCGCTCCGTACAAGTACCCTGCGAAGTTCGAGAGTTCCCAAAGAAGCAGCAGCGCGCCAATGCGCAAACGGTTTCGCACCGGGTGCCGAGCCAACTGTCGCAGCACGATTCCCAGAAACCGCCCGCGCATGACAATGAGGGAGACGGCTCGGGTCCTGTGACGAGCTTTCCGGGCACGGTGGAACTGGTATGCGCCGCGACCGTAGTTGAAGAATTGTCGAATGAATCCCCGAAGATGGAGGTGGGGATCGTGGCTGACGATTGCCCCACCGGCGAATTGCAGGTTCCGGCCCGATTGCAGCCAGCGATCGCAGAGATCGCGATCCTCGGACGCGATGCGAAAATCCGCGTCGAAGCCGCCGACCGACGCGAACTCCGAAGCCGGAACGGCCATGTTGTTGGAGGCGAAGAATCGACCTGTCTCTGGATGTTCAGCGCAGAAGCAGTAGGCGCTGTCCACGATCAGCTGCGCTGCTTCCGCGTAGAGGTTGGTCGAATCATGATTACGCAACCGCCCTCCGAGCAGGTCTCCGGGGTTCTCGGCATGTTTCTCGGCCAGCGCGCTGAGCCAGCCTGATCCCGGCAGGCAGTCGTCGTCGGTGAATGCGAGTAGCGAACCCCTGGCCGCCGAGGCTCCGCGGTTTCTCGCGGCGCCGGGTCCCGCGTTCTCCTGTCGTAGCACCGTCAGTGACAGTCGGCGTCCAAAACCGGAAGTGGTATCCCCTAGTGGCGGATCACTGCCGTCATCGACGACGATCACCTCGAATTGCGTCGGCGCAAAATCCTGCTCGGCGAGAGCCGTGAGGCACCGGCCCAGCGCAGCGGGCCGACAGTAGCTGGGAATCACGACCGAAATAAGAGGTCGTTCCCCGGACCCGGAAACTGCACTGTCCCCTGGGGTCAATTGCTCATTCCGAAAAGCTGGTCCCGCTCATCGGGAGTGATGTGATCCGCGCGGCGGTATTCGTACCTCGCAACCCGTTCGCGGGCCGTTCCGGTTCCCGCCAGGTAACCGACGAACTGTCCGAAGCCGTCCAGCGCCAGCCCCACGGCCAGGGCCGGCAATGTGCGGGCGAATCGTCCGAAGTGTCGGGCACGGACGGCCTGGCGGGCAA
Organism: Lysobacterales bacterium; assembly: GCA_050118555.1. Lineage (GTDB taxonomy): Bacteria > Pseudomonadota > Gammaproteobacteria > Xanthomonadales > SZUA-36 > CALKKN01. The sequence continues at coordinate 13,361 of JASFKQ010000006.1, forward strand.
TACGGGCCAGGCGGACCAGGGGGATCAGCGGCGAGCCTGCCACGAAGATCACCCGTTTCCAGCCCGGCATCGATCCTGCCCGTGTCCCGCCAAAAAGCCGGCCGGCGTAATACTGAATCGGAAGCCACGAGCGCCACAGCGAAAAATTCGTGTGCGCCACGGAGGCGCGCGGCTCCAGCAACAGGCGCAGGCCGCGCTGACGCAGGTCCCAGTGGAGCAGCGTTTCGGCCTCCAGCATCTGGTCCAGCTCGGCGCCGTAGGCCAGCAGCCGGTCCTTCTTGTAACTGCTGTTGTGGCCGGGCAAAAATTCCGCCTCCCGCCATTCGGTCGGCAACATCCACGGTCCGTAACCGATGAAAAAATCCGCCCAGCTGACTGCGCTCGCCGGATTCGCGTTGCGTACGCCAGGTCCTACAGCCGCCCAGTCACCCCGGTGCGCGTCCAGCAGCGCCTCGGCCCAGAGGGGATCCGGAAAGCAATGATCCTCAGCGAGCACCACCACCGGCGCCGTGGCCTGACGCACACCCGCCGCGTTGGCGTGACCGATCGAACCTCGCGGCGCCTCGACGAATTCAACCCATGGGAATGCAGCCAGCTCGTCCGCTTCGATGGATTCCGACCCCGGAGGCAGGACCAGCACCAGTTCCAACCGGTCCAGCGCGGACTGCTCGCGGAGATGCGCCACGGTGCGTCGCACGGACCCGTAGCCGTCCGGCGCGGCCAGGATCACCGACAGTGCGGGTGTTGGCCCGGTCGCTGTGCGGCTCACAGCATCACCGGTCGTCGTGTGTCAGCCGACTCGACAGCAGCCAGCACGGCGCGTACCGCCGCGTACCCGTCCTCCAGCGTGGCGCCTTCGAAGGCGCCGGAGCCGATTGAATGCAGGAATTGCCGCCACTGGTGTTGGTACGAGAGCAGGAAATCGCCGCCCTTTCGCATCAGAGCGATGCCTTTTGGTATTCCTGCGGCGGCGGCCAGCGACTTGCGCATGCGCGTGCCCAATCCTGGAAGTTCATCCGCCAGCGTCAGGTTCAGACCATCGTAGCGGAACAGATCCAGCTTCATACGGCCCTCCCGTCCGAGCAGTTCGAGGGTGTTCTGGTCGGCGGAACACTCGGAGAACATGCCGCTGGATATGGCGCCATTGGCGTGCCGGGCAGTCACGCCGACGGTCTCGTCCGGTGTGTCCCCGGAATGGCTTACGGCATGAATCTCCGTGATTTCGGAGCCGGCCAGAAAGCGCCACAGGTCGAAATGATGGATTGCGATCTCGAACAGCGCCCCGCCTCCGGTCGCCCGGTCATTTCGCCAGGCAGGCAAGTCACGGCGTCGTCGGATCGCGCTGGACCAGGTGCTCTGAATACCCTCGATACGGCCCAGTCGACCGGACTCGACGGCCGCGCGCGCGTCCTGTACGAGGCGATGAAAACGCAGATTGAAGCCGACCGCAGTGCGGACTGGCTTTCCGGTCGCCGCGGAGATCAATCGCTCGCAATCTTCGGGGACGGTAGCGAGCGGTTTCTCGACCAGCACATGCCGGCCGGACTCGATGACCGGGATGGCGGCCGCAACGTGCGCGGTGACGGGCACGCAGACTGCGACGACGTCGACCTCCGGTAGTTGCAGCAAACCAGTCACATCCGGGCACCGTTCGGTCACGCCAAAGCGCCTGGCTGTACTCTCCCGCGCCGCGGGCTCGGCATCGGCGACTGCAACGATGCGCGCTTCAGGCAGCGACTGAAGTGCCGGGAGATGCAGTTCTGTGGCCGCCCGACCACAGCCGACGACCCCGATGCCGTAAGTCACTGCATCACTCATTTGCTCCTTCCCTTCGAATCGACATCGGTGGCCAGGCGGAAAGGCTGTCGGCCCCTTTCACGCCAGGGCACACTATAGCCGATCCGGAGCCCGGGGAGGACGGGGCGCGGAGCGCGCCACTCAAAAGGGGGTCAGACCCCCTTTCTCGCCGCCGCATTTCGGTCGAAGGCGGGATGCGCTCAGAAACTGGGGTGTCAGCGACCGGCCGGGTCCGGCGGCTTCGGGCTGCTGCTGAACTCGATCCCGTAAACGGTGACATCATCGCCCTCGCCTGGCTTTTGCAGTGTTCCTTCCGCCCGCATGCCGAGACTTTCCAGCAGGCGCACTGAACGCTCATTGGCAACCGAGACGATGGCCTTGAGCTGCGGCAGGCGAAGGTCGTCACGCGCGTGCGCCAGAACCGCGGACGCCGCTTCCAGTGCGTAACCCTTGCCACGAAACCCCGGCAACAGGCCATAGCCGATATCCGGGGCTTCAAGATATTCGCGTTTGAACAGGCCGCAGAGACCCATGGGGGGTCCACCCTCGAGCGCCTCGATCAGGTACGGACCATAACCGAAGTCGGCATACAGCTTCAGCAGGCCGTCGCGCATGGCCTGGCGCGCTTCCGCAAGTGTGCGGATGCCGCGGTCGCCCACGTGCCTGACGAAATCCGGGTCGTTCCATACCGCCAATGCGAGCGCGGCGTCGTCTTCAGTCATCCAGCGCAGGCGCAGGCGGCGGGTGATCAGTTCGGCTTTGGCTTCGGGGTTCGACATCGATGCAGTATACGGAAATCGAGCAGGCGCCTGGCGGAAAATGACTGCGCGGAGGTCTCAAAGTCAATTGGCCTGAATGCCCCGGCCCGAAGCCTCAGCTGGCGGTCACGGGGTCGCTGTAGGCATAGGCGCAAAGCAGCTTTGCCAGGGATTCCAGGCTCGAGAAATGGGTTCGTTCGTAACCGTGGGTGGCGTCGGTGCCGAAGGTGATCAGGGCATCCCGTACGTCGTGTCCGGCTTTCACCGCCGAGTTGGCATCGGAGTAATAGAAGCGGAACAGGTCGACCTGGTATTCGATGCCGTTCGTCTCGCATAGTTGTTTCAGGGCTCGCAGCATGTGGCGATCGAACGGTCCGCTGGTGTCCTGGGCACACAGCGTGACGCCGGTTTCCCTGGCATTCTGCCCGGGGGCCACGGGTCCGATATCGATTCCGACGAACTCGGACACGTCCGCGGACAGCGAGGCGCCCGCGCCCGTACCGACCTCTTCGCTGATTGTGAAGACGACCACGAGGTCGAGGGTCGGATCTTCACCGCCTTCGCGAATCGCTTTCAGAGCGGCCAGCAGGGCGCTGGCACCGGCCTTGTTGTCCAGGTGCCGGGCCGTGATATAGCCGTTCCTGGAAATCTCCGGGTCCGAGTCAAACGCCACGAAATCGCCGCTTTCCACACCCAGTGCGGCCAGCGCATCGGCATCGGGGCATTCCTCGTTCAGCCGCAGTTCGACCTGGTCCCAGCCGACTGGCAGTTCGTCGATACGCTGGTTGAACGCGTGACCGGAAGCCAGTACCGGCAGCACCTGGCCGCGGTACGCTCCCCCCGAGGTGAACACCGTGACGCGGCCGCCTTCGGCAAAGCGGCTGGACCAGGTGCCCACGGGAGAAAGGCCCATGCGCCCGTTGTCCTTGAGCGAGGTGACGACGGCGCCGATCGTATCGAGATGGTTGACGACAGCCCGTGCCGGGCTACTTTCACGGCCGCGCAGCCGCGCGACAATCGTGCCGCGACGCGACAGCTGGTAGGACACCCCGAGCGCGTCGAGCTCCGTGCAGACATAGCGTGAGATCTCGTTGGTAAACCCGGTGGGGCTGGGGATTGCGAGCATCTCGAGCAACCTCTGCCTGAGATATGCCACATCCACGGTCACCGTGTCAGTCATTGCTCCGCCCGCCGTCCTTGGCTTTGCCGTCGATGACCTCCGCGGTGTCCGGCGCCTCGGTCAGATGGGGTAACTGATCGGTTCGGAATTGTCGGGACAGGCGCTCCGCGGTGGTGATCGGCGTGTCTGCCGCGAAGGTGGGATCGCTGGTGGCATAGGCTTCGAGCAGGCGCACCAGGTTCACGAGGCTGTCCGCGTGCGTGCGCTCGACGCTGTGGGAAGCGTCGCCGGCATATGCGACGACCGCGGTGCGCACGTCGTGGCCGGCCACCAGGGCCGCGGCGGCGTCGCTGTGGAAGGCGCGCAGGAATTTTTGCTGCATCGGGATACCGGCGCGTTTGGCAATGACGTGCAAATGTGCCGTGAGGTGAAAATCGTAGGGTCCGCTGGCGTCACCGCTGGCCAGCGTGATGCGCTTGAACGGCGTCTTGTCGGTCGTGCCCACCGAGGCGAAATCCACGGTGACGAGTTCGGAAACTTCCGGCAGCATGGCGCCGCCCATTCCGGAGCCCACCGTTTCGTTGATCGTGAACAGCAGGTAGGTATCGCGCGTGGGTTTGAGCTTCTCCTCGGTCAGGTGCCGGATGAACTCCAGAACCGCGGCGGTCCCGGCCTTGTTGTCGAGATTACGGCCGATGATGTAGCCGTTGTCGAGAACATCCGGCCGGCTGTCGAGCGCAATGAAATTGCCGACGCCGATGCCCAGCTTCGCAACGTCCTCGCTGGAAAACACCGCCTCCTCCAGGCGTAGCTCGACATGGTCCCAGTCCTGCGGAACGGCTTCCACGCCCTGGTCGTGCGATACCCCCCAGTCAACGCAGGGCAACAGGCAGCCGCGGTGTGCGCGTTCGTCGCCAAAAACGGTCACCCGCACCCCCTGCGCAAAACGGCTGGACCAATGACCGATGGGTGACACCATGATTCGGCCATCGTCGCGAACCAGCCGAACCATCGCTCCGATGGTGTCGACGTGGGTGACGACGGCGCGCGCCGGACCGTCTTCGCGTCCGGCGAGGCGTGCGCGGATCGTGCCGCGACGCGTCAGGTGGTGCTGCACGTCGAGATCAGTGAGGATGGCGCCCACGTAATGGACAATTTCGTCGGTAAATCCGCAGGGGCTCGGAATGGCGAGCAACTCCAGCAGCGTTCGGGTCATACGGCCAGCGTCAATCACGGCGAGCTCGGCTCCTCGAGGGGTATCGATAGTGGGAACAGCAGGTCGATGAACCGTTGCGCGGTGGGCTGAGGCTCGTGGTTGGCGAGCCCGGGCCGCTCGTTGGCCTCGATGATTACGTAGGACGGTTTGTCGGGCGCCTCGACGATCAGGTCGAGGCCGACGACGGGGATATCGAGGCGGCACGCCGCTTGCTCCGCAACCTCCCTGAGTACCGGGTGCAACTCCGGGGTTACGTCGTGAATCGTTCCTCCGGTGTGAAGGTTGGCAGTGTTCCGCACGATGACCTCTTTGCCCTTGGGCACAATCGACTCCAGTGTGTACCCGTGGTCCTCCAGGCACTGGCGCGTCTCGTCGTCCAGCGGGATTTCGCTCTCGCCGCCCGTGGCCGCCCTGCGGCGCCGGCTCTGTTTCTCGATCAGGACCTGCGCGGTCCGGTCGCCGTCGCCGACGATCCTGGCGGGTCGCCGGACGGCCGCCGCCACGACTTCGAGGTTGATTACGACGATCCTCAGGTCCTGCCCGGAATGGTAGCTTTCGAGCAGGACCCGGTCGGAATATCGTCCCGCAAGCTCAAGAGCTCGCCCCAGTTCCCCGGCATCCTCGACGCCCACGGTGATGCCCTTGCCCTGTTCACCGATGACCGGCTTCACGACAATCTTGCCGTGCTGTGCAAGAAAGGCCCGGTTCTCGTCGCTCGTGCCGGCGAGCCGGTAGCTGGGCACCCTCAGGCCGGCCTTTTCCAGCCAGCGGTGCGTGGCGAACTTGTCCTGACAGCGGCTCATGGCGATGGCGCTGGTCAGCTCGGAAAGTGACTCGCGGCAAACGATGCTCTTGCCACCGCGCGAGAGGCGGAAATAGTCTTCGGTTTCGTCCAGCACTTCGACCGAGATGCCCCGGGTGCGGGCCTCATCGACAATGATCCGTGCGTAGGGATTGAGTTGCTCTTCGAGCTCCGGGCCGAGGAACAGGTTTTCGTTGCGGGCATTCTTGTTCTTTACCGAGAACACCTGCACCGGCTCGAAACCGAGCTTGGCGTACAGGGACTTGGCCTGGTAGTTGTCGTGGATGACGGACAGGTCCATGAAGGTGCGGCCGGCCTCCTGGAAATGCACGGCCAGGCGGCGCACCAGCGCCTCGCCGATGCCGGGCTGCGTCGCCGCTGCGTCGACCGCCAGGCACCAAAGGCTGGAGCCGTTTTCGGGGTCGCCAAAAGCGGCGAAGTGATCGAGACCGGTTACGGTACCGATCACTTCCCCCGTCCGCTCATCGACAGCGACCAGGAATATGGTCTTCTTCGAGGCGCGCTCCCGCCAGATGAATTTCGAGTTGGAGGGGACCATGTCCCGCTTGAGATAAAGGTCGTTGATGGCGCGCGCTTCCTTTTTGGTGGAAACGCGGCGGATCTGAACGTCGTCGGGGCCTTGCGGGGATTGCACATCGCCCAGCGTCAGCCGCAGCATGTCGGACGGATCGAGAAAAAGTCGCTGGGGCGCATGGGACAGAACCACGTGCGGATCGCGCACATAGGCGGCGATGTCCCGCTCGCCCGGGCGTTCCTCGCGCATTGCCCGCGCTACCGATTCGGCGTCTTCGAAGGTCTGTGCAAACAGCACGCGTCCCCAGCCGCAATGCAGGGCATAGCCTTTCTCGGGACCGGTCGTCTGTTTACTCATCGCTCGTTCCTGTCTGCTCCGCCGATGACTCGCCTACACGCCGTGTTGCTGCAGCCAGGTCTCGAGCAATCCGAGCTGCCACAGCTTCGATCCGCGAAGAGGCGTGATGTGTGCTTCGGGGTCATCCAGCAGTTCGTCGACGTAATCCCGGTTGAAGAGGCCCCGGGCCGTGGCCGCGGGTCCGAGCAGCGCATCGCGCACCGAGTCCAGGATGTCTCCGCGCAGGTATTTCAGCGCCGGTACGGGGAAATACCCCTTGGGCCGATCGATCACCGAGGCGGGTATCACCTCGCGCGCGGCCTCCTTGAGGATGTACTTGCCTTCGCCCCTGACTTTGAACCGGGCCGGCAGCGTGGCCGCAAACTCGACCAGCTCGTGGTCGAGGAACGGCACGCGCGCTTCCAGACCCCAGGCCATGGTCATGTTGTCGACCCGTTTCACGGGATCGTCCACCAGCATCACCGTGGTGTCCAGGTGCAGCGCCTTGTCGACCGGTTCGGTAGTGGCGCCCGACGCGAACTGCTCGTTAACGAAGCCGGACGCGTGGTCGACGCCCACGAACTCCCCGGAGACCACACGCGCGTATTCCGCGAAATCCCGGTCGAAGAACGCTTCGCGATAAGTCTCGAAGGGGGTCTCGCTGTCGAGCAGCGGCGGGTACCAGTGGTAGCCGCCGAAGACCTCGTCCGCGCCCTGGCCGCTCTGCACCGCGCGGCAGGTCTTGGCCACTTCGCGCGACAGAAGGTAGAAACCAATGCAATCGTGGCTCACCATCGGCTCGGACATCGCGCCGATGGCGTCCGGCAGGTGTTCCAGCAATTCTCTCGACGAAATGACGATCTTGTGATGGTCGGTCGCGAAAGTGTCGGCGATCACATCCGAATACCGGAATTCGTCGCCGATTTCGTCTCCGACCGTTTCGAAGCCGATGGAGTAGGTGCTGAAGGCACTGGCGCCCGCCTCGTCGATCAGGCCGACCAGCAGGCTGGAATCCACGCCGCCGGAAAGCAACACGCCGACGTCCACGGCGGCGACCAGTCGGCGACGCACTGCGGCCCGCAGCTCTTCGAGCAGCGCAGCCTGCGCATCGGCAAAATCGAGCGTCGGGTCCGTAGAAAATTCGAGGTTCCAGTAACGGTTTTCCGTTATCTGGCCGTCGGCATCCACGGTCAGCGTGTGCCCGGGCGGCACCTTGCGAACGCCTGCCAGGATGGTGCGGGGAGGTGGCACCACGGAATGGAAGGACAGATAGTGGTTGAGCGCCACGGGGTCGATCGAAGTGTCCAGTCCACCCGCACGCAGCAGCGCCGGCAGCGTCGAAGCGAACCGTAGCCGCGATCGATCGACACTGTAGTACAAGGGCTTGATTCCGAGCCGGTCGCGGGCGAAAAAGGTCTGTCCGCTGTCGCGCTCCCAGATGGCGAATGCGAACATGCCCTTGAAGCGGCTGACACAGTCGGCGCCCCAGGCGTCATACGCCTTCAGCACGACCTCGGTGTCGCCTTCCGAGTGAAAGGTGTAACCCATTCCCTCGAGTTCCTTGCGCAACGGGTGGTGGTTGTAGATAGCGCCATTGAATACGAGTCCAAGGCCCAGTGCAGGATCGACCATCGGCTGCTGTGAACCGCCGGAGAGGTCCATGATCATCAGCCGCCTGTGCCCGAATCCGCGCGGGCCTGCCGCGAAGGCACCACCCTCGTCCGGACCGCGCGGTTCCATCTCGCGCTTCATGAGTTCAATGGCGGCCAGATCCGCCGCCCGATCATCGAAGCGGATTTCTCCGCAAATACCGCACATGTTGTTTGAGAAATCCCTGCTTTGACTTGTCTGCGCGTGCGCCGCGGCATCGGACCCAACGTCCTGGCGCCCCGGCACGCGTGAAATGGCTTGTTGAGAAACAATTATAGGGTATTCAGGTGAGCGGTGTTTTCCGGGGGAAGGCCCGGATGCCGTGGGCTTCCGGATCGACCCCAATGCGTGAACGACGCGCTGCAGCAGATCGAGCACGGCCTGCTCAGAGTGCTGGGACATCCAGCGATTCGACGTCAGCCAATGGTTCTTCCATCACACCTGGCCGGAATATACTGATTTCCAGGTCGCGACCGATGCCCTGAACTTCGGGCTGGGTGTACGTCCGGGCGAGAACACGATGTTCTTCGCTTCCGGTGTCAGCGCGACCAACTTCATGTTCCTGGCGCTGGCTGCGGATGCTGCCTTTGGTGAGGAATCGAGCCAGTGAATGCGGCGAAAAACAAAAAGGGTTCCGGACCCCTTTCTCGCCTTTTCTCGAAAGCCATCTGCTAGTCGGCGTCAAACTGGACGATTGACAGGAGATTTCCATCAGGATCGCGAAACCACGCGACCCGGGAACCTTCAGGCGTGACGAGCACACCGTTTTCCTCGTGGGGGAAATGCTCGAACCGCTCGAATACGACGCCCCTGTCATGCAAACGTTTGACAACCTCGTCGAGGTCCCGGACCGCAAAGCCCAGAACCGTGTGCTCGGACGGCCGTGTGGAAGGGACGGGTGACAGGCGCAGGTCGGCTCCATCTATATCAAACACCACAGCGCCGTCAGATCTTCCTTTCACCACCAGCCCGAGAACATCGCGGTAGAAGATCTCGGCCGCGAACATTTGCGATGTGCAGATAATCGATTGGAGTCTGGATCTGGATAGCATGTTTCGCTCCTTTCTGGGTCGTGAAGTGGAAAGGCCCACAAAAAGAGCGAGGCAAGCGATGAGTTCGACTCTCGCTCGTCGGAAACAGAAAAGCCGCGACAGGCGCGGCTCAAAGGATGGACCCACACTACTCGCGGTCCGGGGACGCTGTCAAATCCAGAAAAACTGGAAAGGGCTCTGACCCCTTTATCGTGGCGGAAGAGCGGAGTTTGCCCTTTCAGGGCCTCCAGGTGTAACGCAGCTTCACGACAGCCTGGTCCTCCAGCGGGAGCAACGAACTCCAGCGTGCGTCCTCGCCCACGGGGTGCTCCCAGGCACGATTCCAGACGACGAAGAGGTCGGTGCCTGGGACGATCGTCCAGCGCAGCCGTGTATTGACACCGAGGTTCGACGAGATCGAGTCGAACTGGGCATAGGCCGACAGCACCAGGTCCGGCGTGAAGGCGTAAACGGTCTTCAGTTGCCACAACCGCTGCGAGAAGTCGCCCTCGGGCAGGCGGCCATAGTTGATCTCCATGGACAGGGAGACCTGCAGACGTCCCCCTGGGGTGGTGTAGCTACCATTGGCGAACCACTGCTCGAGGTGGCCGCTGTAGAAACTTCCGAACCACACGCCGCCACCGATCTGCCAGGGTCGGTGCAATGACGAACTCGCCTCGACGCGGTAACGCGTAAAGCGGTAATCCCCCGGCGGAATCACAACACCGTCGGCCACCTCGAACGGCTCGGTCAGCCGCTCGAACTGCGGGTACCAGTTCGCTTCCAGATGCTCACCGGACTGCGTCCTGACGTTGAACGGCGCAGTGAACAGCCACCACGACTGGGTATTTCCGTCCAGATCCTGGATCACGTCGAGACTGGTCTCAAAGAAGAACTGCCGGACCCATTTGGCCCACCAGCCCTGCTGCGGCCGCGGCTGAAATGCGCCGCCGCCGGAGTACCACCGCGTGCCCGGTCGCGGCAGAAAGCCCATCGCCGGGTCGAGTGCGTCGCCGAATTCCTTGTAAATGAGGCGCAGGTCCCAGAGGTCATTGGGGTAATCGATCTTGAAGCCCCAACCCGTGCGCTGGCCGGAACCAATGTCGCCGTCGCTGCGAGCCGCCCAGGCCCCGACCAGGAAATTCTTGTCTTCAAAAAGGCTCGAAGTGCGCCAGAGGGCATCGATACCGGTGAGGCGGTTGTCGTGCATCGCCGTGGGGTCGCCGTCGGTCGCGATCATTCCCAGCCTGAAGTGGTCGTCAAAGTCGTAGGTGACCCGGCCGGCAAACAGGCTGGTGCTGTCCACCGCGTCGGTGCTGCCCTGGAGCACTTCGAGCGCGCCGATGCCCCAGCGGCCCTGGCGGCCAACCAGCTTGACGCCTGCATCGATGGGCACTCTCTCGCCCCTGTACAGGCCGATTCTCCTGGAGAAGAACGGCACGAAAGACTCACCCAGCCCCAGGCCGAATTCGAACTGGTTCGTCCCCTCGAGGAAGAAGGCGCGCTTCTCGGGGTAGAACAACTCGAAACGAGTGAGGTTGATCTGCCTGTCGTCGGACTCGGTCTCCGCGAAGTCCGTGTTGAAAGTCAGCACACCGGATAGCTGCGGGGTGAGGTTATAGGAAACGTCGATTCCCGCGTCCGGCTCGGTCGTGGATTCGCCCCTCCGCAGATCCCGCTCGATGCGCACAAGGCCGTACGGCGAGACGGATAGCCCGAGCCCCTGTTCAAGAGAGCCGACACCGGCCAGTTCGCCGTTTCGGCTCATGTCGGTGAGGAAGGAGTCCAGGGTAAGGCCCGACCAGCGCAGCGTGGTTCGGTCGCGGGGAATGTATCGTTCGACGTTGAACCCCCAATGGTCGTTGTTGGCCGAAAAACGTAGCGTGCGGGAGGGGATGGCGATCTCGGCGACCCACCCACCCGGCACCCTGCGTGCCGCGGCGACCCACACACCGTCCCAGTCCAGGGAGTAGGACTCCTGGCCGGAAATCAGCCCGTCCTGGCGCGCGCCGGCGGCGTTGACGCGAAAGTAGTAGCCCGTGGCGCGGTCGTCCAGCGTGTCGAAAACGACAGCCACGGTGTCGTCGCCGTTCATGTCCCCGTCGCGCAGCATCGTGTGCACGGCGACCCGATCGGGTTCCGGGTCCGTGCATGTGAAGCCGAAATAGACATGGTCGGCATCGAGCAGCACCCGGACTTCGGTAGTGTAAGGGGTCGGCGCCCCCGGCTTCGGTGATTGCTGGGTGAGGTTCGTAATGACACCGGCATCCCGCCACGCTGGCTCGTCGAGCATGCCATCGATACTGAGCGGAGCGTTCGTGTGGCCAGCTGTCACTCTGGGCGAGTCGCCGGCCGCTGTGGACGGGTGGCAGAAACAGGCCAAAGCGGCGGCCAGGAAGATCGCCCACGCCTCACGTCTGAGCGTCCGCATCACGCGGCCATCAAATACCGATGCATCTCGGGGGCAGTAAGGGCACATCATATGAAGGCAAAGCCCGGTTCGGCACCCGCCGTGAGTGAAGAGCTCGCCCACTCCCGGAATCCTAGCGGTGCCCGGGAAGTACCGTCAACACTGTACGAATCAGGAATCCGAAAATCGCGTTTAAAGCATATGGACCCCGGGAAATCGTACGCTAACCCCTTCTAATATGAGGTCAAGTGGGTGGGCAGACCTCGATTCAACCAACCTTGTACTCCTGGATCGTGTTGCCGCCGTCGACGACGATAAGCTGGCCGGTCAGATAGCTCGCCTCTTCGCTTGCCAGGAAGACGGCGACGTGCCCGATTTCCACAGGCGTTCCGGGGCGGCCGAGCGGTGTATGGCGACCCGCCCCGATCTCCGCCTCGCTGCTCGATTCTGTCTCGATCCAGCCAGGGCCGATGCAGTTGACCGTGACTCCGTGGCCGCCCGCTTCGATCGCCAAAGCCCGCGTCATGCCGAGCATGCCGGCCTTGGCCGCGGCATAGACGCCGCTGCCGGCGATGCCGACCACCGGGCCGGTCACCGACGACATCTGGACGATGCGTCCGTAGTGGCGCCCGAGCATGCCGGGCAGCACGGCGCGGGTGGCCAGAAAAGCACTCGTGAGATTGATATCGAGGCCATAGCGCCAGCCGGCATCGGTCGTCTCGGCCAGGGGCCGGGAGGGTTCGTCGCGCCCGACCTGCACCATGCCGGCATTGTTTACGAGAATGTCGATGGGCCCGAGTGCGCTTTCCACGGCCTCGACGAGGCCCGCGACCTGCCCGGTATCGGTCAGGTCGGCCGGCCTGGCGAAGGTTTCATCGCCGTCCCCCCCAAGCTCCTCCAGCCGCTCGAAGATCCGTTCCGTGGTTGAAGTGATCGCAACCCGGGCGCCCGCCGCCCGAAGCAGCCTCGCGCATGCGAAGCCGATTCCCCCGGCGCTCCCCGCGCCCGTCACCAGGGCCACTCGCCCTTGCACACCTGACATGCCGCTGCCTCCCACTCATTTGTTCCCCGCCCATTCTGCCGCCATCATGGACTCGACCCAAGTACGATGATCGAAGGGACCCAGGCGTCACGGGGGCTTCCAGGCGCCGGATTCCGTTTCGGTGCGAGGTTCCAGCGATTCGATCACGTGTTCCGCGAAACCGGTACCGGCTTCGGTGTAGATGTTGAATACCAGCGATGCACCGCATTCTTCGAGTCGCGGAATTTCGTCCGGGTAGCGCGCAACGGCCGCCACCGGGCCTGCATATTTTGCGAGACGCAGTTGTCGCAGCACGGCCAGCGACGTGGTGATGCGTGGCAGGGTCAGCATGATCATATCGACGCGCGGGGACAGTTTTACACGGTCCCAGAAATCAGCGTCCGCTGGATCACCCAGAAGCACCCTGCGCCCGGCTTTCTGCTGGCGGCGTATCGTGTCGGGCGCGATGTCGACGCCTGTCACCAGGCCGGGGAAATGGCTATTCATGTGGTCCCAGGCGCCAGTTCCGACGCCGCCCATGCCGACTATCACAACGCGCGCCTCGCTGATGTCGATCGGCTGCTCGTCAGCCATCAGGTCGGCCGCCTGGAACCGCTGCCAGAATTCCCGCCGCCCGCTGTATATGCGGTCTCCCGGCCGGATAACGATTGCCGCGACGATGAACGAAAAGGCGACCGCTAGCGACAGGACGATCAGCCACTCTTCCGGCAGCCAGCCGTTGGCGGCTGATACGGCGACGACAATCAGCCCGAATTCGCTGTACTGGCTCAGGTTGCGGCTGGCCAGCACGGAGGTTCGGGCGCGCAGTCTGAAGCGGGAGAACAGGGCGAAAAACAGGCCGCTCTTCAGAAGCACGAGCGGCACCATCAGGGCCGCTACCGCCACCATCGCCAGGGTCGGAACCCCACCGGCGCCGATCGACAGGAAGAACCCGAGCAGGAAGAGGTCCTTGAAGCCCATCATCGTCTTGTTGAGTTCATCGGAGCGCGGGTGGCCAGCGACCAGCGTGCCCAGCACCAGTGCGCCGAGGTCGCCCTTGAGTCCGACCATCTCGAAGACTTCGGCGCCACCCAGGGCCAGGATGATGCCGTAAAGCACCAGCAACTCTCCGTGCCCGACCCGCTCCAACAGTCCGAATAGCACGCGGCGAAGCGCAAACAGAGCGATGATCACGGCTGCCGCCCACAGTGACGGCAAACGCGCGGTCGATGCGGCCAGGAACAGTACCGCGGCGATGTCCTGAACGATCAGGACGCCGACCGAAATGCGTCCGTGCAGCGAATTGATTTCGCCTCGGTCTTCCAGAAGCTTGACGACGAATACCGTGCTCGAGAAGCTCAGCGCGAACCCGATCAAAAGGGCCGAATGCCATTCCAGGCCGGCGACCAGCGGCAAGGCGCTGGTGGCGAATCCCGCCAGGAGCCCGGTGAACAGCAACGTGATCAAAACCATGTGGAGGCTCGCGACACCCCAGACCTGGGGGCGCGCCAGCGATCGCAGATCGAGCTTCAGCCCGATCGAGAAAAGCAGCAAAGTGATGCCCAGGTCCGACAGTTTTTGCAGCACATCTCCGGTGACGATGCCCTGGCTGCCGAGCAGGAACCCGGTGGCGAGAAAGCCGATTAGCGGCGGCAGCCCGATGAGCCGGGCGCCCAGCCCCAGCACGAACGCCAGTGTGATCCAGGCAACGTCACCCAGCGCAATAGCGATCCAATCCATGCTCATGGCCGTCTCGCCGCAGATCTGGGCTGATTGTTACAATCCACTCGGGTATCTCCGGCACGCATCTTCGAAGCCCTGATTCTAATGCAAGCTTGCGCGCCGTTCTGTCGGAAATGCCCGGGTGCGGCAGGGCCGGCGTGACGGGCCTGGAGTGCGCTCGAGGCATGGCCTGTTTGCCGCCAGGATCGATACGCCGAGGAGCGGGGGCGAGCCAGGCGGGACGGCCCACGCCAACCGGCCTGAGAGGGCTATTCTCAATATCGGAGCGCGGAGAATGGGCTGCAAGCAGTCAGTCGTCTTGGACGGGCCGCCCGGTGGCGCGGGTAACTCCCCGAGCCGCGCCTACGGCGGCTTGCGCGCGGTCGCAAGCCTGACCGAACAGCGGATTGCCCTGATCCGGTCCGCAGAGCGGGGTGAGGTTGAGTTTGCCGTCACGATTACCGCCGTTCCCTTTCAGGCTCGTCTCGCTTTCGCGGGCTTCGGCGCCAAGTAGTCCACTGTGATCCGGAATCCCGAAGCCATTACATGAGTGAGGACAGCTTCCACATCGAAAGTGGCAGGCCGCAGGCGTCGGCAGTCACCTGGTTGCGCAATACGTTCTGCGCCCGGCCGGACTCCGCTCCCAGGTTACTCGCTCCTTTGTTCCCCACCCATTTTGCCGGCATCATGGGTTCGACCCAGGTGCAACGTGTGAAGAATCTTCAGCTCCCCGTATACAAATAATCACTGAACCAGTCATCGCGCCAAACCCGGGATGTCTGCTTGAAACCGTTGCGGACCAGGAAGTCGTCGCATTCGGGGAACAGGGACTGGCCGTGGTAAAGGGGCCGGTGTTCCAGTTCGATGATCAGGTTGCGGACCTGGCGAGTGTACTTGCCCAGGCTCCTCAGGACCTGCAAAGCGGCGCCCTGGACATCGACGCAAAGCAGGTCGATGGCGTCGATTCCATTCTCGCGACAGTAGTCGTCCAGTCGCAGCGCTGGCACCAGGATTTCATCCTGTTCATATCGCTGCAGGTAATCGTCCCGCGCCCGGAAACACGAGGAGGCTCCGGAATTAACCCAGTCGGACCCCAGGTGATCGGTGGTCGGCTCGCCTGCAGGTGTCGTCGACCGGGTCACCGGGAAAAACTGAATCGGGCCCGACTGGTCCCATACCGCCGTTTCCACCAGTCGCACCGAGTGCTGCCCGCGCAGCCGCCGGCGACAGGCCTGGAGCGAGTCCGGATTGCATTCGAAGGTCGTCACGTCGGCCTCGAAATAGTCCCGCAGCGCCAGCGCATCACTGCCGTCCCAGGCCCCGATCTCGAACACCACGTCAATGGCAGATCGGTCGAGGTGGCGAAGAAAGGGCTTCTGCAGGTAATCGGAGTAGTACCGGTGCCTGATCTGTCGCAAACGTCTAAGGGCGGACCATTGTCTGAAAATCATCGTTAGACCGAGTGGGGGTTCCGGAGTCGTAGAGCGGTGAATGCTTTACCAGCTATTTGCCAAAAGAGTGTCGCGGATGGGAAGGAGATAGAGCGCATTGCCTGATGTGGGCATATAGTGCCGGCACGGTCTGTTGGTTGAGAAGCCTCGTCAAAGCCCGGATGATGTCCCGGGAGATGAACGGAATGCTGGAGCGCTGGGCAAAGTGGCGCAGGACCATGTTACCGGGGTTCAATCCAACCGCTCGAGTAACGCTGCGAACCGTGGGTCATTGCGCAGCGGGGCCAGATCGGAGTCATGCTCGAGCCAGGCGCGATGTCCGTAGCCCTGCTCAACGGCGCGGTCGAGAAGGGCAAATGCCTCGTCGATTTCACCCAGTAAGCTGTAGGTGCAGGCCACGTTGTAGATAATGGCCGGCTCGTCCTTGTCGGCCTCGATGGCGCGCCGCGCCCACTCCCGGGCCCGCTCCGTCTGGCCCAGTTCGACCAGCGCATAGGCGCCGAAGGTCAACGCCCGACCGTCGTCAGGGTGCATGTCCACGTGGCGCTCGGCACAGGCCAGTGTGAGCTTTGTCGCCTCCATCTGCTCCTTCTTGCGGCCCAGCTCGGCGTAGGCCATGGACAGGAAGGACGGCGCCTGGTAGTCGTCGGGACCCACTTTGCAGGCCTCGTTGAACAGTCGGGCCGCCTTCTCGAACTTGCCCTGCCCCAGGCAGTCGCGGCCGTAGAAGTAATACGGCTCGAAAAGGCTGGGATTCAAAAGAATCGAATTCTCGAAAGCGCGCTCGGCCTCACTGTGCTTACCACTGATCGCCAGCGCCGTACCACGCGCGGCGTTGGCCTCCGCGGAATCGGGATCCAGCGTGATGGCCTTGATGCTGGCTTCGCTCGCCTTGCCGATGTTTTCCTCGGAGGAATCCGCCCACTGATACAGCAGCGAATAGGCGTCCGCCATGCCGGCGTAGGCCAGCGCATAGTTCGGATCCTGCTCGATGGCCTTGCGGAACATCAGGATGGCATTGTGAAACTGCTGGCGTGTGAACTTGTAGAAATACTGCCGGCCGCGCAGATAGTAGTCATAGGCCTTTGCGTCCGAAGTGGCCACCGATTGCAGAGCACGACGATCGCGCGGCGTGAGCTTTACTTCCAAAGCAGCCACGATGCTGCGCGCGATGTCGTCCTGGATGGCGAACACGTCTTTCAGCTCGCGATCGTACGTTTCTGACCACAGGTGCGAATCGGTGCCGACCTCGATCAGCTGTGCGGTAATGCGCACACGGTCGCCCGCGCGCCGCACGCTGCCCTCCAACAGGGTGTTCACGCCCAGCTTACGGGCGACTTCCGGAATGTTGACCTTCTCGCCCTTGAACATGAAAGACGAAGTGCGCGAGGCCACGCGAAGCTGTGGCAGCTTGACCAGCAGGTTCAGGATTTCTTCGGCGATGCCATCGGAGAAATACTCGTTTTCGGCATCGCCCGAGAGGTTCAGGAACGGCAGCACCGCGATCGAACGCCGCTCATCGGTTTTGGACGCCTTGGCTGCGGGAGCAGCTTCCTCCGTTACAATGGGTTCCGCCGCGTTAGCAGGCGAATTGACCGGTGCCGCTGGCTCCGGCGCGGGCGACTTCGGCTCGGTCGAGGGTGTTCGCTCGATGCCCTGGGGTCCGATGTCGAAGGCCCAGGCCAGGCCGACGGCCAGAATGAAGCCCAGCGCCACCAGCACGATGACCAGCTTCGGCGCCCAGTCGGGCAGGTTCAGGCCGGGCAGGACCGTGGATGACACCTCGATGACGATCCAGCCGGCGATCGCGTACAGCGCGATCACGCGGAAAACGCGTCGACGGCGCAATTCAGCAATGAAGTTTTGGATGATAAGCTCCCCGCGCCTGCAGTGTGACGACGAATGTAGCAGAATTGCCGCCCACGGGTGTAGACAGTTCGCGCCACATGAACCCAAACGGGGCCAGCCCAATCGGAGGCGTGAAACCCTCTCCACCTCGCGCTCCCGCTAGACCCGAGCCATGTTTTTTCGAAGAACTGAGACCTCGCTGCCCCGATCAGGCCAGCTTGAGGTAGCGCTCGTACGCCTGGTTCCATTTCGCCGCATCGGCAGGCATGAACGGCTTCGGATCGAACGACGCAGCGACGATTTCGCGAATCCGGGCCAGGTCTGTCACGTCACCTCAACCCATCGCCTGAACCGGCGCATTACCGACGGCGATGGCTAGATACGGGCCGGCGATCACGGGCAGGCCGCAGGCGTCGACAGTCTTCTGGTTGAGCAATACGTTCTGCGCCCGGCCGGACTCCGCTCCCAGGTCAAATGCGAGCCAGGCTTTCTTCGACATGCTCCGTCCCATCGGGTCTGGACAGTCGCCCGACTGCGAACGGCACTGCCGAGTCATTCCGGTCGATCGTTCTCCCGATTGATCGTGACGACGATTTTTCCTCGTGCGTGGCCTCGTTCGGAGTAGCGTATCGCGTCGGCGATTTCGTCCAGGGCGTACTGCCGGTCGATGACCGGGGTGAGCTTGCCCGCACGCATCAGGTTGGCCAGCTCGGCCATGTCGCCGGGTTTCAGTTGGGCGATGAAGCTGACCACCTTCGGCTCGATGAACGGCGCAAGGACAAGGGATTTCAGGGGGGCGAGCAGCGGATCGATCCAGTTGCCGATTTCGGCGTCACCCACCTGCACCAATGTCCCGTCCGGCTCGAGCGCATGGCGGATGTCCAGAAGCGAGTGGTTACCCACCATGTCCAGGATCAGGTCGTATCGTTTGCCGCTGCGTGTGAAGTCTTCCCTGGTGTAGTCGACAACGTGGTCGGCGCCGATCGAGCGGACCATGTCCAGATTCCGGGTGCTGCAGACGCCGGTCACTTCCGCGCCGTAGGCCTTGGCGATCTGCACGGCAAAGGTGCCGACGCCACCGGAGGCGCCGTTGATCAGCACGCGCTGGCCGGCCGTGATGTTCCCCTTGTCGCGCAGGCCCTGTAGCGCAGTGACGGCCGCGATCGCCACGGAGGCCGCGCCCTCGTGCGACACGTTTGCAGGCTTCGCCGCGATGGCGCCGTCCTCGCGCACGGTGACGTAATCGGCAAAGGCGCCCCGGGCGCCGCCGAAGACCTCGTCGCCGGGTCTGTAATACGTGACGCTGCTGCCTACCGCCTCGACCGTCCCCGAGAAATCGACACCCAGGCGGGTGTTCTTGGGTTTGCCAATACCGGCAAACAGACGCACCATGTACGGCTCGCCACGCAGGTAATGCCAGTCCAGCGGATTCACCGCGGCGGCACGGATCCTGACAAGTACCTCATCGTCGGCGGGCACGGGCTTTTCCGTGTCCTCCAGTGTCAGCACGTCGGGTGAACCGTAACAGCGGAAGTGAATGGCTTTCATAACCGGCGTGTCGCCGGGCAGTTGGGGCGCCGGCGCACACTCTGAGTCGTAGCTCAAGGCCACACCGAATGCCGCCAACAGTACGCCAACGACGCCGATCAGGCTCAGGCTGATTTTGTAGCGCAGTTTCATGATAAGACTCCTCTGTACGGCCCGGGCCGCGCTACGCGCTTGACCAGCAGTCGCGCGCGCTGTTCCCGGCTACCCGCAACACCGGTGCGAACGGGCACATCCACGTCGGCAACACCTTCTGGCCGAAGGCCGGCTGCTAGCTCATCATCGCAGCATCTTCCACAGATAGGCGTACTGCAAGGCGATGACGTAGGCGCGCTCGGTGTTCACCGTGCCGGAGCCGTGCCCGCCCTCGATGTTCTCGAAGTAGTACACCGGGTGGCCGGTCGCCTCCAGCTTGGCGACCATCTTGCGCGCATGCGCCGGATGAACCCGGTCGTCACGGGTGTTGGTCCAGTAGAAGGGCGTCGGATAGTCGACGCCCTCGCGGACGTTCTCGTACGGATCCCACTCGCGGATGTACTTCCAGTCTTCCGGATCGTCGGGGTCACCGTACTCGGCCATCCAGCTTGCGCCGGCCAGCAGGTGACTGAACCGCTTCATGTCGGCCAGCGGCACCTGCGCCACCACTGCGTGCATCAGGTCGGGATAGAGCACGAATGTACCGCTGACCAGCAAGCCACCCTGTGATCCTCCCATGATGCCGAGATGCCGTGGCGAGGTAATGCGGCGCGCCGCCAGGTCCCGGGCAACGGCGGCGAAGTCCTGGAAATTGCGAATGTGATGGTGCTTCATCGCCGCCTGGTGCCACTTCGGGCCAAACTCGCCGCCGCCACGGATGTTGGCCTGCACAAAGACGCCGCCGCGCTCCAGCCATGCAGCGCCAACGGTCGCGCTGTAATCGGGCGTCAGTGACACCTCGAATCCGCCGTAGCCGTACAACACCGTCGGCGCAGTACCGTCGGCCACGAAGCCTTTGGGTGTCACGACGAAATACGGAATGCGCGTGCCGTCCTCTGAAGTCGCCTCGTACTGCTGCACGGCCATGCCGTCCGTATCGAAAAATTCTGGCGTGCTCTTGAGCTTCGTGCTCTTCCCGGCTTCCTCGAGGAACAGCGAGGCCGGCGTCAGGAAATCCTCGTAGGTATAGAAGAAGAGGTCGGCCTGGTCACTGCTGCTGCCAATGCCGACGGTGCCCATGCCCGGTAACGGCAGCTCCCTGCGGACCCAGCCGTCTTCGCTCAGGGTGAACGCGTAGAGCTTGCCGAGCACGTTGTCGAGCACCGACACGATCACGCGGTCACGGGTGGCGCTGACCGTGCCCAGCGAAGTGCGCTCCGCCGGTACGAACAGGGTCGCGAAATCGCGTCCGCCGCCCAGGAAGTCGTCGAGACCGATCGCGAGCAGCGAACCGGCCTTGTAGGTGGAGTCGCCGACGGACCAGTCGGAGCGCAGCGACAGCAGCATGTGATCGTGCAAAACCTCCTGCAGCTCGGCGTCTTCGGGAAGGTCGAGCCGCACCAGCCGGTCGCCGAGCATCAGGTAATACTCGGATTTGAAGAAAGCGGGCACCCGGACCACCAGGTCGTAACGCGCTTCCGGCGTCCAGATCGAGCGGCCCGACGCCGCCACGTCGGTGCTTTCGCCGGCGAAAACCTGCGTCGCTTCGCGGTAGGGCGTGCCCCGTTTCCACAGCCTGACTTGGCGCGGGTAGCCGGAGTCCGTCAGCGATCCTTCGCCGAAGTCGGTGCCGAGCCACAGTGAGTTCTCGTCCCGCCAGGACACCTCGCTCTTGGCCTCGGGCAGCATGAAGCCACCTTCGACGAAGCGATTGTCCACCGTGTCGAATTCCCGGTAGACCACGGCGTCACTGCCGCCGCGCGACAGCGCCACCATGCAGTGCCGGTATTCGGGTTCCAGGCAGGTCGCGCCCTTGAACACCCATGCCGTCTCGTCCTTCTTCGACAACGCGTCGATATCGATCACCGTTTCCCATTGTGGCGTGTCGGTACGATAGGAAGCGAGTGAAGTGCGTCGCCAGATACCGCGCGGGTGTTCGTCGTCCTGCCAGAAGTTGTACACGGTGTCGCCGCGCAGCTGCGGATACGGGATGCGGGACTTGGAATCGAGAATCTCAAGCGTCCGGTCGTAGATCGGCTGAAACTCCGGCACAGCCTTCAGCACCTTCTCGGTGCGCTCGTTGTGCTCCCTGGCCCAGGCCAGGGCCTTGTCACTGTCGATCTGCTCCAGCCACATGAATGGATCGTCCTGTTGTCCGCGCACCCCGCCGGCCACCAGCAGCAGGCCGACCATCAACCAATGCCGTCGTGACATGTTCCTGGTCCTCATAATGGTTAGTGAGGCGAATGCCTTCGCACTTGGGGAACATAGCACCGGGCCGTCCGCGGACTCAAACACTTCTCGGCATTGCACGTCAGTCAATACGGACATACGGCAAGCTGCCGACTGATATGAGCTCAGACGTTTGCGAATGGCCGAGTGGAAACGAGGAAGTGGGTTTCGAGTGCAACCGCGTTTGCCAAAGGCCCTAAAAGCACTCGTTTTGCGATGAAGTGGGTGGCCCGACCCAATGTACCCGCCCAATTCAACGATGTTCATTTCTGTAACAAAATTGGCCAATAGGCGTATTGGTCAATATGAGCAAAAAAATTGCGTTGGCCCCGTGGATCATGGTTGGGGCAATCACGCTTGGTTGGTTCGGTCTCGCTGTCGCAGCTGACGGGGGCGATCCGCCGGCACCGATACCCGTCAGCTTCACGAGCCAGGGCCTCCGCCTGGTTGGTGACCTCTATCTTCCTAACCCCGACGGGCAACATCCGGCAATCGTCTTCACTCATGGGTCGGGTGGATCAGGTCGTGACAACCGGCGCCATGTGGCGGAGGCGAATTACTATGCGCGGCACGGGATTGTCAGCCTGGTTTTCGACAAACGGGGCTACGGCGAATCGGAAGGCGACTGGCGATCTGCTACCTTCGAAGACCTGGCTCAGGATGCCCTGGCGGCAGTTTCTTTTCTGAAGGTTCGCCCTGAGGTCGACCCCGGCCGAATTGGACTGCGCGGCGCGAGCCAGGCCGGCTGGGTCCTGCCAATCGCGGCCGCGCGTTCCGAGGATGTCGCACACATCATCATGATCTCGCCGGCGGGTGTTACGCCTTACGAGCAGATCATGTTCGATGTCCGGACCGACCTGGAAGACGCCGGTTACCCGCCGAAGGAAGTGAACCGCGCCCTCGCGGTGTTGCGGTCGGGGCTGGAATATGGTCGGACCGGGGAAGGGTGGGAACGACATGCCCGGATGCTGAACGCCACAGCCGACAAGCCGTGGTTCGATATCGCCGCCGGCCCACCGGTTGCCGACCATTGGATGTGGAACTGGTTTCGGCACGTTGCGGATTTCGACTCGGTGCCGGTGGTCGCCAGCATCGCGACCCCGGTGCTCTTGTTGCTGGGAGAACAGGATCGCGTATGCCCCTGGCAGATCGCCGGGTATCGTTTCGGAAAAGCGCTCGAGCAGCGCAATACGGGGTCCTTCCTGGTCCGGTACTTCCCTGATGCCAATCACGACCTCGAAGTGATCGACGACAGCGGAAAAGAGGCGCTGGCAAGCGGCTACCTCGACACCGTCGTGGAGTGGATTCACTCGCAGTGATGTGATGACCGTTCCAGCCGCCGCTACGGATGCCAGAGACAGGCCGCAATATCCGCGTGCGCGCTCAGCATTACCGTGAAACGCGCCGCGACTTGACTCAAAGTGCCCGCCTTGCCACCCTAGAAAGGGAAACCCCGCCCGTCTTCCGGGTAGCGCGTCATGACAGCCACACACAATTCAACAGCAGGCAGGCAGGCTTCGGGCTCGCCGCCGCACATGTCCTCCGCCATAGCTTCCGCAAACAACCCGCCCAAGCGGCGGATTTCCGCTCACGAGCGCTGGGTGCTCATCAGCCATGACGTGTATGCCCGTGCCCAGAAACGCGGATTCGTCGGCGGCGACCTGAGGGCCGACCTGGCGGAAGTCACCCGGGAGATTGACCGGAAATACGAGACCGACATCAAAAGTCTGCTCAGTCTGACCGAAGCCGGTGAAATGGTGGAGCAGTTCAAGGAGCTGTTTGCGAGTTGCGGGCTGCGCCAGCGGGCCATCGACCGATTGCTGGAACTGAGTGGCGAAGCGCTGGAATCGCTGGCGAAGACCAACCGGGACCTTATCGATGCGCCGCCCTACACGAAGGAGCAGCTCGTGCGCCTGCAGAACACAGCCGGGGCAGTCGTCGAGTCGCTGCAGTCCTTTTCGCAGGGCTTGAACGCGGACGAAGTGAGTAACCGTCTGGACGCGCCGATTCGTACCGTTCAGACATTGCTCTCCGGCTTGCACAGGCTGATGAATCCCATGGGGCACCCGGCTACGCCCACGCCCCGAACGCCCGACAGCGAATTCCTCCGCGGCGCAACGATCAAAGCCCACCACGCAAAGACCGCCGCGGAACTCGCCGACGCACCCGTCGCCGCGTTGAAGGGCCTGTCGCAAGAAACCGGTCTAAAGCTGGAATCTGCGTTCGGCATTCGCTCGATCGGTGACCTGGCGACCTGTCGAATGGTGGAGCGTGCCGTGAGTATCGCGGTACTCGCCGATGCCCAGCTCGAAGCCCTCGGGAAGGAGGACGCCGATCCGGGCGAGGTTGGACCGGGTGTGATCGCAATCGCCGATGGACCGATAACGGGCATCGATGGAGTAACGCCGCGACAAGCACAGCTCCTGAAGGAGTTGTTGGGGGTCGAGACGGCGCGGGACCTGGCCAGGAACCGCTTCGTCCGGTTGGCGCAGGCAATTCTGGCTCTGGCCGGGACTCAGGACGAGGAATAGGGGGGCGCAAGTGCCTGACAAATTGCAGGGGGGGGTCATGCTGAACGCATATCCCGACAGCATCGGGCAGGCTTTGTCGGACACCATCGACATGTTGAAACGCCCGGAGTTTGCAGACACCTTTTCCCTCTTCTATGTCTTGCCCACCTTCTTCAATAGTGACCTTGATCGTGGCTTTTCGGTGGTCGACTATGACCTGAACGCCGAGCTGGTCCGGCCTGAGGACCTGCAGGAACTTGATCATCTTGGCGTGAATCTGAAGTTCGATCTGGTACTCAACCATCTTTCGGTCGGATCGCCGCAGTTCCAGGACATGCTGGAACGTGGCGACGACTCCGAGTACCGGGATTTCTTCATCGACTGGAATGCGTTCTGGGCTGGCTATGGGGAAATGGGTCCCGAGGGTTACATCATCCCGGACGACGAATGCCTGAAAGTCCTGTTCATGCGCAAACCGGGCCTGCCGATCCTGAAAGTGCGCTTCCCGGACGGTACCGACCGGCCCTACTGGAATACTTTCTACCAGGAGGTCACCTACGGGGAACTCGCGCTGCGGGACCTCGACGCGGTTCCGGGCGTGGGCCGGGCGGAAGCCTGGGCGATAACCCAGATCGTCAACGGCGCCATCCGGGAGCGCATTCCTCCTGCCGAGGCCGATTGGAGTGCATGCGAGGCATTCAGGGAGCCTGTGCTGGCGCTGGTCGAGCAGAACCGCAAGTATCTGGGCCAGATGGACCTCAATGCGAATTCCGAGAAGGTCTGGGCCTTTTATGATGAAACCCTGGGCAAATTGCGTGAATACGGGGCGAAACTGATTCGGCTCGACGCCTTCGCCTACCTTCACAAGGCACCGGGCGAGACGAACTTCTTCAACACGCCAGGCACCTGGGAGTACCTCGACCGTCTGAAATCGATGGCGGACAGCCACGGCCTGACGCTGTTGCCCGAGATCCATTCCGAGTACGGGTTCGGACTACACGAACAAGTCGCCGCGCGGGGCTTCGTCGTCTACGACTTCTTCTTGCCCGGATTGCTCATTGACGCGTTGGACCGAGCGACCAACCGTCACCTGCTGCGCTGGATCCGGGAACTGCTGGAGAAGAACATCCGGACCGTCAACATGCTGGGTTGCCATGACGGCATACCCGTGCTGGACCTGCGCGGAAAGGACATCCCCGGGGTCTCGAAGAAGGGTCTGCTCAGCGAGCGACAGATCGAAGCGGTCATCGACCGCATCATGGCCCGCGGCGGCAGGGTCAAGAACCTGTACGGGCCAGATGGCCGGAAAATCGCCTACTATCAGGTGAACGCCACCTTTTTCAGCGCGCTCGGCGAGGATGAGCGCAAGCTACGGCTCGCGCGCGCCATCCAGATGTTCATGCCCGGTATCCCTCAGGTGTGGTACCTGGATCTGTTCGCCGGACGCAATGACTACGAGGCCGCGGACAGGGGTGCGACCGGTGGCCACAAGGAGATCAATCGCACCACACTGGAGCACGGTGACATCGAGCAAGGTCTGAAACGCATCGTCGTTCAGGACCAGCTTCAGCTGATCCGGCTGCGTAACACCTCGCCCGCCTTCGAGGGTGAACTCACCCTGGAAGATACGCCCGAGCACGAACTGCGCATGACCTGGCGAAACGGCGAGGCGGAGGCCGCGCTGGCGGCCAATCTGCGCGATTCCGGGTTCACCATTACGCACCGGCCCGCCGGAGGCGAGGCATCGGTGCTGTCCTATCGATAATTCAGGCAGCCTTCCCCGGAGGAAGCAAATGCGAATATTGGCGACTGATCTCGACCGGACCCTGCTTCCCAACGGCAAGTGGGAGGGTGATCGAGGAGCGATCGATCTGTTCAACGAACTCACACAGCAGCAGGACGTTCTGGTCGTGTACGTGACGGGCCGCAATCTGCGGCTCACAGAGGCGGCCATACGCGAGTTCGGCGTGCGCCATCCACACATTTTGTGTGGCGACGTCGGCACCACCATCCGCCACTTCGAAAACGGCGAGTGGCGTTGGGATCGGGGTTGGGAGCAGCGGGTCAAGCAGGCCAGCCCGCGCTGGTGCGCCAGTGCGATCGCCGATGCGGTCGAAGGTATAGACGGTCTGCGATTGCAGGAGGCCGAACACCTCAACGAATTCAAGCAAAGCTACTATGTCGATCATGCCCGAAGGGATGCGGTTCTGGCTGAAGTGGAACGGAGGGTGGAAGGTCGTTTCGACGAAGTGACCGTCTACAGCTTCGATTCGCAGGACGGCAAGGGATTGCTCGACTTCCTGCCGGAAAGCGCGACCAAGAAGACCGCCCTGGAGTATGTTGCCGACGCCCATGAAATGGCCCGGGAAGAGGTCGTGTTCTGCGGCGACAGCGGCAACGACATTTTTCCCCTCACCGCCGGGTTCTCAGGCGTTCTGGTCCGCAACGCGGACGAGCAGCTGGTGGCCCAGGTGCATGAGGCACAGGCTGAAAATCCGGATCTCGAGGTGTATTTCGCCCGTGGCGGCTTCAAGGGACTCAGCGGCTATTACACCAGCGGCGTCATCGAAGGCGCCTACCATTACGGTGTATTCAGGGACGTGTGATCGGAGTCTGCCGAGGACCTCTTAAAGTACTCGTTTCGGTGCCCAAATCGCGATTCAAGAACGCGAATCCCGGGAATTCGTAAGTTATCCTGTTGAATTTGCAGTGAGGTGAGCGGTGAGGTGAGCGGTCCGACCCCAACCCCACCGCACCGATCTCATCAACCGGCCTCTCCAGCCAGGCTGTGCACCGCGCGGTGGGCCTCCTCGATGGCCGCTTCGGTCATCGCGTTGGAAGCAGCGTCGGTGCCCGCGAACGCGATGTTGCCCACCCGCTGTCGTGCTTCGATCCAGGGACGGGTCTGGTGGTGCCAGCGATCCGGCGACCAGGCGACATCCCCGGCGTCGACCGAGTAGGCGTAGCCGTGCGGCCAGCGGTTGACCGTGATTCCGGCGATATCGCGCGCCGGGTCGAAGCCGCCGGGACCCAGCATGCGACCGAGCTGGTCGCGCAGTTCGCGCTCGAAGGTTTCGAACGATGTCCCAAGCAGGGCCCTGCGGCCGGCCCGGAACTGCTCGGGCGCCGGAAGACCCGGCGCAGTCGGAATATGCTGCAGGTGGAGAATGACGGGCTCCTCAGGTGATTGAGCAAAGTGGTAATCGCCCATACTCACGGGATGCGTGAACATCACTGTCTGGAAGAAACTGCCGGGGCAGTAAGCCCGGTGCATCCCCAGTTTGGCCAGACTCTGCCAGTTGCGGATCAGCACATTGGTGTAGACAAGCGGCGCGCGATCCGAACTTCGTAGCGCCGTCACCTGGCCCATCGGAATTTCCTTGCAGATATACGGCAGCATCGCATGGTAGCCGGCCCAGACGACTTTGCCCGCCGAAATGGTGTGCGCTTCGTTGTTGTTCACACAGGTGATGTCGACTTCGGCGTCGAGCTTGCCGTTCCGGTGCCGCAGGTCAACCACGGTGCTGTTCAACCGGATTCGGGTGTGGTTTTCAGGCCGGTCCAGCCGGGAATAATCGAAGCGCGCGCTGACGATATCCTCCATCGTGTGGCCGGGCGCCGCTTCGGGAACCAGCTTGCGCGCGAGCAGGCGGGCGACCGAGGCGTTGCCGTCCGGGAAGAAGAATCCACGGTTTTCCAATGCACCGCCGCTTTCTTCTCCGCCTTTGGCCGCAAAGCCAGGATAACCGCTGAGCTGCGCCATCCAGGCCGGCAGTGCATCGGCGCCAATGGCCCAGTAACTGTGCGGCAGCTTCTGCACGTAGGCGAGGACTTCGTCACCAAACCCACCGTAGGTCCGGAGATAGTCACGCCAGCTGAGCGACTCGAGTATCGCGCGGGATTCTTCCGGGGTCTTGCCTTCCAGATAGTTGTCCGTGTCAGCGTACAGCCGCTGCAGTTCCGCCCTGCCGGCCACCGACAGGGGTAATTGGTCTATCGAGCCGCCAAAGCCATGCGCGCCGGTGGCCAGAAAATCCGCGCCGAAGGTCTCCTTGTCGAAGAAGCTGACTCCGCCGAGGCCATACGACGCGAACAATTCGTCGTGATAGAACTCGTCATTGCGTTCGGTCTCGATGCCGAGCTCGCGGATGACCTGTTTCGAGACGGCCGGGTAGGTCCATGGCGCCTCGATGAACATCGTGCCCCCGTAGCCGATGAACATCCGGCCGTCGAGCTCGAACTCGTTCCGCTTGGCGTGACCGCCGAAATCGTCGTGGTTGTCGAGCACCAGGATTTGTGCCTCGGGGTTCACGTCCCGGCGGTAAATGTAGGCGGCGGAAAGGCCGCTGATGCCGGCGCCCACGACCACGAGATCGTAGTGCTCATCCGCCTTGGTGACCGGCCAGTGCCGACCCTGTACCGTC